>CAZMHC010000019.1:0-38868 GCA_964565955.1 uncultured Occallatibacter sp.
CCGCAAACAGGCGACTTTCAGTCGCCGCACAACCTATCGGCTTTCAGCCGGCAGTTGTTTAGCCCTCCGGCGGCAGGATGGAAGTCCATCTCCGCGGAGGAAACAGGAGAATCGCTGCGATGCACACTCTACGCTTGATTTTCCCCGTTCACTTTGCAGTCTGCGCTGGCTTGCTCTGCATCTCCTTTGCGCTCGGCGCGCAGACCGAAAAGTGGAAGACATATAAATACCCCGAGGAGGGGTTTCGCATCTCTTTCCCCGTCGAGCCGAAAGTGGAGCGGAGTCAAAAAGAGGCCGAGAAGGGGTCCATCAAAATGGTCTCCTATTGCGCGCAGATTTCCGCCTCCTATCTGTGCGTGGCGGTGATCGATCAGGGTGCGCAGGCCACGGGCCTGGAGCCGGCGGGCTTGCTGGAACGCGCAAAACTGGGGCTGCTCACCGCCCCCAAAACAAAGAAACTCCACGAGGAGCAGATAGAGCTGGACGGCCACACCGGCGTGGAACTGGAGACGGAGAACGACACCGACCACATCTTCACCCGTATCTATGTGGTGAATGGCACCCTTTACCAGAGCATGGTCACTCTGCCGGTCGGAGACAGATACCCCAGCACCGGCCGCTTCCTCGATTCTTTTCGTCTGATCCCACGCCTCCGCTACTGAGTGGGTCGGATATGTCCACGGGAGAAGTGTGCCTTGGTCGAGCCGTTCGATTTCATCCGAGAGCGTCGAACCGATGTTACGCTGGGTCTTATTCTCGCAACGGGACTGATCGGAAGGGATTCATGATTGAGGCTACCGGCAATGCGAGGAGCCGAGATGTGGACATTGGCGAAGGATATTGCGGCCCACGGCGCGTTCGCAAATTCGCGCATGATGTTTTGAAGCTATGGATCGAAAAGAAAAACGATTATCCCTCTTTTGCCGCGTATGTGGATGAGAAAGGGACAGAGGAGATTCAAGAGATTGCCGGCCGCCAACGCAAGATTCCAGTCTTTGGTAAGGATAGTAGTTGCTACCAGGACTGGGGCGCGTCGGAGTCCTTTTCCCCGGTTGGAAGAGGCATCGGCGAATGCTCTGCGGGACTCTTCGATCTGATTGAAGTCGACCTGAATGCCGCCAGACAATTGCGCGAATAGCTTCGATCCGGCGATCAGCAAAACGAGGAGGTTCTTTACCGCATTGCCCTGCGCAGCGCGCGCATTGCTGATTACGCGCGGCATTGAAGCGCCGACAGATTTCGCCGTCTTTGAGAACTTCGCCAAGCATTTCATTCACGCGGGGCTGATCGACCGGCGCTTTGAATCCATGATTCAAAATGCGCATCAAAATAACAACGAAAGACAAAGCCATATGGAAGAAGAGGTCTACGCGCTGCTCCATGCCGTCGAGGCTCTCTATCGCAGCATGGCTAGCCCCGGTTTCCCGAGGAAGCAAAGATCACAGCTTAATGGAACGACCAGAACGTATGACGACTTTATTGGGTGTCAATCTAACGCAGCGCATCGGCAGCACACCCCTACTGCGGCTTGAGCGTGTGACGGAAGGTCTGAATGGCGTGCAGGTTTTGGCCAAGGCGGAGTGGACCAATCCAGGCGGCTCGGTCAAGGATCGCGCCGCATCGAGAATCGTGAACGAAGCATTGCGCGCGGGCTACCTGGGCGTGGGCAAATCGCTGCTTGATTCCACCAGCGGCAATACCGGAATTGCTTACGCCATGCTCGGCGCGGCCTATGGCATTCCGATCGCTTTGTGCATGCCATCGAATGTATCGAAGGAGCGCAAACGGATTCTCAGCGCCTATGGCGCAACGGTCATCTACACCGACCCCGGTGAAGGTTCCGACGGCGCCATCCGCAAGGCGCAGGAGATTGCGGCTGCCGCGCCGGAAAAGTATTTTTATGCCGATCAGTATTCCAACGAAAATAACTGGCGCGCACATTATTCCAACGGCACAGCGGATGAAATCTGGACGCAGACGGCGGGGCGCGTAACTCATTTTGTGGTTATTCTCGGCACCAGCGGAACCTTTGTAGGGACTTCGCGCAGGCTGAAGGAGTTGAATCCCGCGATTCGTTGCATCTCGCTTCAGCCCGACTCGCCCTTTCACGGCATCGAGGGAACCAAGCACATGGAGACTTCGATCGTTCCAAAGATTTACGATGCCGGCATCGCGGACGCGGATTTTGGCATCGAAACAGAAGCGGCTTATTCGATGGCCCGGCGCGTGGCGCGCGAAGAAGGTTTGCTGATCGGCGTTTCAGCCGCAGCAGCGCTGGTGGGCGCATTGACCGTTGCAAAAAGCGCGCCCTCAGATTCTGTCGTCGTCACTGTCTTTCCCGACGCTGGAGACAAGTATTTGAGTGAGCGCTTTTGGGACGAGAACGCATAAGGCAAGGGAACGAACATGGCGTTGAAGATACCGATCAATGTTTACGATCAACTGCGGCAGCACGGCGAGGCGACGTATCCGCATGAGTGCTGCGGCGTACTTGTGGGCGAGTTCGACGAGGCTGGAGGAAAAGCCGTCAAGGCGGCGGTACAGTGCGGAAACACGCGCACCGATTCGCTGGCCAATCGTTACCACATCAGTCCGTCCGAGCTGGTGCGCATTCAGCGCGAGGCAATGCTGGTTGGCCAGGACATCGTCGGCTTCTATCATTCGCATCCCGATCATCCCGCGCGCTGGTCCTCGACCGATCTTGCGGAGGCGCATTGGACCGGCTGTTCCTATCTCATCACCAGTGTTGAAAAAGGCCGGGCCGTGCTTACGAACTCTTTCTCGTTATTGGATCAGGAAGAAGCCAAACACTTTGAAGACGAACCTCTCGAAGTCATTCAGTAATACAATTGCAACGCAAATCGGAACCGTTTTGAAAGGAAGAATATGTCCATCAAAGTCTTGATTCCCACACCGCTCCGGGCCTATGCCGGAAAGCAAGCCGTCATCGAAGTATCTGCTCAAACCGTTGGCGAGGCGTTGAGCGATCTCGTCGCCAAGCACCCGGATCTGCGCAAGCATCTCTTCTCGGAGGACGACAAGGTACGCTCTTTTGTCAACGTCTATCTGAACGATGAAGACATTCGTTACCTGAGCAAGGATGCAACGCCGGTGAAGGAAACCGACACCATCACCATCGTTCCTTCGGTCGCAGGCGGACGATAGAGCGCAACAACTCTGTGAAAGATGAATTCACGAAATGATTTGGAGAAATGAACAGTGGCCGAATTGATTGATCGTAGTCAGGCAACGTTGAGCAACGAAGAGATTCTGCGTTACTCGCGTCATCTCATCATGCCGGAAGTGACCCTCGAAGGCCAGAAGAAGTTGAAGGCCGCACACGTGCTGTGCGTGGGCACGGGCGGGCTTGGATCGCCACTGGCTTTGTATCTGGCTGCCGCGGGCGTGGGCACTCTCGGTCTCGTCGATTTCGACGTGGTCGATTATACGAACTTGCAGCGACAGGTGCTGCATCACACCAGCGATGTGGGCCAGCTCAAGATCGACTCGGCGATTGACAAACTGACCGCGATCAATCCCTTTGTTGAGATCAAGCGCTTCGATACTTATCTCAACAGCCAGAATGCGCTGGAGATTTTCTCGGGCTTCGACGTCATCGCCGACGGAACCGATAACTTCGCCACGCGCTATCTGGTCAACGACGCCTGTGTGCTGAGCAACAAGCCCAATGTTTATGCATCGATCTTTCGCTTTGAGGGCCAGGCCAGCGTCTTCGCCACTGAGGCCGGTCCCTGCTATCGCTGCCTCTATCCCGAGCCGCCGCCGCCGGGGCTAGTTCCTTCGTGCGCCGAGGGCGGCGTACTGGGCGTACTGCCCGGTTTGCTTGGCGTGATTCAAGCTACCGAAGTCATCAAGCTGATCCTCGGCGTGGGCGAACCTCTGATCGGCCGCCTGGTGCTGGTGGATGCGCTGGCCATGCGCTTCCGCGAGCTGCGCGTGCGCAAAAATACCGAGTGCCCGGTCTGCGGCGCGAATCCTACCGTCACGAAACTGATCGACTACAACCAGTTCTGCGGCATTCGCGGCGAGGAATCGGAGACACAAAGCACCACGAAGATTCCTGAGATGCAGCCTGAGGAACTGAAGCGCCGTCTCGACGCAAAGCAAGATATTTTTGTGCTCGACGTGCGCGAGCCGCATGAGTATCAGATTGTCAATATCAAGGGACACCTGATTCCGCTGGGCGATCTGCCGACGCGCATCCACGAACTCGATTCAAGCCGGGAGATTGTCGTGCATTGCAAGAGCGGAATGCGCAGCGCCAAGGCCGTTGATTTCCTGCGCAAATCGGGTTTCAAGCACGCCGCCAATCTGACCGGAGGCATTCTGGCCTGGGCCGACCGGATTGATAGGTCTTTGCCCAAGTACTGACCTGCCGCGCAGAATTGCACGGCGGTCCAACCTTAAGTTGCGAGGCGACCAGGAACACAGAAGACGGGCCGGAATGGCGAAAGAATCGCCAGCGGTGGACATTGCCCCTTGATTGGAGGTACATTCTTGAGGCAGTGATCGTTGATGGAATATGAGTGTGTTTGTCCGCCACGCTGGCTGCTGAAGTCACGACAGTGTGCACCACAGTCTCCTTGCTATCCACGCCGATGTGGGCCTTGGCGCCGAAGTACCACTGGTTGCCCTTCTTCGTCTGATGCATCGCGGGATCGCGCTGGCCGCTGGAGTTCTTTGTCGAACTGGGCGCATGGATAATCGTTGCGTCCACGATGGTGCCGGTGGTGATGCGAATCCCTTTGGTCTCCAAATAGCGGTTCACTGCGTCGAGCATCTTACCGCATAACTCGTGCCGCTCAAGCAAGTGGCGGAAGTTGATAATGGTCGTCTCGTCCGGCGCCGGGGCACGGCCCAGATCAACCCCCGCGAAGCGCCGCAGCACTGGCGACTCGTAGAGCGCATCCTCAGCCGCAGGGTCCGACAAGGCAAACCACTGCTGCAGAAAATACACGCGCAGCAGGATCGCCAGACCCACTGGCTGCCGGCCATTGCCCGCCTTGGGGTAAAAAGGCTCAACCAAAGCCAATAGCTCAGACCACGGAACCACCTGGTTCATCTGGTCAAGAAACAGCTCCCGTTAGCTCTTGCGGCCATACTTGGCAAAACTCGCCTGCGATGCCAGTGTCTGCTGAAAACGCGCCATTCGCTTCATACTTATAGTTTATTCAAATATGACGCGGGTCGCAGACTTGTGCAGAGGTTCCCTAGCGCTTATGGACCACGCGCTGGCGCGGCAAACTACTCGGCCGATATCTGCCGATCAGCCGTAGTCTGCCGCGGCGCAGCCTTTTGCCGCTTGCGCTGCCTGTCCATCAGCTCTTCGATCCGCGCCTGGAAGCGTCCCGAGCGGTCGGCCAGGAAGATGAGTTCCGGCACGTGGCGAACCCCCATCCGCTCCTTCAACTCATACCGGATATAGCCCTTGGCCGCTTCCAGACCGGCCACGGTCTCCTCTTCGGCCTTCACAACGTCCTTGACCGCGCTGTCCACCGCCACGTACACCCGCGCCGACTTGCCGCCCGGATTCAGCGCCACCTCGGTCACATAGCAGAAGTTGATGCGTGGATCGGAGAGTTCTCCCTCGATCATCGCTCCGATCTCCTCCCGCAGCGTCTCCGCCACCCGGTCCTGATGATGCTTCCGCGCCCTGTGCTCCGGCATGATTCCTCCTGGCATGGGTAAACCATTCAGCATACCAGAGCGGCCATCGGCGACCGGAAAATCCCCGCCGAGTCGAGCGGTAACCTAAAAATGCTCCGAACAAGTCGCTGTTTTGAAAGCGCAGGGCGATTCCTTCAGATGCGGATGGAAGGTGCTTTTCCACATCCCATTCCTTTTCTTCTGGCGGTTAGTCAGATCGTGGATCGTTCACAATCATGCGGTTGGCATTGGAGAAGTGTCGCATCAAGGCTGTTCTTGCTTGAAGCGAAGCGGCGCGGCGAAGAGCTGGGTTGGGATGGGGAACGCGCCACTGGCAAGAACCTTCGCATCGGACAGCGGGGCGGGGTTGACGGTGAAATGTCCAGTGTGCAGGACGGAATCTTGCCAGGGAGCGCCCAAGCTCCGGCGGCTGGCCGGCGCGGGTTCGGACCACACCGCGCCCACCTCGACCGGCTTGCCGCTCCCCGCCTGATCCAGCACGTTGCGGTCTTGCATCCGCTTCTTGTTCACATAGGTGACCACCATCTGCGCGGCGATGTGCGCCGAGAGCGATCCCCAGTCGCCGTGCTCCTGCAAAACCGCAATCACAATCTCCGGATTGCGCCGGGGAACCATGCCGACAAACCAGGAATTCGGGGTTTTGGCTCCGCCTTTGACATGGGTATCGCCGCCGCCCACCACTTGCGCGGTTCCGGTTTTGCCTGCAAAGTCCACGCCTTCGATGTGCGAGGCTGCCGCCGTGCCGGTGGTGGTGGCTGCCGCCATGCCGTCGGTGACCGTGGCCCAGGTATCCGGGTTGAGCGGAAAATTCTTCTCCCCCGATCCCGGAAAGCTGTCCAGAACCGCCTGCTGAAACTCGGCTGAAACCTGGCCGGGCATGAGAACGTGAGGCCGCGCAAAATGTCCGTCCGAGGCGATCCCGCCCAGAGCGCGCGCCAGTTGCAGTGGCGTCACCTGCGTCTCTCCCTGTCCGATGCCCACCGAAATCGTCGAGCCCGCGTACCACTTCTGGTGGAAGTTCTTCATCTCCCACTGCGTGGAGGGCATGATGCCTGCCATCTCGTTGGGCAGGTCGATGCCGGTCTTCTGTCCCAGCCCGAACTCAGTGGCGTATTTGGCAATGGTGTCGATGCCCAGCTTCTGCGCCAGCGTGTAGAAAAACGTGTCGCAGGAGAGCGGAATGGCCTCGTGGATGCTCAGTACGCCGTGGTGCTTGTCGCAGTGAAAGAAGCGCCCGTAGAAGGTGCCGCCGCCCACGCAATTGACGCGCATATCCTGGGCGACGCCCTCTTGCAAGCCGGCGGCGGACATGACGATCTTGAAGGTGGAACCCGGCGCAAGCTGGTCCTGAATGGCCTTGTTCATCAGCGGATGGTTGGGGTTGGCGATTAGCTCGCTCCAGTCGGAGCGGTTGATGCGCACCGCGAAGGCGTTGGGATCGTAGCTGGGGTGGGAGACCAGCGCCAGCACCTCGCCGTTGCGCGGGTCCAGGGCCACCACCGCGCCATTGGCGTCGCCCAGCGCCAGCTCCGCCGCGCGCTGCAAATCGATATCGATGGTCAGCTTCAGGTCCTGCCCCGGCGTGGAGTGCTGGATGCCCAGATAGCCCACCTCGCGCCCGTGGCTGTCCACAATCACGTCCCGCGATCCGTCCTGCCCGCGTAGCAGCTGATCGTAGGTCTCTTCCACGCCTGCCTTGCCCACCACGTCGCCCGGTTCGTAGGCCGCATAGCGCGGATTGTTGAGATCGTCTTCGCTCACCTCGCCCACATACCCGATCAAGTGCGAGGCAAAGCCGTCGCGGGGATAGAGCCGCCGCTCCTCGTCCACCGTCTCCAACTCCGGCAGTTCGTTGCGGTGCGCCTCGATGAAGGCCGTCTCGTCGGGCGTAATCTCCAGCTTGATGGGAATGGGTTGGTAGCCGGGAGCGCTGCGGAAGCGGCGCAGAGTGGCCCGCAACTGTTCCAGATCGAGGTCCAGCCCCTTGGCGATCAGCGGCAGATCGGCATCCACGTTGCGCCCCAGTTCGCGCACCAGAAAGCAGGAGACGGAGGGATAGTTGTCCACCAACAGGCGGCCATCGCGGTCGAAGAGCTTGCCCCGCGCGGCCAGCACCGGAACCTTGCGGATGCGGTTCTGCTCGGCCAATTGCCGGTAGCTCTCCGCGCCCAGCACTTGCAGCCGCCACAACCCCGCCGCCAGCGCCAGCATCATGAACAGAATGCCGTATTGCACCGCCGCCAGTTTGAGAGCGGAGAGTTTCTCCTCGCGATTTGCCCGGCCGGAGTGCATTCTCTACACGTTACAGGATAACGCCATTCCCGGTCGCGTGGTGTTGCGCCGGTCCACAAGATCGCATGAAGGAACCCGCTCCAGCAAGTCCAAAGAGCCCGGCGCAATAGCGGTCGTTGGCGGCGGAGATCGCTCCTCTGGCCTTGATGTCTCCCGTGGTCTTACTGGGTCCATACGGATCCGGTTCGGCGCTATGCGTTTGAGCGTGGCCAGTTGTGGGCGGAGTGGCCCCGCCGACGCGCATACGTTCGTCGCTGAAGGCAATATCCATTCGCCAACGCAAGCTTTACTCCACCGACGCGATCGTCTGAATTCGCGGCGCCATTGCGAACCAGCAACTCGATAGGTCGATGAATCGGCTGTGAGGAATCTTGGCAATAATAGCCGGGATATACTGGCGACATGACAAGCATTCCCAGGCGGAACGTTCATTTTTTCATTACAGCGGCGTTCTGCTTGCTTTTGGCGCCCGCCGCATATTATGCGCGCCTTCTGTTCGCTTCGTCCTTCTCGTCCAGCGGCCCTTTCCTCTTGGGCTGGTTTTTTCAGTCGATCGTCTGGGCGGCGGTTCTTTATCAGCTTGGCGTTCCGGCCTCGTGGTCCGCGTATCGGCTCCACTGGCAGAGGCTTCTGCTTGCCATCCCCTTGGGGATAGGGTTTGTCGCCGGTTTCGGGCCGGGGCTGGGTATGGAGGCGACGGTCGTGGTATTCGCTCTGGCAGAGTTCCACCTCCGAAAAGGAAACTGGAAGCGCATCGCCGACACTTTTTGGCCCTGGTTGTATCTGGGCACGGGGATCAGCGTCGCGCTCTTCTACTCGTCGATTATTGTGACCTTTCGTCCATGCACGGAGTATCACGCGGCTTTGAGCCATCTGGATTCGCTGCTTCTATTCGGCAATTCGGTGGTTCGGTTGAGCGGCGCGGCCGCCTCTCTTTACATTCCGGCTGAATATGTCTACTACAGTATCGGAGGGGTGATGGGGGCAACGTTTTTTTTCTCTGTCTTGCCGGAGACAGGCGGATGGCCTTCCAATTCAGTGGCGCAATTCTGACTGCATATTTCCTATCTCTTGTTATCTTCACAATACTTCCCGCGCAAGGTCCGTTCATTGACGCCAGCCTGCCTCCAAACACAATCACCGCTTCCATTCAGCACTCTTCTCTCAATAACGCGACGATACTGTACCATCACCGCGGCTGGATCGATCCGCCTCGTGCGTACTACGTAGCGTTTCCTTCCATGCACCTCGCGCAACCATTGATCGCGGCATGGTTCCTGCGGAGATGGCGCGGCGTTTCGGCCATCGTTTGCGCATTCTGCGCCTTGCTCGCGGTAGCCATCGTCATTCTGCGGTGGCATTATTTGGTTGATATTGTGGGTGGATTGGTTGTTGCGGTTTTGGCTGTCTGGATTGTCTCTCCCATCATGGGCCATCGCCAACCCAGCTTAGGAAAGTAGTCATCGAGTGACAACGAAAGGAATGGAGAGCAGCCTGCAGGGAGCGGATGACAGCTTGCCACTCAGGCGGGAATGTTAATTTCGTTGGCGGATTCGGTGTGCGCAGGCGATCGCTTGGCGGCTCGGCAGATGGAGTCGGAGACGGCCCATATTGCACCCGCGATGGCGACCGAGATCGCGTTACCCGCCCAGTTGAAATGGTCATGGATGCCGTACAGCAACTTGGGAATCCAGACCAGGACTTCAAAGCCGACGATCTCGGCTGCGAACAGACGCGAAGCGAGCGGGGCAGCGACACCTAAAAGGATGGCAGTGGCGGCGAGGAAAAAGCCGATGGTGGTAGCGTAGGCCCAGAACATCCGCGAAGGCGGAATCCACTTGGGAATCCAACTCAGCAGGCCGGGCATATCGTAAATATGGACGATGCCGAAGGAGATTGCGCAAAGGCCGGAGAGGCGGGCGAACAAGGACTCGCGGCGCAAGACGAGCGAACCAGCCTGCGAGAATCGCGCCAAGATAACAATTCCGGCGACGACGAGCGAAAACTCCTCGAAGAAATTGCCGGCGGGGTCGTAACCGCTCGAGCCTTCGAGGATTTTAGGTGCCCATAAGAGTGTGAAAACAGAGTAGACAACGGTGAGCGTCAGGCATCCGGCGAGAGCTGTTCGGCGCCAAAGCAGTGCAAGTCCGGCGGTTAGCTCGATGAAAGAGGTGAAATAGGCGAGCGGCTCACGAAAGGGTAGGATCGGTTCGACGCGCTGCCATGGAGTGGCGAAGTCGCCCGAAGCCAGGCCGACAAGGCCGAGGAAGATGGCGCCAGCGGCGTAAATATAAATTCCGATATTGGACTCGATTCCGCGGTTTTGCATGGATACCTGGCTCCGGTTTCTGGCTGCAATCGTCCGCAAACACACCCATGGCAGCCTGATTCCGATCATTTGATGCTGGCGCGAGGGCAAGGGTTCCCCTCGTTTCGCTTCCGGAATGGAAGGGGCGTCTTTCCCGCTGGGAAAGACGCCCCTGGCCGTTGCAAAGTCATTCGTTGGTTAAGCGGTTGCGAGCGGATGCTCGGCATAGTGCAGCAGCACCGCCACCGCGCAACTGGTCAGCCGCGTCTCCGCCGAATCCGCCCGGCTGGTCAGGATCGCCGGCACCCGCGCCCCCAGCACAATGCCCGCCAACTGCGCGCCGCCCAGGTACTCGAGCTGCTTGGCCAGCATATTGCCGCTCTCCAGGTCCGGCACCACCAGAATGTCCGCCAATCCCGTCACCGGCGAGACCAAACCCTTGATCTTTGCCGCCTTGGCGCTCACCGCGGTATCGAAGGCCAGCGGCCCGTCCAGAATGCCACCGACGATCTGCTTCCGGTCGGCCATCTTGCACAGCGCCGCCGCGTCCAGCGTCGACTTGATCTTGGGATTCACGGTCTCCACCGCAGACAGCAGAGCCACCTTCGGTTCTGGAATGCCCAGCGCATGAGCCAGGTCGATGGCATTCTGCACGATGTGAATCTTGTCCTCCAGCTCCGGCACAATGTTGATGGCCGCGTCGGTAATCAGCAGGGTGCGCGCGTAGGCCGGCGTATCCATCACAAAAACGTGGCTGATGCGGCGGCTGGTGCGCAGCCCCGTATCCCGCTGCATGGCGGCCTTCATCAACTCGTCGGTGTGCAGGCTTCCCTTCATCAACGCCTGCGCGCCGCCGTTGCGGCATAGGGCCACGCCTAGCTCGGCGGACTTGTACTCGGTCTCCGCGTGCAGGATCGGGTAGCCGCTCACATCCACCCCGATCTTCGCCGCCAGAGCCTTGATCTGCTCCTCGTTGCCAATCAGCGTAGGCTCGATCAGCCCTTCCAGCGCCGCCTCGACCGCGCCCCTCAGCGCCACATCCGACTGCGGCCAGACCACTGCCGTGGTTATTGCCGGCAGTTCCTTGCAGCGCTCCAGAAACTTGTGAAAGACATGGTAGTCGGCGGGATGCCCGACCAAGGGGTCAACGGCAACGGCTTCAGCCAGCGGCGCGAGATCGCTCATGGATATTCTTCTCCTTGGCCGCCAAACGAAATGCCGGCCGGCCTCACTCACCATTGTCAATCAGCCGCCATGCGCGGCGTGTGCCACGGGTCACAAACCGAATCGACATACCGCATGGCGATACACGCAGCACAGGCGCGGCCAATCAGCCGCAAGCGCGGCAATGCCTGTGCCTCGCTGTGTAGAAAATTGAATTGTTTCGTGATGCGGCGGGGCGGGGTACATTGTACTTTCGCACAGAAGCCTTTCAGCCATCTGAAGAGAAGGTTGCCGCGTAGTATCGTCAACCCGACCGCCGCTGGAAACTTTCAACTATGCGCGGGGTATGCTCCATATGGTATGCGAGTAAATCGAAGGCAAAAGCGCGGAGCGGCAAGTATTTCGATAACGGAAATCCACCAGAGGCATACGCGGAACTGCGGATGGTTGCAGATTATTTCTTCCCCACTGCTAGCGTTGAAATGACGCCACGCAGGTGTGGAGGGAAGCGATGGAATTCAGCGCAGCGGGACTGGAGTTGTTAAAGCGGTCGGAGGGTTTTCGCAGCCGCGTCTATCTGGATGTGGCCGGAGTTCCGACCATTGGCTACGGACATCGTCTTCTGCGCGGAGAGTCCTTTCCTGAGGGCATTGACGAACCGAACGCAGCGAGGATTCTGGCCGGCGATCTGCGCCAGGCCGAAGAGACGGTGCGCCGCCTTGTCAAAGTGCAAATCGAACAGGGTCAGTTCGATGCCTTGGTGGACTTCTGCTTCAACTTGGGTGCCGGGCGGCTCGCCGCTTCCACCCTTCTCCAGGACTTGAACGCGGGAAAATTCGATGCCGCCGCTGAGCAATTGTTGCACTGGGATCACGCCGGTACACGCGAAGTCGCCGCGCTCAAGGCGCGGCGCCAAGCCGAGTTTCAACTTTGGCAAAACCCGCGGCCGGCGCTTCCGGCAACCGCGTAGACAGATTCCCGAATTGACCTGCATTGGCCTGAAAAGGGAAATCATTTGGAATTTGGTGCGCAATTTCTTGCATATTGTCATCCTTTGCCCAACGCAAGCCATTGAAATTGAATGTCTAGGCTTTGGCATTTCACCTGCACATTGAAGATCAACATTCACTAAGCGCACGAACAGCGTTTGCGCACTATGCGCACGTGTGTCCCTGGCGCACCCGCTCTGTTTCTTCATTATGTAGAGCTGGTATGCGCCTGCCGGAGATGTGCCGAGAAGCAGTCTGTTCGCTTGCCCAGAGCGTTGCAATCCTCGTTTTTGGAAGTTGGAGCATGGGCCACCATCGAAGCTGAAAGCCGTCGTCCAGCAACCATTGGCGACAGTTTTCGACAACGTGGGGGTCCGCAACGGGCTTGTTTGGAGAAACCCTTGAAGAGACTGATCGAATCGTGCATCGTTTCCGCGCTGATCTTCGGATTTTCGACGGCGTCATTTGCAACTTCCATGGCTTTTGTCGGAAGCAGCGCCCCGTTTTCTTATGTGGACTACACGACTGCCGCCCCGGCTACCTTCCATGCCTTGCCGTCAGGCCTTTCGACCGCATTCGACCTCAATCCGCTTGGTTCACGCAAAGTATGGACTCCGCCAACCGGCTCTTCGCTCCGGCGCGCCAATAACCGAGGGACGGGTTTCGGCAGAACACCGTTCAATATGGGTATGAACGAGTTTTACATCTACTTGAAACGCTCTGAGCCTGTGTCCGGTCAAGCGCTCGTTGGCAGTAGCATCTCGGTCTACGCAGACAAATCCGCAGGTGGCTTGCTCAATGGCAACCCGGTTGTGCCTTTCGACTCCACCGGCCCCGACTTTTACTGCGTGTCAGGCAGCGCCGGACCGATTTGCGGAGATCCGGGCGACACCAATGAAGTTGCTTATGCTGTGCGCCCGAAACGCGCCCCCCTGCAAGCGAACAATGCGCCGACTGCCATCGACAATCAGCCGGGCGAGCGCCAGGCGGGCATCGACTTGCAGTTTGCGGCAGTTACGCCAAACGCCGCCACTTCGGAACTCGGCTATTTGCTGCTGCTCGGAAGCGGACTCTTCCTTCTGGCTTTCCTGGTCTTCCGCAAGCCAAAGCCGGAAATGATCCTCCACTCGTAACCGGGTCGGCGAGTTTTCCGGAGGGTAAGCGAGATCACTCTCCGGAAAACTTCCGCGGTACGAAAGCGACCGCTCAAGATTGCCGTTTGACGACGGCTTGTGGCGCAGGACCGGTCTTGTTGCCGAGCAGCCATTCCAGCGGTGCCTTCACATCTTGCTCCCGCGCCTGGCCGAGCACACGGGAGACAACCTCGCCCTGCTCATCGAGAATCAGCGTAGCCGGCAATTCATCGCCCAGTCCGGCGCGCTCCAGCATATCCAGGTCGGCGCCCACCCACACCTCCAGACCGAGGTCGCCGCGGCTCATAAACTCGTCGAGCTTGGCGCGGTCTTTGGCCTCGTCGGCGGAAGCCGCGATGAATCTGACCTTCTTTCCCGCATACTCGCGGCTGACTCTGGAGAGCATGGGCAATTCTTCCCGGCACGGCCCGCACCAGGTCGCCCAGAAGTTCAGGACTACGATCGAGCCGCGCAACTCCGAGAGCGTCCGGGATTTTCCCTTCAAGTCTTTCAATGCAAGATTGGGGGCGCGCTTCGCCTGCGCCTGGGGAATCAGGCAGCAGACCAGAAGCGCGGCCAGCAAGCGAACGGAAATTTTCATCGTGAAACTCCTATGCAACAAGTCGCTGGAATAAGTGGAGGGCCCGCCGGAGCTATAACTCCGGCAGGGACTTCCCACTTTCCTCCGGCGAGTTAGAAGCGGTGAGTCAGGCTTGCCAGCCAAACATACTGCGCGAAGGCCGCGTCGCCGTGCGTCCCATAGACCGAATCGGGATAACTGACCGTGCGGTCGCGGTGAACCGCCTTGTAGACGCCCGCGGCGATCAAGTTCGAACCTCGGAAGTACTGCGCGCCCGGCCCCGCCGTTACCGCAAATCCGGGCCGGCGGAATCCGTCGTTGCTTACTGGAAACAGGTTGTACGCGGGAACTCCCTCGTCGCGCGGGCCAAAGGTTGCGCTCAGCGCTTTTACCCGGCCGATATGGACTGGAAACGCAACTCCGCCCTCCAGAAGATACTGGTCAGAGATAGCGACGTAGTTATCCAGAGGAGCTGTGGTGGAAAGGGTTGCGCCCCGCCGCACGCCGTTGGTGCCGCCCTGCGTGGCAATGTAATCTCCGTCCGTGTAGAAGGTCAGCGACTTGCCCACGCGCCCGTATGCCATCCATTGCATAACCAATCCCCAGCCGCCGTTACCGGGCTGAATCGAGTAATCGACGGGCGCGGTCACTTCCACCGCTGGGCCGATTCCTGTGGTATTGGTATCCACCGTATTCTGCACGTCGTCGTTGCCGGTTGGCATCAGCAAGCCCAGGCCGCCGGAAAAGTTGCCGCGCGGCGCGTGTTCCGGGTTGCGAATCCAGGCGTTGGCCCCGACAATCGTATCGCCCAGCCCGGATGCGGCGTACTTGATGGGAGAATTCTGGCTCTTGCGCGAGGCGAAGAGCCAGGGAGCGTCGATCTCGAAGCTGATTCTCGGCGTCCACTGGTAAGTAAGATTGGAAGCAATCAGATTGATTCTGTTCTCGACCTGCGTCTTGTCTTGCGCGCGGTACTCCTGGTAGACGTCGCCCACGTAGTGCTGGTAAGAGAATTGGTGTCGCTCACCGATCGTCACTTGAAAATGCCCGGGTTCGAGCGTTCCTCCCTGGCCGGTGGGCAATCCGCTCTGTTCGGGCGACCGCGCCAGAATGCAGCCCTGCGCCGCTAACTGCCCGGCAAACAAGCCTCCGGCAACGATAGCCGTAAACATTGCCGTCAGTTTTCCGCCTGCGGTTGCGATCGTAACTTCGATTCGCTTCTTCACGAAACTCTTCAATGGATGGAATCTCATCGGTTGTGGCCTCTCTTCAATTGGGGAATTGGGTACGGGGTCGCGAAGAGAGTTTGCCGGCGGCTCGGAATTGTTGCGAGGCGCTCTACGAGCACAGTCGTCCGCACACGCCGATTGCCGGCCTCTTCTGTGCCCTGCTTTACCCTAGCGGTGGGTTCCCGGACGCGCCTCCGGCAATGTGATGAGAGTTTTCCAATCCGTTCGGTGGATGCGGGCGGAGTGATGCCGCTGTTCGCGCTCTCTTGCGCGCTGGCTCTGGCGCGGATCGCTTCCCGCTCTCCTCAAGGTGGATACTGGAGTTGAAGAGAGGGAATCGCCATGAAACTCGGTCTCATCGCCGGCAACGGCCGCTTTCCATTTCTGCTGCTGGATGCGGCGCGGGCGCAAGGCATGGCGGTGGCGGTGGCGGCCATTCGCGAGGAGACCGACCCGGAGATCGACAGACGCGCGGCCGCGGACGATCTCATCGGCGTCGAGTGGTTCTCGTTGGGCGAGCTCTCGCGGCTGATCGAGCACTTCCACAAGGAAGGCGTTACCAGAGCCGCGATGGCCGGCCAGGTGAAGCACAAACAGATATTCTCCAGCATCCGTCCGGATTGGCGGCTGGCCAAACTGCTGCTCAGCCTGCGCACCCGCTCGACGGATATGCTGCTGGGCGCGGTGGCCAAGGTGCTGGGAGACGAGGGTATCGAACTGATCGGCTCAACCACATTCCTTGAGCCGTTGCTGGCCGCCGCGGGCGCGCTGACCGAGAGCGTGGCCGGCGGGCGCGCGCCCGACGACGAAGAGAGCAAGAATATCGAGTATGGACTGGGCGTGGCGCGAGCCGTGGCCGGCTTCGATATAGGACAGACGGTGGTGGTGGCCGCCCAGGCTTGCATTGCCGTCGAGGCCATGGAAGGCACGGACGCTGCCATCGAGCGCGCCGGGCAACTGATGCGCTCGCTCGATGAAGATGCTTCCACGCTGGAGCGCCGACTGACCGTGGTGAAGGTTGCCAAGCCCAATCAGGATATGCGCTTCGACGTACCCGTCATCGGCATGACAACGGTTGAGACCATGATTCGCGCGGGCGCCAGTTGCCTTTCCGTCGAAGCGGGGCGCACCTTGCTCTTCGATCGCGAGGCTGTGCTGGCGCGCGCCGCCGAGGAAGGCATTGCCATCGTGGCCGCGCCGCGCTAGCCGCGTTCCAGCTCCAGATCCCCAAAGGTCAAACGGTTTTCGGAAGCTTGACGAGGGCCACCTCGACAATCGCCACTCCGGATAAGTGCGTGAGCCGTCAACCGGCGGCAAAGCCTTGGGTTGCGCCCCTGCTCCAACCGACAGTCAAAAACGCGCGGCGGTATCCAGCCCTCAATTACTGTAGTAATTCATATTCGATTCAACGGTTTGAGACGAATTGGACAATTCCGTTATCTATCTGGAAAGCGTGTGAGAAAATCTCGCCATTCCCGCTTCCCCCCAGGCGGAAAAGGAGGACACCATGCAGCTGAGAATCAACCTTAAGATTGTCGTCCCTTGCCTTGTCGTTCTCTGGTTATTGGGGTTGCGCTTTCACATGGGCGGATATGCCCATCTGTTTCTGGTCACCGCGCTCGTGCTGATGATCTTCAAGACCGTCGCGGGCCGGCCCGGCGAACTGTAACGCAACCGAAAGACAAATTCCGGTCCCGCTTGGACCGAACGCAACGATCCGGTCAAGCGGGGCTGACAGCCTCTTCGTCTCCGAGCGGCAGCGGCGGAGTTATCCACCTCTCAGTGGATAGTAGGAAATCCTGTGCGCGTAAACCGTCAACTGTCGCGCATCTCCTCGATCTCCTCAATCAACTGCGCCAGCTGTTCCCTTTTACGTTCGCCGAGGTCGAGAAAGCGGACGCCCACCAGGTTCTTGTTGTGAATGGACTGGATGACGCCGCCAAGGCGGAAGGGCAGCCCTTCCAACTGAAACTCGGTCTCTACCCTGGTATAGATGCCGACCGGGAAAGGATCGTCGGTGTGGATGCGGCAGCCGGTGAGGCTCAGGTCGAGAATCCGCCCGTTCAGTCTGGCAGCGATATTGACGAGATATATCACGGCCGATGTATCGACCGTATGGCGCGATTGTGCGCGCCTCTCCCGGCGGCTGCGTTTTGGGGCTTGCGCGGCGGGTGAGTTGGATCCATTTTGGCCCGGTGCCTCCGGCTGCAAGCAGCCGGCCAAAGGTCTCTTGATTGGAAACAACTCGGCCAAGACCGCATCCGGGTCTCGCGCCACAGCGCTGACAGGCAGAGTTTGAAGTCTCACCGGAGCGGTCGGGTGTGGAAGAGCTTCCGCCGTCGGCAGCGCGCCTGGTGCGTGAACCGAAGGTTGATTCACCGCCACGTCTTCGGCCTGGGAATTGACGGCGTTCTCCGCGCGCTGGCTTTCGACAAGGGGGACTTCCACAGCGGAATTCAGAGCGAATTGCGCTTCCGCCTCTTTCTTTGCCGATGCCTCTTTTTCAGCGGCCTCCTTTGCGGCTTTGGCGATATTTTCCGCCTCGACCTCGCAGAGCGCCTCGGCCAACTCGTCTCGACGCCGCGCCGCTATATCCCCAAATTGAATGCCGACTGTACTGTGATCGTCGGTCCACTGGGTGACGCCGCTCAAGCGAAAGGCCAAGCCGCGAAGTTTGAAGCTCACCTCCACACGTTGCTGGGAGCCTGCCTTGAGCCGCTGGACGCCGCGCAGTCTGCAACCTGTCAGGCTGACTTCCACTAAGCTGCAGGGGAGTCGGATGCCTTGGCTCACCACCTGGAGCACGGCCTCAGCTTCGACCGCGCATCGGGGCATCGAACGGCGGTCCTGTTCAGGTTCGCGCGCGGCAAATCCGCTCGGCGTTTCACGTGCGTCCATGATGCACCCCGCCTGATTTTCAGGGAAAATCAGTGTCCTTTCTCCGCCTCCCAGGGCGAATCGGACGGCGGATGCGCGGCTTCACGGCCCTTCAAGCGATCGTACCGATAAAGATCGCTTGTGGTTCCGAGCGACTCGTTATAGAGGCTGATGGCACCCGTGACTTGCTTCAGTTCCTCTGTAAACCGATGAATCTCCTGCAATTGCCGGGCCAAAGCTGGAAGCTCGAATTGGGAGGTTTTAAGAAACTTCTGATAGCCGCGGTCGACCAGGCGGGCCACTTCCCCGCCAATCAGGGCTCCCGGCCGCTCCGCAAAGGCAGCGGGGGCTTCGCTGTCTTCGGCGGGCACCAACACGGCCGCGGCGCCATACTTGGCGATCAGCATTCCGCCCGCAACTTCGAGCGATCCTGCTACCTTAAAAGAATGGGCGCGTAAAGTGTCGAGCGCCTGTTCGAAATTGGGATTGCCTTTCTTTCGGTTCATTCGCTTTCCCGCCGGGTTAGGATGGTGCAACGCGTATTCGATCGAACCGGGACTACCGCAAGTTCGCATACTCAATCTCGCATAACCGGCGGACCGACGGCAATTTTCCAGCGGAATGTCGTGGCGGATCGAAGCAAGGATGAACGGAGTTCGCCATATCTCGGTGAAGGAATTGAAACGGCGCTACGTCTATCTTCTCTGCGTTCGCAAACCGTAACGCGCACATTCCATCTCGTCTCCAGTCCCCAATCGCCCCGAAAACCGTGGTTTTGTCGCCCTATGCGGCCCCATTTTCGCGTTTTTCCATGCGCCGATTCTGTCGCTTTATGGGGTCGCATCTCCAGCCCTCCGAATCCCCAACCCGCCCCCAAGCCCGCAGCGGTTGGCCGCGCCGCAGGTGCTCCACCTTTCGATGGACGCGCTTCGCCACCCGCCCCTGCTAACGTCTCCATACCCGCAGCTTCCCCAGAAGCGCAGGCGGGCATTGCACTTTTCCCTCGGAGATCGCAGAGCCATGCTCCCAGCCGCGGCCGTAACCGCCTTCCATCCCGTCCTACGCCGGCTGCTACTTATCCCATTGTTGCTTCTTCCTTTAGCGGCTACCGGCACCCTCTCCGCCGCCGACAATCCCGATCCTATCCCGGATGCGGAAATCTTTCCCGGCTCAGTTCCCGCTCCCGCCCCGGATGCCCTGCCTTACAATTCGTCTTACGCGGTCCAACCCGCAATAACCGGCCCCACTACCGGCTTCCACGACTCCGTAGCCGCGAAGTACAACTACGCCTTCGGCAAAAACTTTCCCTTCCTGCCCTCCAACGCCGTCTCCGCCAACGGCCAGTTCCTCAACCCCAAGAGCTTTCCCACCGCCCAATACTGCGGCCACTGCCACCAGGAAGCCTACCGCCAGTGGCGCCAGTCCGTTCATTCCAATAGCTTTCGCGCCCCATGGTATCTCAAGAACGTCAATATGCTCATCGACGAGAAGGGTGTCCAGTTCTCCCGCCATTGCGAGGGCTGCCACAATCCCATTGCCCTGCTCTCCGGCGACCTCTCCCAGGGAATGCCAAAAAAGCGCCCCTTTGCTGACGAGGGTGTCACCTGCTCCACTTGCCATTCCATCGTCTCCACCGACCCCACCGGAACCGGCAGCTACGTCATGGGCGTCCCCGCTGTCTTGGTCGACGAAGCCGGCAAGCCGATCCCCGGCACCGTCTCCGACGCCGAAATCCTCGCCCACCTCGACCGCCATTCGGCAGCCGTGATGCGCCCCCTTTACCAAACCGCAGAGTTCTGCGCCGCCTGCCATAAAGCCGCAATTCCCCGCTCCCTGGACGACTACAAATGGCTCCGCGCCATCTCTCTTTACGACGAGTGGCAGGCCGCCAGCTTTACCAAACAGTCCCCCTTGCCCTTCTACCGCAAAGACTCCGTCTCGACCTGCCAAACCTGCCACATGGTCCGTGAGCCGCTCACCCCCAACGCCGTCGAACCCGGCGCCAAGGACGACAAATTCGTCTCCCATCGCTGGCTCGGCGGCAACACTCTCATGCCCCAGTTCTACAAATACGACGAGCAAGCCGAAAAGCTCGTCGCCTTCCTCAAGAATTCCGCCGACGGCAAGGGAGTCTTCAACGTCGATCTCTTCGCCCTCGAAAAAGAAAACGCCGCCGCCAACCACGGCGATCGAGTCCTCGTCGCCCCGCTTGGCTTGACCGGGTTTTCGCTCGTCCCCGGCGAAACCCTCATCGCCGACGTGGTTCTCCAAAACAAGGGCATCGCCCACTCCTTCATCCCCGAGCAGCGCGACTTTTACGAGGCCTGGGTCGATTTCGCCGTCAAAGACGGCTCCGGCAAGACCCTCGCCGAGAGCGGCTTCCTCCAGCCCGACGGTTCGCTCGACCCCAGCGCCCACTCCTTCACCAACCGCCTGGTCAACGTCAAAGGCGAACTGAACGATCTGCACCAGATCTGGCACAACCGCGTCCTCGCCTACAACAACGCCCTCCAGTCCGGCCGCTCCCAGTTGGTCCGCTACCGCTTTCGCCTGCCCAAAGAGATTTCCGGCCCAATCTCCCTCAGCGCCACCGTCCGCTATCGCCGCTTCAACCAGCATTTCATTGACTTCGCCATGAGCCAGAAGCGTTATCCGCTGCCCATCGTCGATATCGCTTCCGAGACCAAGACCTTCCAGATCGGCGAAAACGCCCCCGTCCCGCCCGATGCCTCTGAAAACAAGGAGTGGATGCGGTGGAACAACTACGGCATCGCCCTGCTCGATGCCCAGCAGTACCAGGCCTCGGTCCAAGCCTTCGAGCGCGTCGCAGCGCTCCGCCCCGATTACGCCGACGCCTTCACCAATATGGCCGTCACGGAAATCTCCTGGGAGAAGTACGACGATGCCAAGTCCAACCTGGCCAAGGCGTTAGCCATTCTCCCCGGCGACCCGCGCGCCCTCTACTACCGCGCCATCGTCGAGCGCAACGCCGGCCAGATGCGCGAAGCGATAGCCGACCTTGAAGCTGTTCTGGAAAAATATCCCCGCGCCAAGGACGCCCTGCGCGAACTCGGCTTCAGCTACTACCAGCAGCGCGATTACCCCGCCGCCCGCAACGCCTACCAGCGTCTGCAAGCTGTCGATCCCGACGATCTCGCCGCCCATTACCAGCTCGCCATCCTCTACCGGCGCCTCGGAGAGAAGCAGAAAGCCGCCATTGAGTCCGCCAAGTTCGCCGACCAGAAGGACGATCCTACCGCGTCCACGTATGCTTTGGAGTTTCTCCGCAAGCATCCCGAAGTCGCCGGCGAGTCGGTAGTCTGGCACACCCACGACCTGACCGGCGACCCCATCAAGCCCCCCGCCAAGATCGATTACAAATATATTCCGGGCGCGGGAAGTTAGGCTTGACTCAGGCCTGTGCATTCCACTACCCATCTTTTCCCCAAGCCCGACTTCACCCAAACCGCCGGCGCACGGGCAAAATCGGCAAGGTATGTTGAATGAAGTTTCTTACTTTGAAGGCATCGCTTTGCCGGCCAGCGCGCCAATGCCATGATCTTCAGCCTCCCCTTTTCTACACAATTAACCTCCCATTCATCTTTCTCGTGTACTTTTGAAAAATAGTTGGGTTGCTTCCCCGCGCCACCAGAGAAAACCATCTCAATACTTGGAGCCACTTCATGTCCGACACCGCAACAGTCCTGGAAGTCCGGCCCCCCGCCGCGACGCTCCTCGACAAGAAGATGAAGAAATCCCACGCCATCGTCAGCGGTGCGGTCGTTCTCTCGGCGCTCACCGTTGGCCTCGGCTTCATTGCCTTCCACATCGCTCAGGATTTTAGCGGCGTTGCCGTCGGCAGCTTCTGGCCTTACGCGCTGCTGGTCGTCGCCCTGCTGATCGCCCTCGCCTTCGAGTTCGTCAACGGCTTTCACGACACCGCCAACGCCGTCGCCACGGTCATCTATACCCATTCTCTGGACCCCAACATCGCCGTGGTCTGGTCGGGAATGTGCAATCTGGCGGGGGTGCTGACCTCCTCGGGCCTGGTGGCCTTCACGGTGATTACGCTGCTGCCCGTCGAGCTGATCTTGCAGGTCAGCTCCGGTGCCGGATTCGCCATGGTCTTCGCTCTGCTGATCGCCGCCATTCTCTGGAATCTGGGCACATGGTGGCTGGGACTGCCCGCCTCCAGCTCCCATACCATGATCGGCTCCATCATCGGCGTCGGCCTTGCCAACCAACTCATGAACGGACGCGACGGCACCTCCGGCATCGATGTCGATCAGGTCACGAAGGTCTTCAAAGTCCTGCTCATCTCGCCGCTGGTGGGATTCACGGCCGCCGCGCTGTTGTTCCTGCTGGCCAAGTCGCTCATCAAGTATCCGGCTCTCTACGAGGCTCCCAAGGGCACCCAGCCTCCTCCGTGGCCCATCCGCGCCCTGCTGGTGCTCACCTGCACCGGCGTCAGCTTCGGCCACGGCTCCAACGACGGCCAGAAGGGCATGGGACTCATCATGCTCATCCTCATCGGCACCGTGCCCACCGCTTACGCGCTCAACCACGCCGTCACCGCGGATCAGGTGCAAGCCTTCATTGCCTCCTCGGAGAAGGCCGGCCACATCTTCGACAGCCATGTGGACAAGAACGGCATTCTCGGCGAGGATGCCCGCAACGAGGTCACCGACTATATCCGCACCAAGCAAATCAGGTCGGATACGATCCTGGCGGTGCGCGAGCTGGTCGAGGACCTGAGCCACGAAGTCGCCCTCTACAAGGAGTTCAAGGCCGTTCCCGCCAACCGGCAAGCCAACGTCCGCAACGATATGTACGTGGTCAGCGAAGCCATCCGCCTGATGCAGAAGAACAAGCAGCCGGCCTTCACCGCGGCGGAAAACAGCGCCCTCAAGGACTACAAGGACAAGATCGACCATGCCACCAAGTTCATTCCCACCTGGGTCAAGGTCGCTGTGGCTCTGGCTCTGGGCATGGGCACCATGGTTGGCTGGAAGCGCATCGTCGTCACCGTCGGCGAAAAGATCGGCAAGGAGCATCTGACTTATGCGCAGGGCGCCACCGCGGAGCTGGTCGCCATGTGCACCATCATCGCCGCCGATAACTTCGGTATGCCGGTTTCGACGACGCATGTGCTAAGTTCCGGCGTGGCCGGCACCATGACCGCCAACGGCAGCGGGCTTCAGTGGTCCACGCTGCGCAATATCGCGATGGCCTGGGTCTTCACCCTCCCAGCCGCCGCGCTTCTCTCCGGCTCGCTCTTCTGGCTTTTCCGGCAGGTAGCCCACTAACCCGCCTTCGACCTCGTTTTCAGGGCATCCGGGGTTGCCGGATGCCCTTTTTCCGAGCCTCGTCTATTGCGATTTCCAAGCCAAGGCCTCCACTTGGAACTCGCCTTTGCGGCCAAGGTAAACGGCCGGGGTGGCGTTGCGGTTTCCCAAACCGCAATGGCGGCGCCCTCCGACAAGCTCAAGGGAGACTCTGCAGGAGTTGCGCGCTTTGGTCAATAACGCCATGGCCTGCTATTTCGACGATGCGATGCAGGCTCCCAAGATCATCCGTCTCCATTTTTGGCGGATCGAGTTCTAGCTGCAAGAAACTGCCCAGCAGCGCATTTATCCCAATTCCGACGATTGGCGACCAGGCCAGCCGTCCTCTGGAATTGACTTTACGCCGACCGGGTGGTATTACTTTTTTTAGAATGTAAAGGGGGCGCATGGAATCCGCACTGAGCGTCAAAGGGCAGGCGACTATTCCCAAGACGATTCGGGAACATCTGCATCTGAAACCGGGAGACCGGGTCAAGTTCTTCGTGCATCCGGACGGCAGCGTGGCGATTTTGCCGAAGCTGCCCACATCGGCTTTGCGAGGCATGGTCTCATCGCGGCGCGGTGGGCCTGCCACTCTGGAAGAAATGGACGAAGCGATCGCGGCCGGCGCGTCCAGGGGTATAAAGCGCGGCAAACTCCGGTGAGGGAGCGATGAACGGGCTCGATACGAATATACTCATCCGCTACTTCACGCAGGACGACTCGATCCAATCGCCCAAGGCAACAGAAATCGTCGAGCGGCGTTTTACGCGGGATAGCCCCGGCTTTGTCAGTTTGGTTACGATGGTTGAAATCGTGTGGGTTCTTGGCAGCGTGTATGCGTTGCAGGACCGGGAGATCGCCGACTCTGTAGAGCGAATCCTTCAGGCCGATACGCTGACGGTTCAAAACGAGCAGCAGGTGTACGCGGCGATGGTGGCGCTCAGAAAGGGATGGGGCGCGTTTGACGATGCGCTGATTGGAGCCTTGGGAGCGTGGGCCGGTTGCGACAGCACTCTGACGTTCGACAAGAAAGCACCGCGGCTGGCTGGATTTGAGCTTTTGGTTTGAGGTTTCGCGCTGGCCCTCCGGGGTGACGTGTGGATGGAGGACGGACGCTGACCCAGGGTTCCATCCGCTGTGGCGGAGTTCACTTATGGGCAATTCTCGCTTTCTTCCTCCCGGGAGCCACCTGCGGTGGTGGCAGCAGCGCTTCGCGCATGGGGTTCATGGTTTCCCCAGGCCTAAGAATCCGGACATGGGGCACACTGCAATCACGCGACGGAATCTTTGAAATAATCTTTCAGAAATTCGTAAACTCGCCGCTTGTCCTTTCGAGAGGCCGATTGCACAATTGCAATGACATTCATCTTGCCCGTCGCGCTATCCCAATAGTTCTTCTTCATCGCCTGATGCCGCCCGCAGATCGCTCTCCACTGTCTGGGATCGTCTGGACTTACAGCGCCCCCAAGCGAGTGAGGTTTCATGTGATCGGCAGCGAGCTTGACCGTTCCGCCTCCAACCGGATCGATAGAGCCATCGCGCAACCGGCATTTTGCGCCATCCTCATCCCACTCGCATGAATTCCCGGCACGTTCCAATACCTGCTTCCAAGCCGCCTCGGAACAGGCAACTCGCTTGCCGGCGGCAGTTCGCTTCCTGGAGGATTGCAATACGTATTCGCCCACCTTGAGGCTACGGTCGTCGCGGTTGGAGAGAATGGTGTAGCCGCAATCTGTCCGGAGTTCGGAGAGTCTTTGGTGCCAGTTCTCAGGTTCCTGACCCGTCTTGGGTCCTTTGCGACCTGCTGGATTTGCTACTTCGTTGCAATCCGGCCAACATTGTCAAGAAGGAACGCCTCGATCCGCTGGAGGATGCTGCCGTGCTCGTACTTGCCCAGGACCGCGCGCTTTCGTTCCGTCCTCATGCGTCTTCCCGCTTTTCCATTTCGGCGATCAGCGCGCTTAGCGAAACCTCCAGGGCCGAAGCGATCCGGCGCATATTCACCAGAGCGATGTTTCTCAGCCCTCGTTCGACATCTCCAATGTAAGTTCGATGAATGTTAGCGCGCTCGGCGAGCTTTTCCTGCGATAGCCCACGCGCGGTGCGAAACTTGCGCACCGTCTCACCAAAGGCTGTTTTCAGTTCCCCATCCGTTATTGCGGTCACGGCAAAAGAGTATGTGTTATGATGGATATAGGTCTACATGATATAAGTGGCATCTGGGCGAACTTTGACCGGGAGAATCGGTTCATGAGGGCAGTTGCGAAGCAGGATGAGTTGGCGAAAGAGCAGTCCGCTCTGCATTTCGGCTGCATGGAAATTGACGCCGCTCTTCGACTGCGCGGACTCATCATGGAGGCTCTCGATCGGGAGCAGGTGGCGATTCTTCCTCCGTTGAGCGTCGAAGTCACGCTTCGTTTGGCCCTTTCGCTTCAATTTCACTTCGATACGGTGATGCTGGACCCCTGGTACAACAAAGGCTTCGGCGGCATTCAGCAGGACTATATGGCGTTCTTTCTCGATGTGATAAGGCAGTCGGGCGAGATTGCCGATCACATTTATTTCTGGGGGTTTCCGGAGATTGTTGCGCCCTTTGTCGAGCGAATTCCCCGCCCCCTGATCCTGACTTGCTGGCTGACTTGGTACTACAAGAACAATCCCTCGGTGATTCGAGGATGGCGTTCGAGCCAGAATGCGTGCCTTCACATTTCCCGCCCTGACGCGGTTCTTCATCCCGAACGTTTTCTGAACGGAAAACAGCTTGCCCTCAAGGAACAGGGCAAATTGCGCTATATGCCTGGCCCGACCAGCGTCTTGGCAGATCATCCCGCGGATGTCGTCGAGGAGCCGCTTCTGGTCGGATTCGTCGGGCGTAAGGAACAAACCGGCCATCCCTCGCAGAAACCGCAAAAAGTGTACGACCATCTACTCCAGATGTCGATGTCCGATGGCGGCCTCCTTCTAGACCCTATGGCCGGCTCCGGCACCGCCGGAGTTGTGGCCAAGCAGCGCGGATTCCGGGCCATTCTCTGCGACAAATCCGAAGAGTATACCCGACTCATCGAGAAGCGCCTCGGTATAAATCGGATTCCGGTCGAAGGCGAGATTGCGGAACTTCTCCGAATCTGACGCATAATGTACAAGGTACCTATTGCAGAATGAGCCTGAAAGCCAAGCTGGAAGCTGTCATCTACGCCGCGGAGGAGCCGGTCACACTCGCCCAGCTCGCCTCCCTGTTTGCCGCCGACGCCCTCGAGTGGAAGGCGCAGCAAGAAGCCGCGTCCGCCGAGCAGGCCGCCGAAGCGGAAGCCGCCGAGCCTCCACCTTTGCTGGGCTTGGGCGAGGAGTTCGACTACCTGGAACCGGAACCGAGCCTGGAACCGGGCCTGGATGCGGATTCGGCTTCAGCCGTTCCCGACGGGGCTGATTCGGCCACCGAAACGACGGCGATGGCCGCCGGAACTGTCCTGAAATTGGACAGCGTCCCCTCGCCGGAGAGCGAATCCGGCAACGAAGCCGCCCCGTCGCCCGCCGCCCCTGCCGACCCCGACTCCGAGTTGAAGCGCCTTGCCCGCCTGCGCGACCGCGAGGTACGCGCAATTCTTCGTCAGTTGCTCGACGAGATCGTCGCTTCCTACGCTTCCGACCATCGCGGCTTGGAAGTCCGCGAGATTGCCGGCGGCTATCGCATGGCCACCAAGCCCGAGTGCCACGATGCCGTTCGCCTCTTTGTGAAGAGCCTCAAGCCGCCGCTCAAGCTCTCCCTGGCCGCTCTGGAGACCCTGGCCGTCATTGCTTACAAGCAGCCGGTCACCGCGCCGGAAGTCAGCGAAATTCGCGGCGTGGAGGCCGCCGGCGTACTCGGTTCGCTCTTGGCCCGCAAGCTCATCGCCACAGCAGGCCGCAAGCAGGTCATCGGCCGCCCCATCCTCTACAAAACCACCAAGGAGTTCCTGCTTCGCTTCGGCCTCAAGGACGTTGCAGAGCTACCCTCGATGGAAGAATTCGAGAAGATGGCCTCGATCGAACTGGAAGAGCCGGAATCGGCCACTGGGGAAGAGAACGAGTTCGGCGCGGGGGTGGAAGACGAATCATCGGGCGGCGCGGATTTGGATTCCGATCCAGACAGCGACGCTCAAGAGAAGGATTCGGATCGGACTTGCGATCAATCGGACCCTGGCGTAGAGCCGGAGTCCGCCGAAACTACAGTGGATCGGGAAGAAACGGCTGCCGAGTCGCCCGCACCCACTCCAGACCAATTGCCAGCGGAAACGGCTGCCGAAAAACAAGCGGAAACGCCAGCCGAGATGGCTGCCGTGCCCTCCACCGCAACCGAGCCGGTTTCAGACCTGGCTCCGAATCCGAACGAGTGAAGCATAACTGGCCGTCCGCCGTGGCTACGCAGTGAATGCGGCCAGGGTTGAAGAACTTGTCGCCAGCTTAGGCCTAACCCGCCGCGCCGCGCCCCTCAGAGCAGGCAGAAACCGAGACATTCCCTATGACCGACGAATTGAAACCTAAAGCGAGCAAACGCAAGACCGCTCCCAAAAAGAAAGCCAAGATTGAAGCGCCTGCCGAAGATTCGGCCCTGATCGTAGCCGAGGCCGCCGCCGCGGACGCTTCGATCGAAACGAAGATTGAGGACCGAACGGAAGATCAAATCGAGCCCATCGTTGCAATCGAACTCGAAGCGGAAGAAGCCACGGAAGAAGTCGAGGCTATGGCCGTAACGGAAGCCGAGCCTCCGCTGGACGCTGACTCCGAAGAAGAAGTCTTTGCGCCCAAGCCTCGACCGCCGGCCAAGCTGGAACGGCTGCAAAAGATTCTCGCCGCCGCGGGCGTAGCCAGCCGCCGCCGCGCCGAGGAGATGATCGAGCAGGGCCGCATCCAGGTCAACGGCAAGATCGTCACCGAACTGGGCAGCAAGGCCGATGCCGCGCGCGACCACATCCGCGTCGACGGCAAGCTGCTCCAGGGCGCCGAGCGCCTGCGCTACTACGTGCTCAACAAGCCGCGCGGCTTCGTCACCACCGTCAAGGACCCCGAAGGCCGGCCCACGGTGATGCAGTTCTTCGAGAAGATGAAGGAGCGCCTCTACCCCGTCGGTCGCCTCGATTACCTGAGCGAAGGGCTGCTGGTGGTCACCAACGACGGCGATCTGGCCAACCGCCTGACCCGCGCCGCCTCCGGGGTCGAAAAGACATACCTGGTCAAGGTCAGCGGTCAGCCCAGCGAGGACGAACTCGATATTCTGCGCGGCGGCGTCGCCATCGAGCGCGGCAAGCCTGGAGAAGGCCGTGTGCGGACTTCCCCGGCGCGCGTCCGCCAGGTTCGCCAGGGCGACAATCCCTGGTATGAAGTCGTCCTCATCGAGGGCCGTAACCGCGAACTGCGCAAGATGTTCGAGCAGATCGGCCACTTCGTCGAGAAAATCCGCCGCGTCGGCTACGGACCGCTGGTTCTCGACCAGGAGCCGGGCAACCTGCGCGAATTGCAGCCGGAAGAGGTGGAACTGCTGCGTAAGGCCGCTGAAGGCAAGCTACGGACCCCCAAATCCAAGGAACTCCGCCGCCGCAACGCCGCCGATGCCGCCCAGTTGCCCACTGTCCGCCCCAAGCCAAGCTCTCGTCCGCGCCCCGCCCAGCCGTTTTCCTCCAAGCCCTTCGATTCCCGCGCTGTTGCGCCCAAACCGTTTGAGGACCGCTCCGCCGCCCCCCCCAGCGACTATCGCCCCAAGAAGTCCTTTGCAACTGATCGCACATCCGGTATGAATCGCCCCTCTACCCGCCCCGCGTGGCAGAAGGAAGACCGATCCACCCGTCCTCCCGCTCGCTTTGCCGGAGAAGCAGCCGGCGAAGTCCGTCCCGCCGCGGGCAGAACCTTCGGCGCTAGACCGGCCCAGGGTAAGACTTACGGAGCCAAGCCGGCATTCGGTAAACCTGCATGGAAGAAGCCGGGCAGCGGCGACCGGCCGGCATTCCAGCGCCCCGCGCCCCGCCGCGAAGCCGAGGAAATTGAGGATAGGGAGCCTCGCAAGCCGTCCAAACTCTTCATTGAGCCGATTCAGCGCGAGGAGCGCGCCCGTCCCAGCCGCCCCAGCGCGCCCCGAACCGGACCCGCGCGGTCTGGCCCGACACGAACCGGTACAGACCGCCCGTACTCGCCCCGGCCCAGCACCGCTCGACCCTTTCGCGCGGAAGGCGGCCCAGGCAGAGGCCTGGAGCGGCGCTTCACCACCAGCAGCGGCAAGCCCCGCGCCGGCGGCGCGCGCCCCAGCAGCAAACCCGCCGGACGCTCCTATGGCGCTCCGCGCACTGGCCCGCGCACCAGCGGACCGGACTCCCGGCCTAGCTACGGCTCCAGTTCCGGGCCAAGTTCCGGCCCCAAGCGACCCTACGGCGGCAAACCCGCCGGCGGTTTTAGTCGTCCCTCGGAAGGCCCCGCCACGCGCAGCTTCGGAGGCGATCGACGCGAAGGCTCGTTCCCGCCCCGTCCGTCCCGTCCCGCTGCAGGCTCCGGCCCTCGCCCGACCGGGTCGGCCCGGCCCTTCACTCCGCGCACCGAGGGAACCTCCGGCTATCGCCCCACCCAGGCAAAGCCGTACTCCAAATCGTCCTCCGGCACCGAGCGCAAAGCCGCACCGGGCTGGAAGCCCAAACCCAGCTTTGGCGGTCCGGGCAAACCCGCAGGCGGCTCACGCTCCAAACCCAAACCCAGCGGCTTCTCCAAATCCGGCTTCAAGAGCAAACCCTCCGGCCCCAAACGCTCCGGCAAACCGGGTGAAAAAAAGCGCCGTTGACCGCCGGACGCAGCCGCTACTGCGTCATCCGGCGTTCGCGGACGATCATCCAGGGCGTTCCGAACTTGTCCCGCAGCATGGCGAAGCGGAACGCAAAAAAAGTCTCACCCAGGGGCATGACAGTCTCGCCCCCTTCGCAGAGCAGCGCATAGACACGCTCCGCCTCTTCGTTGCTGTCGACGCCTAGGACAAGATAGGCGCTGCGCATGGGTTGAAAGCTCTCCGGCGGGGTGTCGCTGGCCATCAACGTCGTGTCTCCGATGACGATGCGGGCATGCATGACTGCTGTTTCCATGCCCGGAGGGAAGTTTTTCGGCTCCGGCATTTCTCCGTAATTCATCGTTCCGAGTATTTTTCCGCCCAGATGCCGCTCGTAGAAACGAAGCGCTTCCGCGCAGTTGCCGCCAAAGTGCAAGTAGGTGTTCAGTCTCATCGTCCGCTTTTTCCTTTCGGAATTGGATTGGTGTGGTCTATTGGGGAATATCGGGTATGGGATCGCGCAAAGCCTATCCCAACCATACCTGTCAACAGAGTGCCTCATCCCCGCGTTTTTTTCCAGCACGAATGCGAGAGCCGTACGCTCCAGCATTCCTCCCGCCGGATTCCACTTCCGGCTTGGAAGCGTTCCGCATCAACCCGCAGCGGCTTCGATAAGGAACGTTGCTTCCATCTCCCTTCGACGGGAGGCGGCAAAGACGAAGATGTGAGGCCGAAGATCGCAAATCCGCCTGTTGCTTCCCTTATATAGGGATCAGGCCGGATGCGGCGCGGGATAACCCGCTCAAAGCCTAGAAGAAACGGTTGGGCTACCATAAGCGACAGATAAGCTGCTTTCAGGAACTCCCCTTCGACCAGGGAGTCAGTTCCTGGATGGCGCTTCCGAATCGCCGACCGGCCGGGAACCGCCGCACTGATAACGGAGGGAGTCGAAAGCGAAGGAAGTTATGGAACGTACCTGTCCGGTCGCTGATGGCCAGCCGCCATTTCCCGTGTATCACCTTCACTGTGATAAATTGATCGCTGGGTTGCCGTAGGCAGCTCTTCCGGCGCCTTGCCGCACCCATTCAAAAAGCCTGCTAAAAGGAGACACGGAATTGGCAAATCCAGCACCTAAACCCGCGGCCGCTCCCACAGATTGCAAGTATACAGGCGCCGCTCCGAGGTTAATCTATCAAGTCGACGAGAAAAGAGAGAAGATTGCAGGAACCTTCTCGGTGAAAGGCGCTGACGGCAAAAATTATCCCCTGCAATTTGACGATGAAATCAATTTCGGGACCGGAGGAAAACTTCCGTTCGGCGAAGAAGTTTCCAAATTCGAACCCGACATAAAAAAAAGAATCCTCTTCCAACCGGCGACAGAAGCAGACCTGAGACAAAAAATCCTCGTCCTACCAAAAACGTATGGCTATTCGACTCAACCGATGGCCGCAAATGAGTTCAATGCGTTCCTGATGAAGAATTCGGCTGTGCATATATACACTGATCCGCACTTGGACCAGACTGTCCTCTCGGACGACCATTTCAAAGCCTTTTCGGACTTCACGCTCAATGCACCCGGTTTGGGCCACTACGATCCAGCGCGGCCCAGGCTCCATCAATTCTTGCAAATTGTTGGCTGGAATATCAACTATGTCACTCCACAGAAACTGAAAGATTTCAGTAAAAAGAACCCCTGGGGGGTTTTAGCCTTCGATGAAGGATCTCGTCAGGTCCCTATTCCGATTATGGGCACTAGCGGAGATTTTGCGAATGGACTAAAAATTATGATCGATTCAGTATGCCACACCTTAATCTTTGTGAAGGATTACAGCTACAGTTCGAAAAGTAATAAGTACGACATCGAATTGCTGTTTGAGCTGTACGATGGCTTCGGGCTGAATGATGCAAACATTCATCTAGCGGGCTACAAAGCACAAACTGGAAATCGCTTCCCGGAGAACGAAGGTTTTACTGCTTGGTGGCAACTCCAGCACCAATTAGCCTACGCCCCCCTCGTCACGAAAGTATCGGTAACAAGACGCTTCACGGACGTCCCAGCTATATGATCACTGACCGCAGTCTATTGGCGATCACCTACACGGCGTTGGCATTCGGGATTGTTGTTGCGCCGTACTGCTTCTTCGGTTTATTGATGGAAGAAGAGGATCCATTCCGACTATTCGTAGTCCTCACGCTTCTTGCTTGCACGTCGATCTTGGCCCTGCGGCTAGTTGGCTGGTCGAAACTCGATGGCTGGTTGGCGCAGAAGCAAAGAACGATCACGCGTGTGTTGATACACGCCGTAACCGCTATTGCGTTCCTTTGTTCCTGTTTTCTTCTGATATCTCTGGCGGCATTAGGCGTAATGTTTACGCAGCCTTTGAAGTGGTTTTACATACTGGTGCCGGTCGGGATAGGCGCAATCGTTGCCTTGTTGCCTGTCACTCTTCTGAAACCATCGAGATTTGAGCGAGCTTTCAGTTCGCGCCTGACTGCCAAACTGAACCCGTTTCGGCTGGCGGCATACGGATTTCTGGTTGTTTTGGCCGGCTTCGCCTGCGTGGAGGTTGTCAAGTTTTACCAATTCACTCACCCAGTATATTAGTGGACTGTCGCGGCCATTTTCGCAGCCGGTGAGTCATTCCATCCGGGGCTGGAGTGGAGGAGACTTGAGGCGGCTTCCGGCGCGGCACTCACTGGGAGCCTCTGCGCAGCAAAATGGTCTTGATCGTCTCGAAGATGATGAGAAGGTCGAGCCCTATCGACATATGCTTCACGTAATAGAGATCGTATTCTAGCTTCTGCTTGGTCTCTTCCAGGCTTGCGCCGTATCCATAGCGCACCTGCGCCCAGCCGGTGAGGCCGGGAGGGATCATGTGGCGCAGATCGTAGAAGGGAATCTCGCCGGCCAGCCACGCGACGAACTCCGGGCGCTCCGGACGGGGGCCGACGAATCCCATGTCTCCGCAAAGAACGTTCCACAGTTGCGGAATCTCGTCCAGGCGCGTCTTGCGCAGGAATCTTCCCACGGCGGTGACGCGGGGGTCGTTCTTGGCGGCCCACACCGCTCCGTTGGCCTCGGCATTCTGGCGCATGGTGCGGAATTTGTGCAGCGAAAAGGCGCGCCCGCGCAGCCCCACGCGGGTCTGGTGGAAGAAGATGGGGCCGGGCGAAGAGAGGCGCACGGCCAGGGCGATGAACGGCAAGAATGGCAAGCTGATGGCCAGCGCGAGGGAAGCCACCGCGATCGAGACCAGGCGGCGGCTGAGTTGCATCGAGGGCCTTACGTTGAAGCCCTCGGTGAAGATGAGGTTGCTGGGATTGAGTCCGTCGAGTTGCAGTTTGCCGGAGAGCCGCTCCATGAGCGTGACGGCATTTTCGATGGTGACTCCTCGAAGACGAAGATCGAGCAGTTCGCGCAACGGCATAGCGCCGCGGCGGTCTTCCAGGGCGACGACGATCCGGTCCAGGCGCGCGTTCGGGAGGCGGAAGGCGCGCAGTTCGGAGGCGAAGCGGTCCATTTGCCCGCCGGTTTCTTCCCCTTCCGCGCCGCCCACCACATCCATCCCGGCATCGCGCCGGGAGCGGAGGTTTTCCGCCACCGCCCGCGCCCTCGCTCCGCTGCCCAGCACATAGACGCGCTCACGGAAGAGCGAAAGCCCAAGCAGCCATTCATAGGTTCGCCGCCACAAAACAAGGAAAACCGCAAGCAAGGCGATGCCTGCCACGAGAACGTTATGCCCGTGCCCGATGTCGCTCTCCGGGTCGTAAACCAGCCCGGCCGCGAGAACGAACGACAGCATCCCCAGCACCAGCATGAGACGAAAGTAAATCTCTCCTCGCGCCGCCATGCGCTGCGATTCGTAGAGATCGAGGTAGTAGGAGAAGAACAGCGTCAGAACGGTGATGACCGCGATCTTGATCAGGCCGTTCTCGTAGAGCAGGACAATCTCGGCATCCGGCCCCACCAGCCACACTGTGGTCAGCAGGAACGATCCGACCACCAGAATGGCTTCGCAAACCGGCAGAAGCAAGGTCCGGATCGGAAAATAAACATTGAAAAGCCTGATCATTCTCGCGGCCATCTGTCCCTTCGTTGCCGTTTGCCGCCGCCGGCATCCCGGTTGCCGTAGCAATCATAGTACAAACCGAGGTTGCCGGTGCCCTTGGCCTTCCCGGGGGCAAAGCCGAGGGCGTGAGAGTGCGAATGTCAGATGGGCGCGCCCCCGCAAAGCGTTCGCTCTCTATGCGAGTGTCGCCCTCACGCTCGTCGCCTTGCAGGGCATCGTCTCGGGGCTGACTGCATCGCCCCGCGAAGTCTTGCCGCATCCCTCCGATGCACTAGACTCGATTGTGGAACCTTTTATGTTGAATCTCTTTGGCGGCAAGAAGAACCCACCTCCCGCCTCTGCCGGCGCGCCTCAATCCGGCTCGGCCGAGACCGCCGCGCCGCGCTCGGACGAACTCCAGGCGGAAGCTCCTAAGCTGACCTTTTTTAACCGCATGAAGCAGGCCGTCTCGCGCACCCGCGAGTCCCTCTCGGCCAAGATCGAAGACCTCGTCGCCCTCACCCGCGCGGTAGACGAGCGCGCACTTGAAGACCTGGAATCGGCGCTGCTTTCAAGCGACCTGGGGGTGCAGACCACCGCCACCGTTCTGGACGCTCTGCGCGCCCGCGCCCGCCATCACGCCATCGCGGGAGGGGAGGAGCTGCGCGACCTGTTGAGGGAGCAGCTCCGCGACCTTCTCGAAACCCCCATATCCAATAAACCGAAGCTCTTGCCTCAGGCTGGGAATCCCGGCGTCACCTTCCTGGTCGGCGTCAACGGCACCGGCAAAACCACCTCCGCCGGTAAACTTGCCGCGTGGCATCGTGCTCAGGGCCGCACCGTGCTGCTCTGCGCCGCCGATACCTTTCGCGCCGCCGCCATCGAGCAGCTCGAAGTCTGGGCATCGCGCTCCGGCGTTGAAATAATCAAAACCCGCCAGGGCGGCGATCCGGCGGCTGTCCTCTACGATGCCGCATCCGCCGCCCAGGCCCGCAAGATCGACGAGTTGATCGTCGATACCGCCGGCCGCCTGCACACCAAATCAGGCCTCATGGACGAGTTGGAAAAGATGCGCCGCACGGCGTCGAAACTGATCCCAGGCGCCCCTCACGAGGTGCTGCTGGTGATGGACGCGACCACCGGCCAGAACGGTCTCAACCAAGCCCGTCTGTTCACCCGGTCCGCCGGTGTAACCGGCATTCTTCTCACCAAGTTGGATGGCACCGCCAAGGGCGGCATCGCGGTCGCCATCGCCCGCGAACTGGACCTGCCCGTCCGCTTTGTCGGGGTCGGCGAACAGATGAACGACTTGCTGGAGTTTTCACCCGCCGAGTTTGTGGATTCGCTGCTTGGGTAAGGTGAGTTGCAACTGGAGAAGATTCTGAGATGAGGTGCAAAGCGCCTTGCTCGGTGTACTCGGAGCTTTCCTTCATTTGGCTCCAGTGACTCCGTGGAGAGGCAGCCCGACTCAGTTCCCGCTATAAGCCGCGCGCAGACGCTTTCTCGCGGTATCGGCGCGGGTGGTACTGGGGCCGGCATCTATGGCGGCCTGATAGTCGCGGACGGCAGCGGGGCGTTCGCCGTTCTGGTCGTGGCACTCGCCGGCGGCCAGCAGTGAGCGAATCTTCAACTCCGGACTTACGTTCTTGGTCCAGGCGGCCTGCTCGTAGGCTTGCGCCGCTTCCGCGTAGTGGCGCTGCCCGCGCAGCGCGTCGCCCAGGCCGAAGTAAGTCAGCTCCAGCCGCGCCTGGGCAAAGTAGCCGGGTTTCGCGCTCTCGGCCACAATCTCCCGGTAAGCGGCTACCGCTCCCATGCCCTCGCCCGAGTCCTTGCGCAAATTGGCCTCTTCCAGGCAGAAGAGATAGTCGTGAGGGTACTGGTTCTTGAGCGAGCGCACCGCCAGAACCGCGTCCTTGTAACGCGCCTCGCGGCGCAGAAACAGCGCGATCACCGTGCGCGCTTCGACCGAGGTGATGACGCCGCGGTTGCCCGCGTCGTTGAGCATCTCCAAGCCGCGGCTCTTGGAGCCGGTGATGCCGGCAAAGCCGATGAGCAGCTTGAAGGGCCAGGGCAGCGCGCCCACCACGTATTCGTAGACCCCCACCACGAGTTTTGCATCCACATACTCCGGGTCCAACTGGAGTACGCGCGCGCAGTCGTCTTTGGCCTTGATGGCCTGTCGAAAGCCGGCCCCGAAGGCGCGTTCCACCATGGCCAGATAGGTGCATTTCAAACTGCGCGCCCATCCCCGCGCAAACAGGGCATCGATGTCGTTGGGATTCCCGCTCAACCGCCAGTCCGCCTCGCTAACCGCCTCGTCGGCCAGCCCCAAAATGCGGTCGCGGGTCTTGGGGTCTTCCTGGGTGGCGTGGCGGCCGCTCAGGAAGCCGTCGTTGGCGTAGAAGGTGGTATCGAGCAAATCCTGGCGGTAGAGTTCCTGGAACAGCACCGCGTTCAGCAGCAGCGCCGTGGCTTGCGGGTCGCCCGGATGCCCGGCGTGAAAGCGCTCGAAACGCTCCACGCAGCCGCGATAGTCCAGATTGTAGAAGCGGTCGTAGGCCTCGCGCACCAGTGGATCGTTGTTCAAAGGGTTGGTATGCACCCCGGCGGCCCACCCCGGAGCGACGGCGGCCAGTAGCAGGATTCCCAGGCCCGCGGCGCACAACCCCAATCCTCGCCTCCAGACGGCAGTGCCAGGCTGCTTCCGCCGGGGAACTTCCGCTGCGCCGGCATCGCCTCTCAAAAATCTCAAAAGGAAACTCCCGTCTCTTTGACGTTAACCATAGCAGTAGGCGCTTGAGAAGAATCCTACTCCTTTGACCCAATTCCGCTGCGCGGCCAACCGCGCCGCCTTTGCCCTGGTTCTCTCTTCAAGGAACGATGCAATGAATCGGAAAGAGATAATGCGGTTGTTGCTGAACCAAGCTCAGTTTAACGGATTTGAATTCCGGCGATGGTTTCTGGCGAATATTCGGCCGGCCTGGCCGGGCGGCGAGCAGGCCCTCACCCTGCTCGCCGGAGAAGGCCGCCACTGTGCGCTGCTGTTTTCGCATGATTTTGCCCGCTGCTTCTGGCGGACGGGTTCTCAAATTGCCTTTTCGGTTCCCTCCATGACCTATCCCAGGGTCAATGCTCGCGGCGAGGTGGTGCAGGTGACGCGCAAGGTCTTCACCCGGCGCACCAACAAGCCGCACGTCTGGAAATATCACCTGGGGCGGATGGCGGCCGCTGACGATCCGATCGACTATATCTGCCGCTTCCTGCCCGCGCAGGAGCAGGAAGCGCTGATGGAGTCCGAATCCGCGCGGACGGCGGCCCAAGCCTGATACGCACTCGGCTTCAATCGCGGTCTTGGCCGGACTGACCGCTAAGATTTCCAAGTTGCGGCTTCCCCGCAAGCGCATGAGGCCGGCGATTTCCAAAGAGAAATCGCCGCCCCATGCCCACACTTGCAAGCGAAAACTCAAATTCCTCGCGGATATTACGCCTAGAGAGACTCTGCACAGGCGCCAGATTTCGCGGCGGCAGAATGTGCGAGGCGGATTTCGGCGTTGCTGGGGCGGAAATGGCCGGAAACCAGCGCCTCCCTGCTTGATTTTTGTTTCCGGGAGGCCGTTTTTCGGCCTTCAGGCACACTACGTCCCCAGCGGGGCCAGACGCTTGCGATGTCGGTATAAGTTGACCGCCGCGAAGGCCGCCAGCAGCCATTCGCTATTCTATTTCAAGCCGCGATAGCTCACCTTCCCAAACCCGAAGACTCGCTTCAAAATCCGAAAGGGCCACTCCGCCTTGGCCCTAACTCGCTACTTAGTCCGTCTCTTGCGCTTGGCCTGTCGACATAGTTATTGAACTTGTTACGGTCGTTGTTCATATCTTGCGCATATGCCGGTTGAAATACGAATGCCCTTGCGATTTAGATAGAGGTTTACCGTATCCAGCATCTTGTCGCATAACTCGTGCTGCTCCAGCAAGTGGCGGAAGCGAAGGATGGTGGTCTCGTCAGGCGCGGCGGCCACGCCCAGATATACGCCCGCAAAGCGGCGCAACACAGGCGAGTCATAGAATGCTTCCTCCATGCCGGGATCGGAAAAGCCGAACCACTGCTGCAAAAAGTAAGTCCGCAACATGATGGCGAGGCCCACCCCTTCGGCTGCGCTCAGGGCAGGCTTTGCCGGCCGTTGCCCGCCTTGGGGCAAAAGGTCTCAACCGGCGCCGATAACTCCGGCCACGGAACCGCCTGCGCCATCCGGTCCAAAAAGCTCCCGCTCGCTCTTGCGACCGAACTTCTCAAAACTCGCTTGTGACGCCGTGTTTGCTTCCGTACCGCCTGCCCTCACCCTCCACTTATCATCTTATTTAACCGGAGCGCGGAATTGGGGCTTGTGCAGAGTCTCCTTAAGTAGATAGCATCCAATTAAGCCCTGTCGGAATCTGCGAAGTCAGCTCCGACAGCC
>CAZMHC010000020.1:0-38548 GCA_964565955.1 uncultured Occallatibacter sp.
AGCAACGGTAACGGGCTAGTACGGGCGCAGTAGGTCACCCGGCGCTTTTTGCGTTTTTCGAGCAGGCAAAACTGATCGAATCCCCCGCCAAGCCTTTCAAGGAGAAGTTCATTGAGTCTTACCGTTCGCCCCATCGTGGGCAGCCGCGCCAAGATCACGGCGCTCGGAACCTACGTCCCCCCGCAAATTCTGACCAATCAAGACCTGGAAAAGATGGTGGATACCAACGACCAGTGGATCGTGGAGCGCACCGGCATCCGTGAGCGGCACGTTCTGGCCAAGGGGCTGGGGGTGAGCGATATATGCGTGGAGGCGGCCAAGAAGTGCCTGGCAGCGCGGGGCATCGAGCCGAGCGAGGTCGAGGTCATCGTGGTGGGCACGGTGACGCCGGATATGATGTTCCCCTCGACTGCTTGCCTGGTGCAGGACAAGATCGGAGCCAAAGGGGCGTGGGGTTTCGACGTTTCGGCGGGCTGTTCGGGATTCGTCTTCGCCTTGCAGGCGGGGGTGAAGCTGGTGGAGAGCGGAGCGCACAAGAAGGTGTTGGTGATCGGCGCGGATGCCAATACGCGCATGACCGACTACACCGACCGGTCAACTTGTGTGCTCTTCGGCGACGGCGGCGGCGCGGTGCTGATCGAGCCGGCAGAAGAGGGCGAAATCGGCTTCATCGACTATGTGCATGAGGTGGACGGATCGGGCGGCGCGGCGCTGAATCTGAAGGGCGGCGGCAGCGTGAACCCCTCGAGCCACGAGACGGTGGACAAGAAGATGCACTACATCTATCAAGACGGGCCGGCGGTGTACAAGTTTGCGGTGCGCAAGATGGCCGAGACGACGGCAAAGGTGCTGGAGCGCAATGGGGTGACCGGCGCCGACCTGGGTTGCTTCATCCCCCATCAGGCCAACCTTCGCATCATTACATCGACCGCCGACCGTCTGGGGATGGACCCGGAGCGGGTCATCGTCAATATCGGCAAGTATGGGAATACCTCGGCGGGGACGATACCGCTGGCCATGGAGACGGCCATCGAACAGGGCAAGCTGAAGAAGGGCGACTTGGCGCTGCTGGCCGCAGTGGGCGCTGGCTTCACCGTGGGCGCCGCGCTATTGCGGTGGGAGATATAGAAGACGGCGGAGTAGGACGAGTCGACCGGGGCAGGAGGTCCAACTCGTCTAACTCCGCTTGTTTTAGGCTAACTCTTCCGCGCTTTGCCAGCTAGCATCCTTTTCCGCCAGGGCCGCCCTCGTAGAAGTACGTTCCCCAGCTAGCGGAGCTGCTGTAAGAGGGACCCCAGATGTCGTAGCAGCTCGGGTTAGGCTCTTCGGCTGTCAGGCTATCCCAGTATTTGTTGTAACTGGTGTCGAAATACCAGAGTTCGGCCTGAAAGGCGGAATAGGCCCACTGCCCATTGGTAGGCCATGCGCCGCTACCCTCCGGAGGCCAGACAGTACCGGTACTGTAGCTCTCCGTGCCGAATTGAATGACTTGCGTGTACTTCGTATTCTGGCCGCCCTTGTACTTGGAGCCGGGATAGTATCCAATCCAGGTTCCGCCAACATTCAGCCACCAGTTCCCTTGGTACAATTCATACTCCGCATCGAAGACGTACTGGGATCCGTTGGTGGCGCTGACATTGAGCTTTTGTCCCAGGACATAACCGTTCGCTACAACGACAAAGTCGCCGCAGGAGTTGTTCCAGCAGTTGGACGAGGTATCCGATGCGCTGTAGTCGTCCGGCGTCGAGTAGATGAAGATGTGTGGCAACTCATCGCCAAACATACTTGGGAAGACGACCCATCCAACCTCCTCGGTCTGCGTACTTGATCCGCTTCCGCCGACATACCACTCCTGCGAGAGCGAGAAGACCTCGCCAGTCGAAGTATTCACGTAGGGATCCCAGATATTGAGGTTGGAGTTGCCGCCCAGGTTATTAACGGTTTGAGACGTGTAGGAATATCTGTGTCCGACTGGTTCGGGAGCGACAATGCCTTTTGCGCGATCTTGCGCCGCGCGCACGGCAGCGCTCGGCTTGCTGTAAAAATCCTGCAGCGTGGCAAAGTGGCTCAGGGTCTCGAGCGTGGTGCGGAGCAGCGGCACCGATTTCGCCTCGCAGCCAATGGCATTGCCAGCTTCATCGACGGAGCTTGGCAGGCCGAGGCCATCGCGCGGCACATTGCTGCGCTCGTCCGCCAGTTTGGCTTCATGTTTTCCAGGCGGCGGGGTGGCGATGTTCATCAAGTTATAGTTGCGAACCGCCGGCTGCCGCTCGACTGGAACGCAGTCATAGTGCTGCTGGCCAATGACAAAGCTATGCGTGACCTCGACCTCCTGATAGCGGTCGAGGATGCTCTGACGCATCTCTTCAAAGGCGGCTTCGTCCTTGACCTTGCTTTCGGGGCGGGCGCTGAAATCGCTGTATTGCGCGGTCTGAGTGTTCTTGATGAAGTCGCTGTGGGGCACGAACTTCGCGCTCTCCAATTGAGCGATGGCGGATGAGGCGGAGGTTGCAAAAATCGCGGCCAAGGCCAAGGCTCCGGCTCTGCCGATCGCCGAATGTGAGAAAACGACACGATTGCACATCATTACGACATTCTCCTGTTCAGGTTGGGGAAGGCTTGGTACTACAGACGACCAATACAAGTAGCGCCAGCCACCAATTTTTTGCTGCAGCAATGTCGGAGATGGAAGAGATTTGTGACAGCGATATGTGGAAAAGTTCAAAATAGTTCCACTCGAGCGATACCGCTGGCCATGGAGACGGCCATCGAACAGGGCAAGCTGAGTAAGGGCGATCTGGCGCTGCTGGCCGCAGTGGGCGCTGGCTTCACCGTGGGCGCCGCGCTATTGCGCTGGGAGATTTGAAAAGGGCGCTTGCCGATTTTATCTCCCTGCGCGGACCTCAGTGGCTTTCTGCGACGGCTTCGGTTGGGGCGGCGGGTTCACTGCGGCGTGGGCCTGATCCGGTTCGGTCGTCGGCACGGAAGGCGCGTAGTCTTTGTAGACGGTGATGTGGAAGCAGGACTGATGGAACTCCTCTTCCACGTCGATCTTGCCGGACTGCTGAAGCGCCAGCAGATGGGCGCGCATCCAGGCGATCTCCCGGCGGCTCATATTCCGCTTGGCAAAATCGACGGCGGCTCCGGTCAGGTGCGGGCTGGCGATGTCGCCCTCGGCGGCGGCGGCGTTTCCGTTTGCCTCCATCAGCCGCTTCTGGCAATCGACGGTGCGCACTGCCGAGGTGACGATCAATGGACGTTGGAAGACAGCCTCATGGGCGCGGGCCAGATCGGCGAGAAACCGCGCTGTCCAGGGACGGCAGTAGCGGCGGTTTGCCGGCAGTTCGCCGTTGACGGCAAGCGCCGCCGAGGCTGGCAACGGCACCAGCATTTTGCGGGCGATGCGATCATTGAGGTCGTCGTCGTCCTCGATGCGCTCCAGGCCGTCGTCCTCGGTCTTCCGGTTTTGCCGGGCCAGCGACTCGAACGATCCGCGCAGCGGCGGCATGGCGGCCCATCCCGCGTCCAGGGAAGCGCTCTCGGCGAACGGCTGCCCGGCATCTTCCGCATCTCCGTCGGCAGGATTCGCAAGGAGCCGATGGGAGCGGAGGTTCCGCCTGATCGACACGGGACGCGCTGACGCGGCACCCCTTCTCCTTGTCGATCGCGCGGATTGAAGCGTATGAGCTACGGACGGGCGCTTGCGATTGCGGAGACCGCGAGAAGAAAAGGACTCAGCTCTCCCGCGCGTCTTGGCGCCATGAGCGGCGAAGGCGCTGGCCGAGGCCGCCAGCAAGAAAACAACGATGAGAATTCGGCGCATAGGGGCGCGCGAAGAATCCTGAGCAACTCCAGTGTAAGCCGATTCGGCTTGCGCGCCAAGTGCCTTATCGGGTACGTGCTTGTCCGATAACGGGCGGTCGGGAAGCGGGCAGAAATTGTCCTATCCAAAATTCGATGCGCTTCGGCTTGCCGAGCGGGGCCTCTATTGCTTGCTATATACTACCTCTCGGCAACGCACTCCGAGGACACTGGCCGGCATCGGCCCTGCCAGACGACTGCGAGTGCCAAAAAGCTGCCGAATCAAGGCTCAAAGGGAGACATCTCTGATTATGAACACATTTCATGTTTCTGAACCTCCAACACTCCAACCCGCCTTTCTCCGCCGCGCGGCCGTGGCGCTGCTCCTGTCGGTCGCGCTGGCTGGCGGCCCCCCCGCCTTCTGCGGTCCGATTCACGATGCGGCCCGCGAGGGCGACGTGGCCAAGGTCAAATCGCTGCTCAAACTCCATCCCGATCTGGTTTCCAGCGAAGACGAGAAATATGGCCAGACGCCCTTGCACATCGCGGCCTTCAACGACCGCAAAGAGGTGGTGGAGCTGCTGCTGGCGGACAAGGCGGACGTAAACGCCAAGGCCAACAACGGATCGACGCCCTTGCATCTGGCCGCGGCGAAAGGCAACAAGGACATTGTGGAGTTGCTTCTGGAGCACAACGCCGATGTCAACGCTCTGGACAAAGACGGTTGGTCGCCCCTGCACTCGGCGGTAAACTGGGGCCACGCCGACCTTGACGAGCTGTTCACCAAACACGGCGGTCAAGACATTCCCGCCCCGAAGAAGCCCGCGCCGGCCGCCTCGGCCGAGAATTCCGCGCCCAAGGAAATTAAACGGGACGGTCGCTTCATCGCCTACAATAACGAAACCGTGCTGGACACAAAGACGAATCTCATGTGGGCTTCGCGGGACAACAATTCCGCGGTGGGTTACCCGAATGCGCAACATTTTCCCACGACGTACAAGGGGGGCGGCTATTCGGACTGGCGGCTGCCCACCCTCGCCGAATTGTCGGGTTTGTACGATAAGGACAAGACCCGCAAGTCCTACTGCGCGGCCGCCGTCGACGAGCTGGGCACCCCCGCCGACGAAGTCCATCTGACGGAATTGATCAGCCTCTCCGGCACTCGCGTATGGACCTCGGAAGAACGCAACGACAAGCCGGGGTGGGTTGCGCTGTACGACTTCCATTCCGGCAAAGACGTCTCTCGTCCCGATACCAAGGAGTTCGCGGACGCCGCCAGCAGGGTGCTCGTGGTGCGGGATAACAAGGACAACAAAGCCGGCGCGGAGAGCAAGGACAGCAAAGCCGGCGCGGAGAGCAAGGACGAAAAGAAGTAGACGCGGGCGCCGCCGGGCCGATTCAGCTTGACGGCGCTTTCGTCGCAAGTGAGGCGGCAAGGGGTTCGACTCTGAACGCTTTGTCGCCGACTGCCGGGATTTTCAAGGTCCGGAAGCGAGACCTGGGATACACGCTCCGTGCTCGAAACCTTCGGGATTTGTGTAATGTAAAATCCTTCCGAGGAGAAATGAAGAATGGCAAAGCGCCATGTTCATACCCATCGCCCGGTGAAGAAGGCAAAGCAACCGTGGGTAGCGGCAGACCCCGCGATTGTTTCACCGTACATCCAAGAGGCGCTTAGGCAGGCGATGGCTCTGGAGGATGTTCCAGAGTCCGAGTTTGACGACCTGTTATGGATCATGGCGCAGGAATCACGCGGCATCGTCGATGTACGCAACCCGAAATCCACAGCACGCGGATTGTTCCAATTGCTTAAGAATCAATACTCCCTCAATCCACACGGTGAAAAATCTTTTGGTAACGCAATCGAAGAGTGTCAAGGGGGAATTCGCTAGATTATGGGGCGTTACAAAACCGCTAAGGACGCGCGCGACTTCTGGGAAAAGCATCTCTGGTATTGACGATGAGATTTTTGCTCGTATTTTGTACCGTTGGCCTTTTTGCTGCGCAAGCCATTGCAGCGGCGGATACGTCTGAACCCCGATTCGAGAGCTACGCCGTCTCTGCGGAAGCCGCTGCAACGAATGCGCCGGTTCACATTGTCGGAAAGAGGAGCCGCGAGTATGCCACGGAACTGCGAACTGCCGCGAAGCGGCCGCCGAACTTTGCGGGACACTATATTCTGGCCTCGTGGGGATGTGGCGCTTCGTGTGTGATGTCTGCCGCTATCGACACAAAAACTGGGGTGGTGGTGTGGTTGCCCTTCACGGTTTGCTGTTTTCCACCCGAAGTTTCCGAGCCGCTCGAATTCAAGCTCGATAGCCGTCTTCTCATCGTAAGAGGAAGCCGCAATGAAAAAGGGGCGGGAACCTACTATTACCTCTTGGATCCCCAGCGCTTTATTCTGCTAAAAGCAGAAGAAAAACAAGCCGAGTGAACGGGCTGCAAAACGTCCTTGGCCGCGGCTAAATTTGCAGGTTGCTCCGATTCGGAGCCTGATCGCGGCCTGTTTATCGTCAGGAGGCGCATCGGTGTCCCGCAACGCCGAGAAGATGGACCGGCTTTTTGAGGAGTTTAGGAAGCAGTTATGGTTGTCTTCTACTGAGTTCGCGGAGACGGGCTAAAGGGAGCGGGTTCATCCATGGGTTATCAGGTTCTGGCCAGAAAATATCGTCCGCAGCGCTTCGCCGACGTTGCCGGCCAGGATCACGTCACGCGGACGCTGATGAACGCGCTGGCGCAGAACCGCATCGCGCACGGCTATATCTTCAGCGGCCATCGCGGCATCGGCAAGACGACCATCGCCCGCATCGTGGCCCAGGCCCTCAACTGCCGCACGGAAGTTGGCAGCCAAGCCCGTCCCACTCCCGAGCCTTGCGGCGTCTGCGACTCCTGCATCGAGGTGCGCCAGGGCAACGCCGTGGACGTGATCGAGATCGACGCGGCCACCAACCGCGGCATCGACGAGATACGCGAATTGCGCGATGCCGCTCGCTACGCGCCCTCCCGCGACCGCTACAAAATCTATATCCTCGACGAAGCCCATCAGATCACCGAAGCGGCCTTCAACGCGCTGCTCAAGACCCTGGAAGAGCCTCCCGCGCACGTAATCTTCATGATGGCCACTACGGAGCCTGAGAACATTCCGCAAACCATCCGTTCCCGCTGCCAGCATTTCAGCTTTCACGCCGTCAAATTCGACGACATTCTGGCTCAGTTGCGGATGATCGCCGGAAGGGAGCAAGTCGAGGCCGAGGACGGCGCACTGGCTCTCCTGGCCGAGGCCGGCGACGGCTCCATGCGCGACGCTTTGTCTATCATGGATCAGGCCATTGCCTCGGCTCCGGTTGAGATCGTCGATGGGGCGGGCAAGGCCGTTCTTTCCACCGAACAGATACGCGAGTTGATGGGCGCGGTGCCCAACGCCATCTTCGAGCGCCTTCTGGAGGCCGTCGCCGCCGGGCAAAGCGCGGAGCTGATGGAGCAGTTGAACCTGCTGGTCAACGCCGGACACAGCCCTTCCTCGCTGGCGCGGCAGATGGTCCGCTATCTGCGCAACGCGCTGATGGCGAAGCTGGGCGGCGAACGGACCGAGTTGCTGCAAATCTCCGGCGACGAGCGCGCCCGCGCCGCCCGCACCGCGCTGCTTTTCACCGAGGAGGAGCTGACCCGCAACCTGCAAATAGTCCTGCGCACCTTCGACGATCTGAATTACCGTCAGGAGCAGCGCTTCCATCTGGAACTGGGCCTGCTCAAGCTGATTCACGCGCAACGGCTGCTGCCCCTTGAGGAGCTGTTGAGCGGCGTGGCCAGCGGGGTTGGCGCGCGTGACTCCGCAGTTAACTCCCAGCCTCCGCCGGCCCCGGCTCGGCCTGCTTCAGCGCCGGCCACGCAAGCCGCACCGCCGCTTTCTCCCTTCGGTCCCAGCGCCGGTTCTAGTGGCGGAAGCTGGAGTTCCGGCCCCAAAATGGATGCGGGAATCACAGCAGATTCCGTCATCAAGCCTTTCGCCTCAGCCGATCCGGTTGCCACGCTGGAGCGTCCATCGCCCAGCCCGGTCGCCCCATCCGCCGGATATGCGGCGACGCGCACCGAGGGAGCGCTGGCTCGCGCGCTCCACTCCACGCCTTCGAGCGCGCCAAGCATCGATGGCGTCCGCCACGCGATCGGCGTCGCGCTGGTCGAGGGCGGGCACATTTCGGCGGCGCAGTTGCTGGGCGCGGGCGAGTGGACCCTCGAAGGCTCCAGCCTGCGCATCGAAGTCGCCGCAATGGGCAAGAAGATGCTGGCCTTGACGGTGAACGCCGCCGCGGAGAAGATCATCCGCCAGGAGTTGCAGCGCTTGGGCGCGCCCAGCCGCTTCCTGATCGTTCCCGGAGCTTCATCCGAGGGCGCGGCCTCTCCATCGTCCCCGCCCTCGGCGCCCGTGGCCGCTGGCAGTGTGCGGGAGGCGGCCCTGGCTCATCCGCTCGTTCAGCAGGCGCGGGAGATATTCAAGGCCGAGGTGCGCAGCGTGGTCGATCTGCGGCAGAAGTGAATCAGTTTGAGAGAAACACAGATTGCTCTGTAGCTCGAACAACGGTGGGGAATTATGTTGACAAAGCTTGTAATCCGAAATTTCAAGCGTTTTGAGGATGTAGAGATTCCTCTGTCGAGTCCCGTTGTCTTTGTCGGACCCAACAACTCCGGCAAAACAACCGCTCTACAGGCTTTTGCTCTATGGGATTTGGGCTTGCGACGCTTAAAGGAAAAACGAGGTGCGGAAGTACCTGAAAAGCGACCAGGCGTGAATATCAATCGACGCGATCTATTTGTTCCCGGCGATGACTCCAAACAGTTGTGGCGCAAATTGCACGTGCGTGACGTTCAAAGATTAAACGGAAAACAAGAAACTAAGAACGTTCGAATCGATATTATTGTCGGCGGAAATACGAATGGTAAGGAGTGGGAATGCGGATTGGAATTTGACTTCTCAAATTCCGAGTCTTTTGCTTGCCGCTCTTTAAGGACGGAAGAAGGCAAGCAGCCTGCAAGGATGTCGATACCGGATGAGGCGAGTGCTGTAGAAATTGCTTTTTTGCCTCCCATGTCCGGCGTCAGTTCAACGGAGACTCGTCTTGATAGCGGCGCAATCAATGTCAGGCTGGGAGACGGTCGAACTGCCGAAGTGTTACGCAATTTATGTTATGAGCTTTCCAACAAGAAGGGCGAAGAAGAGAATACATCGGCTTGGACGAATCTAGTTTCCCATATCAAGGATCTATTTAATGTAGAACTGGACGCTCCAGAATACATTCCCGAACGCGGGGAACTTCAAATGACCTATCGGGACGAAAACGGCACAACTCTGGACCTGTCTTGCTCTGGGCGCGGGTTACAGCAGACGCTTCTGCTTTTGGCCTATCTTGCTCTCCACCCAGGAGCCGTTCTTCTCCTCGATGAACCCGACGCTCATCTTGAAATCCTTAGGCAGCGAGAGATATACCTGAAACTCAGAGAGTCCGCCCGTGAAAGCGGCAGTCAACTTATCGTAGCCAGCCATTCCGAAGAGGTATTGAACCAAGCAGCCAGCATGGACGATGGCAGCGTAGTTGCGTTTCTCGGCAAGCCGCATCGCATCCCCAGTAACAGTACCGCTGCGGTGAAAAAGGCATTAAATAGTGTACGCTACGACCAGTATTACCTTGCCGAGCAGGTTGGCTGGATCCTTTACCTTGAGGATCATACCGACTTGAGCATTCTCAAAACATTTGCTGAAAAATTGAATCACCCCGCGAAAGATATACTCCGCTCGCCTTTTCAGGTTCCAATCGGGAATATACCATCCAAGGGACGCGAACATTTTTATGCTCTTCGTGAGGCCAAGCCGGATTTGGTAGCATTTCTGTTAGTTGATAACGATGCTCCCGAACCCAAACAGGATCAGTTTCTTATCGAAATGAAGTGGAAGCGTCGTGAAATCGAGAACTATCTTTGTCAGCCAGAGACTCTGGAATCATTTGCAAATGAAGTTGGCGCACAAATTGCATTAGGGCCACTCCTGGAGAAAACATCAATTGCTGACACTGTCGCAGCCATGCGTGAAGCTGTGCGGGACCGTGTAATTCCCGCTGCCTTCAGGAATTTGAACGATCCATGGTGGAGGACAATGAAGGCGAGCGACGAGTTCCTGGATTTGGTCTTTCCGGATTTTTACAAACGGATTGGACAGTACATGGAAGTGAGAAAGGCTGATTACTACCGATTGGTGCCTCATGTGCCGGACAATCTTGTCGACGAAGAAATCCGAGAGGCTCTTGACAGAATCGTCGGAGTTGCGGAACACGCTCGACCTTCCAGGGAATAGTTATTGTCAAATCGTTAGCCCGGAAGATTTGCAAACAGACTAGGAGAAAATCATGCTCAACCCGCTCAAAATTCCGGAGATGCTTTCGCAAGCCAGTCAAATCAAGGAAGAGATGCAGCGACAGCTTAGCCAGACGGTGGTCGAGGGAACCAGTGGCGGCGGCGCCGTGACCGCCACCATGAACGGCAAGAAGCAACTTCTCAAGCTCCACATCGACCCCTCGGCCGTGCTCGGACTCACCAGCGGAAAGCCCGATGTGGAGATGCTCGAAGACCTGGTGATGGCCGCTGTCAACGAAGCCGGACGCAAAGCCGAGGAGGCGTTGCAGGCCAGCGTGAAGGATCTGCTCGGCGGACTCAATCTGCCGGGGCTGGGTTGACCTTTCTTTCCGATCGTTCGCGCGTTGCTCGACAGTAGACTAGGAGCATGGGTGCGCGTCCCCTCGCCGCAACAGCGCCGGGAATCGATGGTATGCCGCCCCATTCACCCTCTATACTTGACTTCAATATGCCGCAAGCAATAAGTGAGCAGTCCCGCGGACCGTTCGAGGGCGGGCAGACGACAATTCCGCCCCTGCAAGGACAGGCGAGGCCAGTGCAAGAGAAGCTGGCTCTGGCGATTCCCACTCTCCGCGAAGCCGAAAATATCGGCGGATTGCTTGGTCGGATTCGTTTGGCGCTCGATCCCGTCGGGTTCCCTTACGAGATTCTTGTGGTTGACGACGACAGCCGGGACGGAACCGAAGAGGCCGTCTCCGCCATCTCCCGCCAAGACCCGCGTGTGCGCCTGCTGATTCGCAAAGGCGAGCGGGGCTTGTCCGGCGCAATTCTTTACGGCTGGCAGCGCACAGACGCCACGATTCTGGGGGTGATGGACGCCGACTTGCAGCATCCGCCGGAACTGCTGCCGAAGCTGCTGGCGGCGATTCGGGAGGGCGCGGATGTTGCCATCGGCAGCCGCTATGCCTCGGGCGGCGAATTGGGCGAATGGAATCGAACTCGGAAGCTGCTCTCTGTCATTGCCGTTTGGGCTACCTTGCCTTTGCAGAAGGCCGGCTGCCGCGCCAAAGACCCCATGACCGGCTTCTTCCTGGTTCGCCGAAGCTGCATCGAGCGGGTTTCGTTTCAGAGATCGGGCTTCAAGCTGCTGCTGGAGGTGCTGGTGCGCGGACGGATTGGATCGGTCAAGGAGGTTCCGTTTGCCTTCGGCTTACGTTCGATGGGCGCAAGCAAGGCCGGCTGCAAAGTGGGTTGGGACTATGCGCGGCTGCTGGCGAGGTTGTATGCGGGGAAACTTGGTTTGGACCGCCGGGCCTGATGCTTCAAAATCCCGGAAGGGATTCCTGGCGCTCCCGGCCGGGTTCACGTCTCGGGTTCAAACATGAAAAGCGTTATCCCTGGACCGCCAAGGGAATGAAATCCCGCGATGAAGCTCCGACGGAGGCGGCCTCCTAATCCCCAAACAGATCGTCTATCTTCTGGCGCAGCGCGGCTACTTCGTGGCGTAACTCGACGACTGTCGCTTCCAACCGTGCGATGCGTTCTTCATGGCCTGCATCTTCGCCCACCTCACGCCGCGAAAATACCGGCTCGGGCACAAAAGTCGTCGTGATTGACTCAGCGCCTCCGGAGAGCAGATGAGCGTAGCGCGACTCCTTGGTTCCCGGCTGGCGGGGCAGGACGGCGGCCAGGGGCGGCTCACGGTCGATCAGCTTTTGCAGGCCTGCCAGCACTTCGCCGATCTCGTCGAAGCGGTGCAGGCGCTCGGTGCGGCCGCGCAGTTCGCCGGGGGTCTGCGGGCCGCGCAAGAGCAGCGCACAGACCAGCGCCGTCTCGGCGCGCGTGAAGTTGAATGCCTCGCCCAACCGGTGCTCGTACTTGGCGACGCGTCCCTCGGCCCCGCGCGCGCGCCCGGCCAGTCGCAGGTCTTCCAGGCCATGCAGCGCCTGGCACACCGCCTCTTCGTCCAGGTCCATCACTGGCTCACGATTCGATCTCTGGTTGCAGGCGTTGAGAAGCGCGTTGAGCGAGAGCGGATAAGTATCCGGGGTGGTCGCTTCTTTTTCCATCAGCGCTCCCAGAACGCGGGCTTGGGTGGCGGTGAGCGCAAGCGGGGCGGTCTTGATTGGATCAAGCGGCGGCATAAGTCTATTCTGCCACTCCTCGCTGTCTCCGCGCCGTCACTCTTCGCGCCCACGGCGGTTCATGATGACTTGCACGAAATAACAACGATTGCGGGCACCGGGGACTTATGGCGGAAGAAAGCGAACTCGATCCTCGCACACTTCCCGCCGATGCGCGACCTTGAGCGCCAAGCCACTTTTTTCAATCGACGAGGACTCAACGCGAGCCTGCTTGCGAAATCAACGGCCATGCGTCAGACTGGGTGTGTCGCAAAATCTTGTGCACGAGGTAAGTTATGCGCGGAAGCATCTTTGGGGTGTTGGCGCTGGTTGCGGTGTGCGCGCTGCCGGTTGCTGGACAATCTTTCGGGAGCAGCACGGTTCCAGCCACCTCAGCGGCGGGTTGCAAAGATGCCCCCAATCAGTTGACTCCCAATCATGTTGTACCTGTTCGGCCCAAGCCGCAGCCATACACTGCGGAATTTAAGTCGACCACCGTGAAGACGCTTGCTGACGGAAGCACCATAACCAGTGAGTCGACCGAAGTGATTGCAGTTGACTCTCAGGGAAGGCGGATGAGCGCTACCACCAACCTATCGTCATCAAGAGGTCAGACGCCGACGACATCCTTCAACATCTATGACCCTGTCGCTCACAGCAGCACCTATTGGAATTCAAACGGTCATGAGGTCAGTGTGACGAATCAGTCAATGACTGACTCATCCCGCAATGCTTGTCCTGGAATCGCACCGAAAGCTGCGCAGGTGCAGCAACCTGTTGTGCATTCTCAGACTCTGACAGAAGAGTTGGGAATGGAGACGATTCAGGGAATGGAAGCGCGTGGCCGCCGAACTACCACGACTACTCCGGCCGGCGCCATCGGGAACTCTGCACCTCTGGTACGTGTGGATGAAATTTGGACTTGGTCCGGCCCCGACAGGTTCCACCTGATTGTGCGCGAGATCCACGATGACCCGCAATTCGGCAAGACGACCAAAGAATTGGTGAAATTCACCCAAGATGAGCCGGAGCCATCCATCTTCCAGCCGCCGCCGGACTATGAAATTTCGACTGAGGGGCCTCGTGAAGTTCACTGCCCGCAGCCTGTAGCGCCTCCGCAATAGTCTCCCGTCCATTTACACTGAAAGGGTTATGGCGGAAGAAAACGAACAGCGATACGATCCGGCGGCGATTGAACCCAAGTGGCAACTGCGTTGGGCGGAGCAAAAAGACCTCTACGCGGAGGAGCCTGCCTCCTGCGGCAAGCCCAAGTATTACGTGCTGGAGATGCTGCCTTATCCTAGCGGCCAGTTGCACATGGGGCACGTACGCAATTACTCGATCGGCGACGCGCTGGCAAGGCATATGTGGATGCGGGGCTACAACGTGCTGCACCCGATGGGCTGGGACGCCTTCGGGCTGCCGGCCGAGAATGCCGCGCTCAAGAACCGCACCCCTCCGCGGGAGTGGACGCTCACCAATATCGCGGCCATGAAGCGGCAGATGGAGCGGCTGGGCTTGGGCTACGACTGGGCGACCGAGGTGACCACCTGCCTGCCCGAATACTACCGCTGGAACCAGTGGTTCTTCCTGCGTATGTACGAAAAGGATCTGGTTTACCGCAAGAAGAGCAAGGTGAACTGGTGCCCGGAGTGCGCGACGGTGCTGGCCAACGAGCAGGTGGTGGATGGCTGCTGCTGGCGGCATGAGACGACCAAAGTCGACCAGCGCGATCTGGTGCAGTGGTTCCTGCGCATCACCGCGTATGCCGAGGAACTGCTCGACGGGCTGGACAAGCTCGACGGCTGGCCGGAAAAGGTGCGTACCATGCAGCGCAATTGGATCGGGCGCTCGGAGGGAACCGAGGTCGATTTTTTTCTGGAAGAGAAAGAGTCAGGGGCACGAGACGCAGGTCCTTCGACTCCGCTGCGCTCCGCTCAGGATGACAGTGCCGCGGTACGGATTCGCGTCTTTACCACGCGCGTGGATACCATCTTTGGCGCAACCAGCGTTCAACTTGCTCCGCAGCATGAACTGGTGGCCGAGTTTACCGCCGCAGACGCGGAGCTGAGGGCGCAGGTAGAGGAGATGGTCGAGCAGCAGAAGCAGGCGCGCGAGGCCGGCGACCTGGGCACGATCGAGAAGCACGGCGTACCTACCGGGCGCTTTGCCGTCAATCCATACAACGGCGCGTCGGTGCCGATCTGGGTGGCCAACTACATCCTGGCCGACTACGGCACGGGCGCGATCATGAGCGTTCCGGCGCACGACGAGCGGGACTTCGAGTTCGCCAACAAATATGGCCTGCCGATTGTGCAGGTGATTCAGCCCGAGGACGAAACGATGGCTGTGGTGCTTCCGTTCGTCTCGGAAGACGGCGTATTGGTGAACTCCGGCGAATACGACGGGTTGAGTTGTACGCAAGCGCAAAAACGCCTCCAGGAGTCAGCCGCCCGCAGGGCCTTCGGCGAGGCCAAGACCACCTTCCGCCTGAAGGACTGGGGAGTGAGCCGCCAGCGCTACTGGGGTACGCCGATCCCCATGATTCACTGCGAGAAGTGCGGCCTCGTGCAGGTGCCGGACGAACAGTTGCCGGTGCTGCTGCCGGAGCGGATTGAGATCACGCAGCAGGGCGGCTCGCCCTTGGGCCGCATCCCGGAGTTTGTCAACGTGAACTGCCCCAAGTGCGGCGGCGCGGCCAAGCGCGAGACGGATACGATGGATACCTTCGTCGATTCGAGCTGGTACTTCTATCGCTATACGGATGCCAAGAACGCGAAGGCTCCGTTCGATTCCGAAACCGTGAAGTACTGGTTCCCCATCGACCAATATATCGGCGGCGTGGAGCACGCCATTCTGCATCTGATCTACTCGCGCTTCTGGACCAAGGTGATGCGCGACCTGGGATTGGTGGCCAACGACGAGCCGGCGACGCGGCTGTTCACGCAGGGCATGGTCATCAAGGACGGGGCGAAGATGTCCAAGTCGAAGGGCAACGTGGTCTCGCCCGACGAGATGATCGCCAAATATGGCGCCGACGCTACTCGCGTCTACTCGCTCTTCGCCGCGCCGCCCGACCGCGATCTCGATTGGCAGGAGGACGGCGTGGCCGGAGTGAGCCGCTTTCTGGCCCGCGTCTGGAGGCTGACGGATAAGTATGCGCCGCTGGCCCGCACTGCCGTTCATGGTTCGGAGAGATTCTCTGCGGTGAAGGGTACGGGCTTCAGCCCGTACAGCAATCCCGCCAATGAAACAGGGGCTTTAGCCCAGGAGGGATGCTCGTCGGAAACCGCGCCCAGCGGTATGGCGCTTGAGCTGCTGCGCAAGCTGCACCAGACCATTGCCAAGATCACGCTGGACTTCGAGGGCCGCTGGCACTTCAATACTTGCGTAGCAGCGATCATGGAGCTGGTCAACGAGATTCAAGCCGCGGACGCGCACCTGGCCGCCGGCGAGGTTCCCGCGCCGGCGCTGCTGGAACTGCTGCGTTCGCTGGCGCTGCTGCTGGCCCCCTTCGCTCCACACCTGGCGGCGGAACTCTGGGAGATGCTCGGAGAAGAGGGAGCCATTCTGCGCGCTCCCTGGCCGCAAAGCGATCCGGAACTGGCCAAAGAAGACAAGTTGGAGATTCCGGTGCAGATCAACGGCAAGCTGGTCGAGGTGGTGCGCGTGGCCGCCGATGCCGATGCCAAGGCCATCGAGGAGGCGGCGCTGGCCGGCCAAAAAATCCAGTTGCGCACGGCAGGCAAGACGGTCGTCAAGGCCATCGTAGTTCCCGGCAAGCTGGTGAACCTGGTGGTCAAGTAGCGAGCAGGTTTATCTGTTTGGAGTTTGCGGCCGGAAAGCATCGGTGGCATCCAAGCTAATTTTCCGACAAATTATCCAAGACTCCAAAAGCTGGAGTTGGAAAAATTGGGAGATGCGGTAATCTACTCTTATGGCAAGCCTTCGTACGAGTCCCGGAAGCAAATGGAGTGGAGATTCTGCGGCGAAGTACTTTGAGTTGCAAGGCTGTAGCCGGTGAGTGCCATTTTATGCTCCTGGGGACCGAGGAAGCACTAGACCTCGCTACTCAAGAGTCCGACGCCGCGAAAACAAGAACGGCAAACTAAACGGATTCCGCCAAAAAACAGGAGCCATTTCGAGGTGGCGCTGAGTTTGCGGAGTCTTTGGCTGGAGCGACCGATCTCGATTTCTTGCAATCCTCTCTCGTCGCAAGCTCGCCTCTATGTGTTGTCGGCCAAAAGCAGGCGCAGATCGCGCAGGTTGTGCCCGGTGGGTCCGGTGACCACGGCATCGCCCAGCGCGGTGAACATCGGACAGGCGTTGAAGGCGGCCAACGATGCTTTCAGGTGGAATCCGAAGGCGTGGGCGCGGGCCACGGTGGTGGGGTCGGCGATGGCGCCGGCGGCGCTGCTGTTGCCGTCGATGCCATCGGAGCCGGCGCTGAAGACGGTGAGCCGCTGGCCCAGATATTGCTCCAATTCCAGCGCGCAGGCCATGACAAACTGCTGGTTGCGGCCCCCGGCGCCGGGTCTTTTGTCTAGCTTGACCGTCACCTCGCCGACCGAGATCAGGCATAGGCGCGGATGGACGGCGCGCAAGGCGTGGAAGCGTTCCAGCAAATAGCGGGCCGCCTCGGCGTAGTCCCAGTCGTCGCAACTGTTGTCCACCGCGACGAAAAAACCCGCTTTTTGAGCCAGCAAACGCGCATTTTCCACCAGATCGTGGCTGGAGAGCAGAATCTCGAAGACCGAATCGCGAAAGGGCGCATCCTCCTCGCTCATGGTGGCGGCCGCAGTGATCTTGCGCGCGGGTACGGACTCCGCCTTACCCAGCCGGGGAAAGAACGGCGGCCGCCAGCCCTTGTTGCCGGGCGACTCGGGCAGGTCTTCGCGCTCGAAGAAGTCGCGCACCGAAGGCGGCAGTTTGGGAGCCAGATCGTATTTGGCGAGCAGGGCGCGCACCTCGGCCACCGTGGAGTGATCCGGCGATGTGGGGCCGGAGGAGAGGGCGTCCAGCGAACGCAGTGGAACGTCAGGCAGCAGCAGGCTCACCTTGGCGGCCTCCGGCGCGGCCATGGCCAGCCGCCCGCCCTTCACGGCGGAATAATGCTTGCGCAGGGTATTGATCTCGGCAATGTGAGCGCCGGAAGCCAGCAGCGCGTTATGAAAGGCAACCGTGTCTTCGAGCGAGATTTTTGGGTCCAGCGGCAGGTCGAACATCGCCGAGCCGCCCCCGGAGATGAGGAAAAAGATCAGCGTGTCCTTCTTGGCCTTCCGAAGCAGGGACAGCGCGGCGCGGGCCGCTTCGAACGACTCCTCATTGGGCGAAGGATGGCCGCCCTCGAAGTATTGAATGCCCCAGACGCGGGAGTTGGGCAACTGGTTCGAGCAACAGATGCCGCGCAGTCCATTGCGGCGTTTCACGCGATCCAGCAGAACTTTCAGCATGGGGCCAGCGGCCTTGCCCATCGCAATCGCGAAGATGCGCTTGTAGCTGGAAAGGTCGATCGTCTCCGGTCCGCTGCCGTCCGGCAGAAGACGATGAAGCGTATTGCCTTCCACACGGATGCGGCGGTCGAAGGCCGACTCGATGCTGCACTCCTCCAGCGCTCCGGTGAAGATTTCAGTAGCCGTGGCGTGCAGAGCTTCGAGGGCGGATTCGCTCACCGGGGTCATGGCAGATACTCCATGATCTCATTGATGCGGGGGAGGAGCGCCATGAGGTTGAATTCGGTATGCGAGGCATCAGTCGAAGTCATTCCACACACTATTCTACGCGCAACGCTTGAAGTTTTCTTAATTATCCGAGGCGGAACCGCGAAGTGTCCCAAAATGAGACACCGCAGCTCCGCTGCCGCGCCAATCCCTATGCATTTTCGGAAAGGATTGATTTAGGTAGCAGCCATGATTTCAAGCGGGCGCTGCCACCAAGCCGGGGTCCACACGTCTTGGCCTTCGTCCATGGGGGGCCGGGAGCGAAGGCCAAAGGTACTTTAATAAGGTTCGCGCGGTTTCCGAAAATGCCAAGAAGCAGGCCCCCTCTCGCGGAGAGGCCTTGATAAGGCGGCTTTGCGGTTGGCGCAGATTAGTTGACTGAGAGTGTGGCAGTGTGCTGCAACGTTGATACCGTCACATCGGTCATCGTCGCCGTCACGGTTATCGTACCTGGGGAAACCGGCGTTGAACCTGATCCTCCGCAGGAGGACAGCAGACCGAGGCTCGCCAAGGCAACCATTGTGACCATCATCAGCCGCAGCCTGCGCCACCTTCTCAGACCGAAGATGCACAGGATTCCTGCCAGCGCCGTTGCCGGGAGCAATGGCTGGGAGTTCTTATGCAGAGCTGCCACCGGCGCACCCACCACCGAAAGCTGTACGTTGGTTGAAGTACCGGAAGGCGTCACAAGCAGCGGAGTGAAGCCGCAGATGACTTGGCTCGCCCCTGAACAAGAAAAGCCAATTTGAGAGTCGAAGCCGTTGGTCGGTGTTACGGTGATAGTTGCTGTGGCTGTTTTCCCCACATCGACACTGAGGGTTGAGGGTGAGACGCTGATCGAAAAGTCCTGCGCCGGAGATAGGAAAACAATGTTGCTGCCCGCTGGGAAGTAATTGATGCAGTAGCCGGGAGCGAGGGCAATTACGCTGAGCTGGGTTGTGGTCGAGACTTCAAATGGGGCGGTATACAATGTCGCGTTCGGGCTAGGCGTAGTCTGATTCGACGATGCAGCTTCTCCATTTGTGGTGTAATAGATGACGGCTCCCGGCTGGGGATCGGACAATGTAACCATCTGCGCCACGGTGTAGCTTCCACTTGGAACAGAGACCAGGGGCTTGGTTGTATAGCCTGTACAGGACTGCGCCTGCGCAGCGGCGGAGATGAGTGCCAACGCCAGCGGGATGAGAGATGAAAAGGCGAGGGAAGCAATTCCCCGCTTTCCAAAAAAAACTTTCGAAAGCACGGACAAGACGCAGGGGGATGCCGGGCGGCAAGAGAACAACCGGTTTTTCACGAGACTTCTCCTTCTGTCCATTACGCGACATCCAGTCTCTCGCCGCGCGGATATTATCGGAAGAAAGATGGTGTTTTGTGGAGGACTCCTCATTATACGCCACGGAAACGTTGCGGAGAGATTCTTTTAATGATGATCTGCAAACCAAGAAGCGCGGGATTAACCAGACCGCAAGACCGGGCCGGAGAGATATTAAGGTATTCTGGCTATATCATGCCTGATCGAGCGCAACTTGATTCCGTCGCTCCTCTCGACCCCATCCTCTTCACCCGCCAATTGTGCGAGATCGAATCGACCACCTACCACGAGGGCGCGGCGGGCGATTTTCTGGCCGATTTCCTCGCCCGGCGCGGCTGGGCCGTCGAAAAAACGCCGGTTCCGCAGCCTGATGAGAACCCCGGCGGCGGGCCACGATGGAACGTCTACGCCGGCGCGGAAGGCCAATCGCCCGATCTGGTCTTTTCCACGCATATCGATACCGTGCCCCCCTATATTCCCTTCAGCGAAGATGCCGAGTTTCTTTACGGCCGCGGCGTCTGCGATGCCAAGGGCATTCTCGCCGCTCAGGTGGCTGCCGCCGAAGCCTTGCGCGCGGCGGGGTTTCGGGTTGGATTGTTGTTCGTTGCGGGCGAAGAGCGCGACTCGGCCGGAGCCAAGGCCGCCAACGAGGTTTCCAAAGGCAGCCGCTTCCTCATCAACGGCGAACCCACCGACAATCGCCTCGCCCTGGCCTCCAAGGGCGCCCTGCGCGCGGTCTTCAAGTGTACCGGCAAGATGGCCCACTCGGCTTATCCCGAGTTGGGGGACAGCGCCGTTCACAAGCTGGTCGAGGTGCTCGGCAAGGCGCTCGCCATGCCCCTGCCGGAGTTGCAGGGCATCGGTCCAAGCACCCTCAATATCGGCCAAATTCACGGAGGCCACGCCCCCAATGTCATCGCCGACAAGGCCGAGGCCCAGGTGTTGGTGCGCACCGTGACCGACTCCGCCCAAGTGCGCGCCCAGTTGGTCGAAGTAGCGGGCGATCTTGCCGAGGTCGAGTTCACCCTCGATACTCCCTTCATCCGTCTCCGCGCCGTCGAGGGCCTGCCCACCATGGTCGCCAAGTTCTCCACCGATATTCCTCAGTTGAACAATTGGGGCGAGCCGCTGCTGATCGGCCCCGGCTCCATCCACGTCGCCCACACGCACTTCGAGAAGCTGGCCAAGAGGGAACTGCTCGAAGCCGTCGAGTTGTACGTTCATGTGGCGAAGCGGCTGCTGGCGTAAAGCCGCTTTCATCCCCGCCAGAAGTCTGCCGGAAACAGCACCGTCAGCTGCGTTTTTTTGCCCGGCCGCGAGTGGCTGAATCCAAGCATCCCCCTGTAGACTGAAAGATTGATGGCCATGACAAGCAAATATCCTGTCGGTATCCTCGGCGCGACCGGTATGGTCGGCCAACGCTATATTCAACTCCTTGAGAATCATCCGTGGTTCGAGATCGCATGGCTCGCCGCCAGCGACCGCTCCAGCGGCAAGCCTTACGGCGAGGTCGCCAAGTGGCGTCTGGACACTCCGCTGCCCGAGCGCATCGCCAACATGACCGTCTCCCCGGCCGAACCGGAAGGCGCGCCGAAGATTGTCTTTGCCTCGGTGGATGCCGCCTTCGCCCGCGAGCTGGAACCGCGCTTTGCCGAGGCCGGCTGTGCGGTGGTCTCCAATTCGAGCGCCTTCCGCATGGCCCCCAACGTGCCCCTGGTGCTGCCGGAAGTGAATGCCGATCACCTGCACCTGATCGAAGAGCAATCCTGGCGCAAGGAGTCTGGCGGCTTCATCGTCACCAACTCCAACTGCACGGTGATGGGTCCGGTCCTGGCGCTCAAGCCGATCGCCGACCGCTTTGGAATCGAGCAGATATTCGCCACCTCCATGCAGGCGGTCAGCGGCGCGGGCTACCCGGGCGTCGCCTCCATGGACATTCTCGACAACGTGGTGCCTTACATCGCCAACGAAGAAGAGAAGATGGAAGAAGAGATGCTCAAGCTGCTGGGCAAACTGGACGGGCATACGGTCAAGCCGCTCGCGGCGCGCATGAGCGCCAGTTGCAATCGCGTTTCGGTGGTTGACGGCCACACGGTCAGCGTCTCCATCAAGTTGGGCAAGTCGGCCAGCCGCGAAGAGATTCTTGCTGCCTGGGCCGAGTTTCGTCCGCTGGCGGGGAAAAATCTGCCCAGCGCCCCCGATCAGCCGGTCGAGTGGGCGCCGCAGCCGGACCGCCCGCAGCCCCGCCTGGACCGCAACCGCGGCAACGGCATGGCCGCCACCGTGGGCCGCCTGCGCCCCTGCGGCGTACTGGACTGGAAATTCACCGTGCTTTCGCATAACACCATTCGCGGAGCCGCCGGCGCCACCATTCTCAACGCGGAGTTATTGGCCAGTTTGGGGAAGCTGTAGGAGCTTCCAGCTACTAGCTTGCGGCAGGGAATTGGAGGCCGGCAACCGATGTTGACTAGGAATTTGCCGACTAGGATGGTTTTGAAAGGGCACGGCTTTAGCCGTGCCAATGAAATGCCAAAATGGACTGCGGCTTTAGCCGCCGAGGGAATGCAAATTGCGATAAGACATTCCATCAGGAACTCAAGCCCAGGGTCTTATTTATCCGTTCAGGAGTATCGTAGATGAATCCGGTTCGCAAATGGTTCTGATTAGGACATGAGTTGAATTCCGGCAAAGGAGATGTAGGAGTTGCCATTAGTTATCACTGGATATCAAGGAGGACCGAAGATGAATCTTGTTCGCAAATGGCTCTTTATCCTGATCGGCTTGGGGTTGCTTGCCGCGGCAATTCCGGTGACGCTTTCGACGCGCGCATTTGTACGCAAGGCTGAGCGCGTACCGGGAGTAGTCGTTAGTTTGTTTGCGGGTGGATCACACCCAAACATAGAATTTACGACGAAGTCAGGAAAGAAAATTACCTTTAATAAAGGCGGTATGTTCTCCAGCTACAAGACGGGTGAAAAAGTCCAGGTGCTCTATGATCCAAGCGATCCTTCCACAACCGCGCGCATTGATGAATTCGGTGCAATTTGGGAAGCTACGATTTTCTTGCTCATACTTGGTTTAGGATTGTTTCTTCTGGGTGTGACACAGTGTTAGGACATATGATTCTGACGCGAGTTCAGTGATTTTGAGGAGGGTATGATGCAGAATGTTCCCATGTCTAAATCAACATACCGAACAGTAACAGGCGCTGCAATTGCTGCTTTGGATGCCATCATTGAACAATCGGAGAAGTCTGGGTGGGAATACGCTGGAAGGATTGTTAAGCTCCCAAATCGAAGGTACGGGTACACCTTACCAACCACGATGCTGTCTAACCACGAGTCAAACTTTGATGGCGGTATGCCTGAACTGACCAGAATTCCAAATGGGACCGTGAATGCAGGAATGTATCATACTCATCCATCTGGAGGGGGTTCAAATCCAGATTTGTTTTCCGGGAATGACAACGCTATTGCTGTGCGTGAACGCCTACCAAGCTACATGGAGTCCGGGGCGACCAGGAACATTTACTTGCTCGACGGTCGTACTCGGAAATCTATTCTTGATCCAACTCCACCAATTGTTGTCCGACGCGGTCCCCATCAATGAGGATTGGAGAGCGTATGTGCAGAAATTTGACGGTTGCTTGTCTTGTTGGCATCCTTCTCTTGAGCATTGGTGCTGCCCAATATCGTCCCAGCGACAGCGACATGATCGAATATGATCGTCGCCTAGCCGAAAGCCAGAAAACAGTTTTTCCGCTAATTGGTGTCGTACCGGATGAAGATACGGCAAAAGCCATTGCCGAGGCAATAGCGATTCCGGTTTGGGGCAAGAAGCAGGTCCAAAACGAACTGCCTCTCAGGGCTGGGCTAAAGAAAGGCGTTTGGACAGTTATAGGAACCCCTCGCTTAACGGGAGGCGAAACGGGAGGCGAACTTATTGTGCAGATCGACAAGAAGACCGGAGCTGTACTTGCGCTTCTACATACTCAATAGGTTTCTTGCTTGCGGATATGTGAGGGGCGGTCAGTCCACTATTCAGAGCCGACGATCCGTGGAACTCTTAGATACTAGAGACCTTTTCTAACGGTCTGTAGGTTGTTGCGGGGCGTTGAACTTAAGTTCTGGTGAAAGTTTAATTCTGAGGTGTTAGGAAGATTTGCATGAGTCTTGTAGTGATGAAGTTCGGCGGCACGTCGGTTGAAGACCCTGCCGCCATCGGCCGCACGGCGGCCATCGTAGCCGGGCGGGTGGCGCTCGGCAAGAACCCCGTGGTCGTAGTCAGTGCCATGTCCAAGGTTACGGACCAACTGCTGCGCGCCGCCTCCCTGGCCGCGCAGGGCGACCGCGCCGGCAGTCTCGCCATCGGCGCCCAATTGCGCGAGAGGCATCGCCAAACCGCAACTGAGTTAGTCAAGAAAACCGCAGACGTTGCCGAGCTGATCGAGTTCATCGACCGGAAGTTCGATTCGCTCGATGAGGTTCTGCGCGGGCTGGCGGCGATCCTCGAACTCACCCCGCGCATCTCCGATCTGATCGTCAGTTACGGCGAGCGCCTCTCCAGCCGCATCGTTGCAGCGGCCTTCCGTGAGCGCGGCATCGACGCCGCCCACGTGGATGCCCGAGAGGTCATCATCACCGATTCGCAGTTCCAGAAGGCCGCGCCTCTGGATTCACTGATCGAAGAGCGCGCCCAGATCAAGCTGCTCCCGCTCACCGCGCAGGGCAAGGTTCCGGTCATGGGCGGCTTCATCGCCTGCAACGAGGCCGGCGTCACCACCACCCTGGGCCGCGGCGGCTCGGACTTTACAGGCGCTCTGGTCGGTGGCGCGATCTCGGCCGAAACCATCGAGATTTGGACCGACGTGGACGGCATCATGACCGCCGATCCCCGCGTCTGCCCCGATGCCCTGCGCGTCAAGGTCGTCAGCTTCGAGGAGGCCGCTGAACTGGCCTACTTCGGCGCGAAAGTCCTGCATCCGGCCACCATCCTGCCGGCGGTCAAAAAGAACATTCCGGTTCTAGTGCTCAACAGCCGCAATGCCGCTTGCGAGGGCACTCGCATCGTCTCGCTGGCGCCGCACTGCAAAAGCCCCTTCAAATCCATCTCCGTCAAAAAGAAGCTGAGCATCATCGACGTGGTGGCCAGCCGGATGCTGATGACGCACGGTTACATGAAGGACATCTTCACGGTTTTCGACAAGCACAAGTGCGCCGTCGATATGGTCTCGACCAGCGAGGTTTCGGTCTCGCTCACCCTGGACTCGAACGACAAGTTGCCCGCCATCGCCGCCGACCTGAGCAAGTTGGCCGACGTGAAATGCGAGGGGCAGAAGGCGCTGATCTGCCTGGTCGGCGAGGATATTCGCGGCCAGAACGGCATGGCCGCGCAGGTCTTCACCGCTATCCGCCACATCAACGTGAGAATGATCTCGCAAGGCGCCAGCGAGATCAATATGAGCTTCATGATCGATGAAAGCGACGCAGACGAAGCCGTCCGTTCGCTGCACGCCGCCTTCTTCAAGAACCCCGATCCGGTTATATTCGACGTGGAAACGCGGAAAACAGCTTCTAGCCGTTAGCTTCCAGCTTCATCGACGGATTGGCAGGCGACTCTTTCACCCGATCCTGAAACAAAGAGCTAGAAGCTAAAAGCTAATAGCAGATGCGAGGTCAATCATGCGGTTTCTAGTATTGGGCAAGGGAAAAACCGGCAGTCTGGTCGCCGAAATAGCCGCCGAGCGCGGCCACTCCGTGCGCGCTCTCGACATCGACGAGAATCGGCACGCATCCGCGCTCACCGCCGCCAATCTCGCGGGTATCGACGCGGCCATCGACTTCACCGCGCCCCAAGCGGCGCTCGAAAATATGCGCGCCGTGCTTGCCCTCGGCGGGCGCATCGTGGTCGGCACCACCGGCTGGTACGAGCATTTGGACGAGATGAAGTTACTGGCCCAACGGGGGCGCGGCGCGCTGCTTTACGGCACCAACTTCTCCATCGGCGTGCAAAAGCTCTTCCGCCTTGCGGCCGAGTTAGCCAAGCTGGATGGATACGGCTTCCACATCGACGAGACCCACCACACCTCCAAGCTCGACGCTCCCTCCGGCACCGCCATCACCTTGAGAGAGATCGTTCGGGAAAGGCTGCCCCACGCAGGGGTCGATATCTCCTCTCACCGCATCGGCGACGCCAAGGGCGAGCACATCGTCACCGCGGTCGGCGCATACGATACGATCGAGTTGCGTCACGAAGTCACGGACCGCCGCTGCCTGGCCGAAGGCGCCGTCCGCGCCGCCGAATGGGTTGCGGGTAAGTCGGGAACCTGGGAGTTTCGAGAGATATTCGAGCGGTTGTAACTCCAGCGCGTTCCCGGCAGGCTATTCGGAATCCAACCATGAAGAGTTATAGCCGAGGCGGCGATAACCGCTGGACCTTCATCGGCGGCGAAGACCGACACTTCCGCCAAGTATGCGTGGTCCGGCGAAGCGAATGCCGAGGAGTGAGGCGGTCGGGTATCAAATGGGAGGTAGGCTGCGCGGGCCGCTGCGGCCCCGATCGCGGGCAGCACTGTGTGCCACCACCCTGCGCGGACGCCGTAATAGCGGACGGTGAGCCAGGCCGCGGCGGACACCAGCAGAAGAAGCAGAATGGCGCCGATCCAGCGCATACGAAACTCAAGCGCGTCGCGGCGCTGGATGCGGGCTTTGCCGACATTGGAGGCAAAGTCGATCCAGTTGCGGTCGTCGTCGACGGTCTGGCCGGAAGCCTTGAGAAAGCGCTCCGTCCAATCCTGCTGGTCCAGGCCCACGGCTCCTGCATAACCGCGCACGATGCCCTTGCTGAGGATGCCTCCGGGAAGCAGGCGGAACTTCTCCTGCTCCAGCGCCTCCAAGTGGCGCCGGCTGATTTTGGTAACCGCGGTGATTTGCTCCAGCGCAATGCCGCGCGACAGCCGCTCCATGCGCAGGTCTTCTCCAAAGTTTCCCATCGTCGCCCACAAAACAGGGATGAAACCCAAAAGCGAATTCACCTTCACAATAAACCCGGTTTGGCCTCCCGTCAAAGGGTTTATCGGTTTTTTCCTTTCTTTTCATCAGCCTGGGCGCATTTGACCGGCGGTTGCGGGCGATCTTTCAAACGGCTTCTTGCGCTCTCTTTGACGTTTTAACGGTGAAAATCCGTTTTGGGAGGGATTCTCCGCCAGCTTTCGGCAGACTCTCCCTCCCGGCTGTTACCCTGAAGCCTGGGAGTTTCGCTCGAAGATGAACAAGCTCATTGTTGCCAATCTGCTGCACCGGCCGCTGCGTTCGATCATCAGTGTGCTGGCAGTCGCCATAGAAGTGATAATGATGCTGACCATCATCGCCATTATGACGGGTCAACTGACCGGCCAGAAACGCATGAACAACGGCATCGGCGCCGATCTGATTGTCCGGCCCAGCAACGCCATGGTCTTCAACGGGATCAATGGGGCGGTAATCCCGCTGAAACTGGAGAGCGTATTGCGGGCGCTGCCGCACGTGGCGGTGGCCTCGCCGGTGAATACCAAACTGTCGATGAGCGACGGTTTGGAGGTGCTTTGGGGGATAGACTACCCGACTTACAGCCGGCTGAGTCCATTCGTCTTCTTGTCGGGTGGGCCGATGCAGGGGGCGGACGATGCGATCGTGGACGATGTCTTTGCCAATTCCGGCAAAGGTCACCATGTGGGGGAGACGATCCTCATCGAAAAGCGCCCGTTCCGGATCGCAGGCGTCTTCGAGCACGGCAAGGGCGGGCGCAAGCTGATCTCGATCGCCGCGATGGGCAAACTGATCGGCAGCGAAGACAAGGCTTCGGCCTTCTATATCAAGGCCGACCGGTCTGAGAACGCGGCGGCGATCAGCGACGAGATTCATGCCGTGCCCGGGCTGGAGAACTACCAGGTGATGACCATGGACGAGTGGTACTCGCTGATGACTCCGGACCGTATACCGGCGCTGAATACGGCGATGCGGGTGGTGATCGGGATAGCGGTCGTCATTGGATTCATGGTCATCTTCCAGTCGATGTACACGGCGGTGCTGGAGCGGACGCGGGAGATCGGGATACTCAAGTCGATGGGCGCGTCGCGGCTGACGATAGTGAGCGTGGTGCTGCGCGAGACGGCGCTGCTGGCGGCGGCGGGCGTGGCCGTGGGAGTGGCGCTTTCCTTTGCCGTCAAAGCCTTGCTGGCGCAGAAGTTCCCCACGCTCTACTTGGATATGAATGCGGAGTGGGTGGGGAACGGGTCGGCGATCGCCTTTGTGGGCTCCTTGTTGGGCGCGTTGTATCCGGCTTGGATGGCGGCGCGTAGAGACCCGATAGATGCGCTGGCGTACGAATGATCCATTTCCGAAACGAACCGGTTTCGTCCAGCAGCAGCGGTCATGCGCCGGTGAACTTGCGACGCAACCGACTCGCATCATGATTCATGCCGCCTGTGGGGCGCCGGCCATTCCCGCCAATCTTTGGATTCGCACACCGCGTCGCGTCAATCGAGCGGTTGGTCGTACGCATACATTCGACGCTCATCGCTGCAGGTCGCCGTTCTCAGGAAGCCCGGCTTGATCCAGCAGTTGGATCGAGGAGGCCGGTCCGAGATCTGGATTGTTCCACTGCCTGAGAGCCCAAACAACTTTCTTGGCTGGAGTCACTTCAACGATCTGAACAGTCGATGGCCAGTTGTCGGATTTCACATTCCCCGCCACCCAGTTCGCGATCACGGTGTTTCCATTGTCCAATCGCCCAATTTCCTGAACCACATCGAGGGGATAGCCGGGCAGTTCATTCTTGCCGAGCTCCCAGACGATTTGGCCTTTGGGATCGACTTCAATCACGTAGCCGTGCTCGTCGCCGCTAATCAAGGTGTTGCCATTGTTGAGGCGTATGGCGTCCCACGCGCTAATGGGATATGCAGGGTTCCGCGGGTCGGGAGTGGTAAACGACCAGATTTCCTTGCCGTCCGCATTGAATTCCGCCACCCGATTCTCCTGCATCAATCCAACCAGGAACGTACCGGCTTTGGTCAGATGAGCGCGACGAACTTGCCCATGAACGCTCTTTGGGTTGGGCGTTGGCAGCGGGATCTCTTTCTCGACAGTTGCGGTAACCGTGTCAATGAGAAAGAGCTTGGTGGGAGCGCCGTTTTGAACTAGCAGAACCCGGTTCTTGCCTGCCGGCTGCGCGGAATGGATTTCAGTGTTGGGAGCGGCGCGGTAGTCCCAAACGATCTTTTTTTCAGGGGTCACGATACTTGCACCCCAACGATAACTGAACAGGATGTTACCGTTCGAGAACCTGGTACAGTCTCCCAGTTCGGCCATCTCGGACTTGCCGTAAACCGTCATGTCCTTTGGAATCGAGTACGTCCACTCCACTTTACCGTTACGCACAAGATACATGGTTTGATCTGGATGAATGTAGTCGTACTCTCCGCAGTATAGAAACGGATGTTGACTGAGGCCATGGCCGGGCAGAGGGCCGTTTGTGATCGGATTCGTCACCGGCACCGAATGAGGGTCGCTCGTCGCGGATGGAGGAGTGGACGGAGCGGAAGTTTGCGCTGCCAGGCACTGAATTGCCGCCAAGGTCGTAACAGCGAACGCAAGTTTCTTCCGAGCAGTCTTTGCAGACGCCAGTTGCATTTCAGAGAGTCCTCCTGACAATCACGCAAAGCCTACCACGGCCCCAAGATTCCTGGCAATCCAGTGCTCGGACCGCATGACAGCATTTCCCCTTGACCCATAAACCTGGCAATTGCCGCATGGGAAGGGAAAATCTCTGAGCCGTGAATCAGTGTTGCGACTCTCCCGGTTCTTCCGGAATCCCAGGCTCGTCCAGAATCTGAACGGCGGTGGCGGGACCGAAGTTCGCCCAGTCCCGCAAAACCCAGACAACCTTCTTTTCCTGAGTCACCTCGACGAGCTGGGGACCGTTCCCATCCCCGCCGCGCGAACATACGATCGTGTTGCCGTTGGCCAGTCGCGTCGCACTCTGTGTATTGATAAATCTGTATGCCGCCGGCAAGTCTCCCGGTCGGAGTTCCCAAGCCGTCTCCCCCTTGGAGTTGACTTCGCGAGTGAGGACATCGTTTTCGTCCGTGATCAAGGTGTTGCCATTCTTCAAGCGAATGGCAGCCCAAGGGCTCTTGATCTCGTACTTCCAGACCTCATTGAAGTTCTTGTCGTATTCGACAACCTTGTTCATCTCCAGGAACGGAACCAGGTAGGTTCCCTGCGCGGTGTAACGCACCCGGCGGAACTGCGCGTGAACAGTCTTCGGGTCCGTAAGACTCGGAGCCGGCAGCGCGTGTTCAACCTCGACTTTGTTGCTCCGGATATTCACGACCATCAGCTTTGGCGGCAGTCCGTTCAGCACGAAAAGAACCTTGTCCAGACCGATCGGCTGGCATGTGTGGATCTCGGTGCCCGCCGGAGCCTCGTAACGCCACACTACCTGCTTCTCGGGAGTCACCTCCGCGATGTACTGCATCCGGGTGAAGAGAATATTGCCGTTGGAGAGCATCCACACGTCATCGTATTCCCAACCGGACCCCGTGGAATAGGTCCAAACGATCTTTCCACTATCGACAAGGAATATCTTGTTATATCCTTCGCCGATGTAAAGCATCGGGTGCTGGGCCTTGCCGTTGCCGGGCAAGCTGGGCGGAGCGGATTGGTCCCACTTCGGGGGAGCGACCTCAACCTCGGCTGGCCCCAGGGCGGGCACATCGGCGGCCGTGAAGCGGCTCAACAAAGGCATCAATGGTGAAGCCAGGCGCGAAGCTTTGGGCATGGATTGGCCCAAAGCCACAAAGCGCACGGCGATCAGCGTGAGGCTGGCCGCAAACACCGCAAGCGGGGCGAATCTTCTTCTCATCGCTCCAGTTTACCCTATCCCGGCATGGCTGGAACCAAACGATATCTTCGGCATGGGCGAAGGCATGGGCGATCGCAAGAATAAACCCTTGAAGCGGGTCTGATGAGTTAGGAGCGACAATTGTCGCCAACTCCATGAGCGCATCTCAAGTCCGGTGAAATCAGCGGATCGATTCACGAAAATGCTGTCTTGGACAAGAGCTATGATGGATAGGCTGGGTTCCCTCAAATCGAGCTTCCATGGCTTCTTCTTGAGGCAAGATAAGCCCGCCGCGAGCAACGAGGCTCAACGTAGGCGTCCTAAGTCTCCGGCAACTGCTCGCTGAATCTGTAGCCAACGTAAGCGTCGGTCAGCAGATATTTCGGATTGCTCGGATCGTCTTCGATTTTCTTGCGCAACTGGCGGACGAACGTGCGAAGGTATTCGAGCTCGTTGCCATACTCCGGCCCCCAAACGGATTTAAGCAATCGGGCGTGCGGAATGGGCTCTCCGGCGTGCATCATCAGGTAATGCAGAACCTCGAACTCCTTGGGGGTCAGATGAATCGGGCGTCCGCGTTTCTGCACCCGGTACTTCACCGGGTCCAACTCAAGCTGGCCATGGCGGATCGGCGCGTCGCGATTGGTGTCCTGCGCGTTTCTTCTGCGCACCGCCGAGCGCAATCTCGCGGTAAGTTCCCGCAGTTGAAACGGCTTGGTGATGTAATCGTCGGCGCCGGCATCCAGCGCAAGAACCTTGTCATCCTCGCTGTCCATGACTGTCAGCATCAAGATAGGCAATCGAGCGATCGCATGTCGGATGCTGCGGCACGTCTCCACTCCGCCCATTCCCGGCATATCCACGTCCATCAACACCGCGTCGAACCAGGAAACGCGGATCAGGGACAAGGCCTCTTCGCCGCGCGCCGCTTCAACGACCGTGAAGCCCATTCCAGTCAGCGTCACGCGCAATGCCCTCCGCGTGGAACTGTCGTCGTCCACGACGAGTATGGTCCCCTGTCCCGCATTCGTTTGCTCCGCGTTCATTGCATCCTCCTTGCGCCTATCGGAAGGGAAAGAAAGAATGTCGTTCCTTCCTGGTCGTCGCTGATCACCCACACGTGTCCATGATGAGCTTCCGCCGCCTTCCTCGCCACGGAAAGCCCTATCCCGGTTCCGGGAACGTCATCCTTACGGTCCGGGGAGCGATAGAAGCGATCGAATATCCGCTCCCGATCTTCGATCCGAATCGTCGAGCCGAAGTTATGCACGGAGAAGAGCACCTCGGTATGACTCTTCCGCGCCGCGACCGCGATCGGCGTGTCCGGCTTGGAATACTTCCAGGCGTTGTCGATATATTGAGCCAGTATCGTCGCGAGCAGCCCTCGGTCCACGCGCACAGTCAGCGTCGGATCCTCCACGGCCACCTGGATTCTGCCCATTTCCGCCGGCGTCGGCCGGTTCGCCAGCACTTCGGAAACCAACTCCAGCACATTCACGTCGTCCGTATCCATGCCGACTCGCTTCGCCTCGAGTTTCGCGGTCCGCAGCAATCGCGTGCAAAGTTCGTTCAAGCGAACCGCTTCGGCATCGATAAGCGCAATCAGATCGCGTTGCGGTTCCGTCAACCCTCCCAGCTCAAGCAATCCCGAACTTGCCGTCTGCACCGCCGCGAGCGGCGTCTTCAGTTCATGCGCCAGCGCATCCATCACCGATGCTCGCAATTGCTCTCTCTTGCTTGCATTCTCGGCTCGCTCCTCCTTCTCGAACGATTGGTGCCGATCGATGGCGATCGCGGCAAGCGAGGCCAGGGCATCGACGACCGAAGAAGCGAGCGATCCGCGTATTGACAGCGCGCCCACCGGGCCCAATCCGGCTTGCAGCAACCGCCGCGACGTATGTGTCTCCGGGTCGTCCTGCGCGGCTCCGTTTAGAAAGCATTCCTTCGCTATGCCTTCCTCGTAATCCTTCCATTCGCCTGCCCTGTCCTCGCGTCCCAGGTTCGCGTCGTAAAGCGCGACGGATACCTCGAAAACTCTGCGAATCAAAATCGCAAGTTGCGATCCCGGCGCCTGACTCATGTCCATCAATAGCGAATGGCGGCTCAACTCGTACAACTTCTCCATGGCCTCGCGATGGATTGTCAACTCTCTCGCATGGTGCAATTCCCGCGCGGACAACCGGCTAACGATAAGCGCTGTAAGCTCGAACTCCGCCAGCGCCATCCAGTCCTTCGGATCGGCGATTTCAAAATGGAATAAAGGCGGAAGAAAGAAATAATCAAGACAGACAACCGACAGAAGCGACATAAATGACGCCTGCCAAAAACCGTAATTGAATGCGACCCATATTACGATCAGCAAATAGAGAAAGCTGATGGTCATCAGGTTGAACTGAAGCAAGAACCCCACGCTGGTAACTATTGCGATCGCAACGAAGCCAGCATGATACAGCGCCGCTGCGCGTACGATCCGCAGCAGTTCAATCCGCCTTGGGATAATTGACTTTGACATTCGACCGGTCTTCCGCCAGGCGCCTTCTCAGCGCACTGGTAGAATCCTATCTTGGATATCGTGAAAAAACCGTAAAGAATAGATGTAACTTGTATGTAAAAGATAAGGGAGGACCCGTTAGCGGTATCCTCCCTGTTTCCATTCTCGAAGATTGGTCGGCAACGCTTGGTTTCTGTCAGCGTTTCATGGCGACAGTTGCGGCATCCGAAGCCGCCATGCCGCTATACTTGGCTTCCAGCTTTTCCGCCTCGTTCGCTTCCGCCATATAGTACTCGTAAAGATTTCGCGCCGAGTCTACCGGCCGGGGATACTTAGCGAGGATACCGGAGACGTTTTCGCTTCTGCGCTCCCACTCCGCTTTTTCAGCCGCCGCCTTGTCCAGAAAACTCCTCTGCCGTTCCCCATAATAGCCGGCCAGAGACCGGTATTGCTCTGGAGACCGCGCATTTCGCGCCATCTGCTTCATCTGCGCCTCCGTGGAATGGTCGCCAGTCTCCGCGGAAGAGGCCGCTCCTTGTGCGCTTCCGACACCCGCGAAGGCGAGTGAAAGAACCCATGCCGTGAATCGATTTTTAATCATGTGCTTGATCCCTCCCATAGTCGAGTATCGAGAGGAACGCGTGAAGGAGGCATGAGGGGAGCGATAGGAATGAGTTAAATTATTGCAGAGACGCTTGTTCAGTCAAGTTATAAGTATCGTACAAATAAAGCATGATGGATACATAAAGAGTCGGTGGAGATATGTTGCTTCCTCGAAAATCTACCGAATTTTGACCAAGAGGATAAGATGCCCGACTTGTTGCAGGGTGCCAGAAGTAATGAGCGTTCTCAAAAGACTTTTCTTTCAAGCCGACATCATATGCGTCTCACAGCATACGGGAATTTCGGACTCGACGAAAATTGGAAGCGACGCCCCAGTAACAGAACGTCGCGTCGAGATTCGCAGCCAGCCATGGAATTGTAGAATTGGGCTGCCTCAAAAATAGGTCTGTCGCAAAGCCCGCGCATCCCGCACCATGGCAAGGTACCTGCCCGCCAACTCATGGATTCGATCTGTCTGGTGGAAACTCAAAGCTTCCTTGGGAAGCAGTTCTCCGCCCAAGCCGATGGCCGTCGCTCCAGCGAGAATGAACTCGGATGCCGTCGCCTGATTCACACCGCCTGTCGCTATCAACGGAATCTGCGGCAGCGGCACCCTGAGAGCGCGAACATACTGAACGCCACCCACATGACCGGTGGGAAATATCTTGACAAAATCGGAGCCGGCCTTCCAAGCCGCGATAATCTCGCTGGGCGTTAAAACGCCGGGAAACACGCAGACATCAACTTTCCTCGCGTACGCCACCACCTCTGGGACGAATCCAGGACTGGTCAGAAAACTGGCTCCGGCATCGACGCTTTTGCGCGCCGACTCTTCGTCCAGAACCGTGCCGGCCCCCACGGCCATGGCGGGGAAGCGCCTTGCAAGATCGTCGATCACCGCCAGCGCGCCGGGGGTGGTCAATGTGATTTCCGCCAGCGGAATCCCCGCCGCGTATACCGTCTCCGCCGCAAATCGCGCCTGTTCCTGTATATTCACGCGAACGGAAGGCAGAATGCCGATTTCTTCGATGTAGACGCGAACGTCGTTTCTTTTCATGCTTCGACCCCTCGAAAAACCCCTCGGTGCATCCGCGAAAGCTGCCCATGTTTGCGCCTGCAAACTATCTCATTGAATCTCTTCATGCCCTACAACCAGATTCAATTGTCCGGCAAACGTAAGATAAGAGCCGACCAACTGAACGTAGGCCAGTTGGACTACCCGATAGTCGCTTTGCGCATTGAGAAAATCCATCAGCGATGCTCCTCCGTGCTGGTATGAGAATGTTACCGTGTCGCGCACCCGCGTGGCCTGGTCGCGATACTTCTCCTTGTACGGCTTGAGCAGTTCGATGTTGCCGCGCAACTGTTCGTAGGTCGAGTCCACGTCGTCGAACACTTGCGCCTTGGCCGCGTCCGCCGCGCTTTTGCTGCGATCGATGTCCAGCAAGGTGCGCTTCTTCTCTCCCTGGTTGCGATCGAAGATGCGCAACGGAACGCTCACGCTCACGCCGAGGGTGTTGATGCCTTCCGGGTTGTTGTTCGAGGAGTTGTACGTGTACCACGCGCTGAATGTCGGATCGGTCGAGCCATTGGCAACGGCAAGTTTGTGATTGGTCTGCGATTGCTCGATCGTCTCCATCGCTGCCCGCAAATCCGGCCTGTTATCGAGAGCTATCCGGTGGTAATCGTCCAGCGGCCGCAATGTATCGCTCCAATCGAACTTTCCCGCAACGTCGAACTTATCGACCGGCGCGCGCTCATCGATCAGTTGCATCAGTTCAAACTTCGCGGTGCGAAGATTCACGGTTGCCGTCTCGATCTCCGACTCATATTGCACACGCAGCAATTCGATGCGGTCCAGGTCTATTTGAGCAATGTCCCCCGCCTTGAAACGGCTGCGGCTGATATCGATGATCTTGTCGTAATATTCGAGATCCGCTTTGGCCAGTTCGAGCACGGCCTTCGCCTCGAGCACCTGCACGAACATGGAACGCAGGTTGAAGACGAGATTGCGTTCGAGGTCTTCATGCTGCGACGCTGTGATTCGCGTCCCATCTTTGGCGCTCTCCAAGCGCAGTTCCCGCTTGTGTTCGCGCTCGTGCAGATAACTGAACTGAGGCTCTTCGTACGTGCCCTTGGTTGGTGTCCATACTCCATTGCGCGGCGCGATCTGCGTTCCATCCGCCAGCATGGTGAACTGCGGATTGGGACGGAGATAGGCCGTGATCTCCTCGGCCTTCATTTCTTCCACATTGATCTCATCCGCTTTCAACGCCGGATTGGCCGCCTCGAACTTCGCCTTTGCCTGCTCCCAGGTGAGAGCCTGCTGCGCGTTCGCCGCGCCGCCAAGCACTGCGACGCACACAGCACCGGAAACCAGGCTTCGCGTGAATATGAGTTTCAACTTAGACTTCAAAGGATACCTCCCGCGCAGGCAGTTTGTCGGTGTCGCGCGCAATCCACACATACAGCGTAGGCAGCAGGAAGATGCTCATCACCAGATCGACCATAAGTCCGCCCACGATGACGATGGCAAAGGGCCGCTGCGAGTCCGAGCCGATACCGTGTGACAATGCAGCTGGGAACAGTCCCAGTGTGGCCACCAGCATGGTCATCATGATCGGGCGAAGCCGCAAGACCGCGCCTTCGATGGCCGCGCCCTCAACCGTGTAGCCGCCGGCGCGCAATTGATTGATGTACTCCAGCATGATGACGCCGGTCTGCACCGAGACGCCGAACAACGCGAGGAACCCGACGCTGGACGATACGCTGATATTTGTATGAGTGACCAACAGCGCCAGCGACCCGCCCACGGGCGCCAGCGCCACGTTGACCAGGATCAGCCCCGCCCACTTGAACGACTTGAACATGGTGAACAGAATCATGGCAATCAACGCGATGGTCAACGGCACGATAAGCGCCAGGCGCTTGTCGGCGCGCTGCTTGCTCTCGTACTCTCCGGCCCACTCGTAGTGATACCCCTTGGGCAAAGGAACTACCTTGCCGACTGTGGCGATCGCTTCCTCGACCGCGCCTCCAAGATCGCGTCCGCGCACTCCGTACTTCACGGCGATATATCTCTGTTCTCCCTCGCGATAGATCTCCTCCGCGCCATCCGTGGTACCGATCTTGGTCAACTGCGCCAGCGATACGCGCTCACCCGTGGGCGCAAGCAAGCGCACATTCTCGATCGCTTCCTTGGTATCGCGATAGGGCTTCTGATAGCGCAGCACAAGGTCGTATTGCGCCTCGCCTTTCAGAACCTCGCTGAGAACCGTCCCGCCCACCGCGGTCTGAATCGCATCCTGAATATCGGCGACGTTGATGCCGAAGCGCGCAGCGGCCTGACGATCCACGGTAAAGGTGAGATTGGGCTGGCCGATAATGCGAAACAGTCCTAAATCGGCGATACCCGGAATTTTGCTCATCGTACTGACGACATCGTTGCCTTTTTCCTCCAGCACCTTGAAGTCGTCGCCATAGATTTTGACGGATAACTCGCCCTTGACGCCGCTGACTGCCTCTTCCATGTTGTCTTCGATGGGCTGCGAGAAGCCCCAGATGACGCCGGGGATCTTTTCAAGCTGCTCGCTCATGGATGCGATCAGCAACTCCTTGTTTTGTTGAAAGACCGGACGCCACTGTTCCTTGGGCTTGAGATTGACGTTATACTCGGTGTCGAAAAATCCGGTTGCATCGGTGCCGTCGTCGGGACGGCCAATCTGATCCACCACATCGGTAACTTCCGGATAGCTGGCCATGATGAGGCGAGCCTTGTTGGAGATAGCCAGACTCTCATCGGGTCCCGTGGACGGAGCCAGAGAACCGCGCACCCAGAGCGCGCCTTCGTCCAGGTGAGGCAGAAACTCCGAACCGACGACCTCGGCTAGGAGGAAGATCGAAACCGCAATCCCCAAAGCGCTGCCGCCAACGACGATCAAGCGATGATGGATAGCCCAGGCAACGCCCGATCGGTAGTTTTTCTTCAGGAATTCCATGAGTGGGTTGTGCCATTCCTTTGCGCCTTTGCGGAACAAAATACTGGAAAGCACCGGCGCGACAACGATGGAAAAGAGCAGCGCGCCCAGCAATGCGAATCCTATGGTCCAAGCCAGCGGCTTGAAGAGGCGGCCTTCCACCGATTGCAAGGTAAAGATAGGAAGATAAGCGGTGATGATAATTGCAATGGCATAGAAGACCGGCCGCTGGACCTCGTGCGCAGCCTCTTTGATCTTCTGCTGGGCCGTGCGAGTGCCATCGTCTTTGTGCGCAAGATGCCGGACGATGTTCTCGATCATCACCACTGCGCCGTCAACCACCATTCCGAAGTCGAGAGCGCCGAGGGACAAAAGGTTCGCCGGAATGTGTGCCAGGCTCAGGCAGATGGAAGCGAACAACAACGCAAACGGAATTGTAATGGCAACGATGATGGCGCCGCGCACGTTGCCGAGAAAGACAAGAAGAATGATGGATACGAGGACGATTCCCTCGGTGAGGTTGTGCAGCACAGTATGCGTGGTCAAGTGGACCAGGTCGCTGCGATCGAGGAACGGGACCACGGTGACGCCCTTGGGAAGGATGTGATCGTTGATCTGCTTTACCTTCTCTTTGATCGCCACAAGCACCGGATCGGCATCCGCGCCCTTCCTGAGCAGAACCGAGCCTTCCACCACGTCCGGATTGTCGACGATTTTGCTGTCGTCGTAATGCTTTTCGCCGTTCTTATCGACAGTGACCGGTTTGTAGGTCTTGGATATCTGGCCGAGCCGGATCTTGGGCCCCTGTTCCACCTCGGCAATGTCCTTGATTCGTATCGGCGCCCCGGCCTGGGTCTTGACCACCGTGTCTTCAATCTGCTGCACAGTTTCATACAGGCCTTGAGCCTGCACGTTGATCTGCTGCGCTCCGGCCACGATAAAACTACCGCCGGCGTTGGTGTTATTGATCTGAAGCTGCTGTTCAACCTGACCAATGCTCAGGCCATAGGCGATCAGTTTCTCCGGATTGAGCCGAATCTGATATTCCTTGGTGAGGCCGCCGAAACTGGCGAGGTCCACGACTCCGGGAATATTCTTGAATTGCTTTGCAAGCACCCAGTCTTCGAGCGCTTTCTGCTCCATCACATCGACGTTCGGATTCTTGCTCTCGATCGTGTACCAGTAGATCTGCCCGGCGGGACTCCAATCCGTCTGCAACTGCGGCACGAGGTTTGCGGGAAGCGTGACGCCGGTCATTCTTTCAAGAACTCTCTCGCGGTTCCAACTGTTGTCGGAGG
>CAZMHC010000021.1:0-38356 GCA_964565955.1 uncultured Occallatibacter sp.
CGCTTCGCTAACCCTTCGCTCCCTTCAGGCTCATCCTTCAATTGGAAAAGACTACAGGGCTATCCTGAAAGCGCCTTGGCGGGCGGCTCGATTCTCTGTCAAATCGTTGAATTGCCGGATACTTTTGCCATTTGCAAGTTCTTATCCTTCCAGCAGCAGCAGCCGATTCGGATCGAGCTTCACACTCCACGGCTGAGGCTGCGCGCTCAGTTCGCACCAAAACGCCTTGGGCACATCGGCTTGCAGATGCGCCGGTTCGCCCGTCCGCGGTGGGGTGTGGAGGCGCAAATAGAGCGTCATCTCATGCGCTGCCTCGCTGGCGCTCACAAGCCAGCACGGAAAAGTGTTGTCGCCGTTTGCAGGTGGCTGGAAGACAAGCTGATGCGAACGAAATCCAACGTGAGTCAGCGCATCCGGGACGGGGCTTGCCGTTTGCAGTTGGCAATTCCACGCATCCACCGCGATTCGGTCCGCGTCCGCGCGGCAGGCGGCGACGATGTTCTTGCATCCGGTCAAGCGCGCCGCGATGACAGTCCGCGGTCGCTCGAAGAGCTGGTGTTTCGGCCCGCTCGCTATAACTCGTCCACTATCCAGCACCAGCAGATCCGCGCAGAATCGAAAGGCTTCCTCCATGTCGTGAGTTACAATGACAACCGCGCCCTTGTACCCGGCCAGCGTCTCGCGGAGCTGTTCTTCCATTTGACGGCGCAGATGCGGATCCAGCGCGGCAAAGGGTTCATCGAGCAACAGCGCTTCCGGTTCGCTGGCCATGCACCGCGCAATAGCCACGCGCTGCCGTTGCCCTCCTGAAATCTCTTTAGGATAGCGGTTTGCCAACTCCGCAATGTGCATCAGTTCAAGTTGCCTAGCGACGCGCCCTTGCCGCACCGGTTCCGACAGCGCGCTCAACCCGAAGCCGACATTTTCAGCCACTGTCATATTCGGAAAAAGGGCATAATCCTGAAACACGACGCCGATTCTCCTGCGCGCCGAGGAGACTTTCTGTCCCGTTTCACTGTCGAACAGGACGCGGTCGCTTAAAACGATGCGCCCGCGATCCGGTGAAACGATGCCGGCGATCATGCGCAGCGTCATCGATTTGCCCGCGCCGGAGCAGCCCAGCAAACCGATCGCTCCTTTGCCTGTCCGCAGCGCAACTTGAAGATTGAAGTTGTCCAGCGCCTTTTCGACATACATCTCAAGCGTCGATGAAGCCTCTGCGCTTTCCGCGCCGCTCGCCACAGGCAAGGCCGCAACCGGAGTGGCGACCAGGGACGATGCGATAGGAATGCCCGCCGGCCTTCGGTCTTGCTTCTGCCCATTCAATAGTCGAATGATGCCCAGAGAAAGCGCGACGATCAGACTCACCCACAGGAGTGCAACGCGCATATCGCCGTCCTCCACCGCGGCAAAGATAGCCATCGGCATGGTCTGGGTGCGGCCTGGTATATTGCCGGCCAGCATCAGCGTCGCCCCAAACTCTCCCAGTGCGCGCGCAAAGGCCAGCACTGTTCCGGCAAGTACGCCAGGCGCGGCCATGGGCAACAGCACTCTGCGAAAAACCGTCCTCTCCGAGGCCCCCAGTGTGCGCGCCGCATCCAAAAGAGTCGGATTGACCTGCTCGAACGCGCCCAGTGTGGTGCGATACATCAGCGGAAACGCCACCACGGTCGCGGCGATCGCCGTAGCCGGCCATGAAAAGACGATCGTGACGCCTATTCGTTCCAGCCAATGGCCGATGAAGCTGCGCCGTCCGAGAAGCAGCAGGAGAAAGAAGCCGACCACGGTGGGTGGAAGAACCAACGGGAGCGTGAGAATGCCGTCTATCCACGCCCGCAGGCTTCCGCGCGTGCCGTACATCAGCCTTGCCGCAATCAAACCCAGAAAGAACGTGGCGATCGTGGCCGCACAGGTTGTGGCCAGTGAGATGAGCAGCGGGGATAAGTCGATCGGCAGAGTCACGGTGCCGCTATAGTAAATCCATGTTTCATAAAGATTGTCTGAGCGGCGGGGCTGCAGAGATACTCGACGAACTGTCTCGCGGTCCCTTCGCCGCGGCTCCCCTTCACCACAGCGGCGGGATACACGATGGGATCGTGCGCCGATTCCGGAGCCGTGGCCACAACGCGAACTTTCCCGGACGCTTGCGCGTCGGTGGCATACACCAGGCCCGCATCCGCATTGCCGGTCTCCACATAAGTCAGAACCTGGCGAACGTCCTTGCCCAGCACAAACTTCGCGTTGAGCTTGTCCAGCAGATGAAGCGCCGAGAGCGTCTGCCGTCCATACTGCCCAGCCGGAACGCTGGCCGGGTCGCCCAGCGCGATCACCCGGATCGAAGCGTCCGCTAGACCCTGAAAATCGCGCAGTTTGGAATCGAGCGGCGCAATCAGGACAAGCGTGTTTCGCAGCAGATTGCGGCGCGATCCTGCAACAATGAGTCCCTTTGCCGCCAGTTCGTCCATGGGCTTGGCGGCGGCCGAAACGAAGATATCCACAGGCGCTCCCTGGTCGATCTGCGCGGCCAGCGTTCCGGAGGAGCCGAAGTTATTGATGAATTCCACATCCGCATGGCCTTGCCTATAGGCAGCCTCGGTCTCCGCAAGCCCCTCCTTCAGGCTTGCTGCCGCGGAGACGGTCAGCTTTGTCTGCGCCGAACCATGACTCCCACAGACCATCGCGGCGAACACGGCGATTGATAGAGCGATGCAAACCCACGATGGCTTCTTTCTCTCCCGCTTATTTGAATTTACGCGCGACCTCATCTCAAATTCCTTTCCCGATGCTTCTCTGGACAGTTCTCGCCTGAGCCTGCCGCGGAAACGATCAGAAGGCGAAACGACTGCCGAATGTCGGAGCAAGGTTGTTGTCGTTCAAAAAGGGAACTCCGGGGCCATGAGGAATGGCGATGTCCAGACCGCCGCTCACCCAGGAATACGCAACTCCGGCAAAAGAATCGAAACGCTTGGTGAAGCGATGATCCAGATAGAGCGACCCCTCATTGAGGGTACCCGCGCAGGAAGCTCGCATATTGCCGATACTGGGGTTGGCCGAGCAGGTCGACGGAATGCGGAAGTCGTTCTGCCGCTGTTGATACCAGGCGAAAGTAACGTCGGTCTTTTTACGGTAGGTGTACTTCGCGCCCGTCCACCAGATCTGCACCAACTTTTCGGAATCGAGATTGTTGTCTTCCACTCCGCTCATGATATATCCGCCCTGGTCCGAGGCGCCAACGCCCAACGGGTTCGCCGGGTTATTCTGCCAGATGTATTCGTAGCCGGCGAAAACCTTGAACGGATCAGACGTGTACTTGCCAGCGGCCATAATTGCGTTGTTGTCGGTCACGATGCCATATACGGTGTTGTCGGTGGCGATCAGATTGGCCCCGGTGATCTGGTTTGTATCGATGCTGTCCGTGGTCGCTTGATATGGCGCCGACAGGCTTTGAGGCCCCAGCAAGGGGTTCAATACGCTGATAGCCTGATTGTAATGCTGATAGACGAGGTCGGCGGAGAACTTGTCGTAGCTCTCGCCGAGGTCGAATCCAAAAGCGTTGTTATGCGCCTCTTCCGGCGTACAGGTGTCGGCCGTCCAGGATGCGGAGGCCGAGTAGCAGCCGGCTGATCCATCGGCGAATTTATACATGGCGCCGAAATGGGCCGGGCCATAGGTGAGACGATACTTCAGGGCGTCGTCCCAACGGCTGTCCTGGGTGTCGCCGCCGCCGGCCATCGTGCCGTTATACCCGATGTAGGAAAAAGCATAGGAACCGCCGGCCGGATCGTAAAGGAGCATCGCATCCGTGCCTAGAGAGCGCTGACGGCCGAAGGTCAGTGTGCCGATATACGCGGACGATATGCCGGCATAGTATTCGTCATTGAAGGGCTGGCCCGCGCGCGCGCCGTCGATGGCTATCGAATAACTGGCCCTGGGAAGGCCGTTGTTGACGATGTCGGTTTCCGACGCGTTGGCGAGCAACCCCGACTGCGGATTGATGCCAGTTGAAGCGTTGAATACAACGGACCAGCCATGCACAAACTCTTCCTTGCCGCGGATGCCAAAACCTGTCTGCTGCAAGTTGTTCGGCGCGAAGAGGAATCGATGCTCGTAGCCGTTTCGGTTCACCAGAGATTCGCCTTCATAGTTGTAGCCGTTTTCCGGCAAGCCGTGGCTGACCCAGCCGAGGCCGGCATCGTACGCGCCGTAGAGAGTGATGCCGCGCCAGGTCAGCGCGCAATCGGTGGTGGCGAACTCGTGGCCGTTCGCGCATGGTTCGGGAGTCTTCGGCTGGGTCTTCGCATCGGCCTGGCCGAACGCCAAGGTCGACGAGAAGCAGAGAACCGCCGCCGCGATCAAGGTCGTCATCCGCGCGGGGAGCGAGCCTGCCGCTCCAATAGGGCCGAGGCCGGAAAGAAGAAAAGACTGACTGCGTTTCATGTTCGGTTCCTCCTGGAAACGAAAGTGTGGCGGACAATGCGAGCACCGTCTTTCCTCCAGGGATCGGCCAGCATCACGCTCGCTTCCACCCAATTGCGGAAGATTTCGGTTCGGTGCGATTGAGTTGTATTATAAGCGCAACAGCGTCCGTTTTACAAGACATCCGTCGAAAAGGCGCATACTCATTCTGCGGCCGGAACGGCATCGTTCGTTCCAAGGCCGCGATATTGACCGAAGAATCGGGAGCGTTTCGCCCATGGTCGCAAAAGAGGAATCGATGAAAGTGCGCAATCGGCTGGCTGAATTGCGGACCGCGCGCGGCCTTTCCGCGATCGAACTGGCGGCGGCAATCGATGTCAGCCGGCAAACCGTCTATGCCATCGAGTCCGGCGACTATGCTCCCAATACTGCCGCCGCGCTCAAGCTGGCTCAAGCGTTAGGCGTGCCGGTCGAAGAGATTTTTCAATTGGAAACGCCGGCAGATTCGCCCAACACAGAACAGGCGGAACTGCTGGATGTGGACTGCGCAGCCTCGCCTGGCAAGCCCGTGTGCCTCTGTCGCGTGGATGGCCGCCTGATCGCCGCTTCTCCCGATACCACCGCGTGGAGCCTGCCATTGGCCGACGCGATCGTCACATGCGCCGCGGCCAGGATCGACGGCCCGGCGAAGGTAGGTGTGGAACTGTTTGCGCCTGCCAAGAACCTGGACAAACGGCTGCTCATGGCCGGATGCGATCCAGGCATCTCCATCCTCGGTCGCCATCTTGGGCAGCAAGGAGTGAATCTTGTCGTTGCCCATCGCAATAGCACAAAGGCTCTCGACCTGCTGCGCCTGGGAAGCATTCATGTCGCCGGCTGCCACATCCGCGACGAAAAGACGAACGAATCCAACCTGGCGACCATCGACCGCATCTTCCGCAGGCAGGACATCGCCGTTGTCTCTCTCGCTATATGGGAAGAGGGTCTCGTCGTGGCTGGAGGCAACCCAAAGCGGATTCGCTCCATCGCCGACCTTGAACGATCGGACGTTTCGATTGTGAATCGCGAACGTGGCGCGGGAAGCCGTCTGCTGCTGGACGCAAAGCTGCGCAGCCTGGGAATCGCGCGCGCTCGGCTACGGGGATACAATAGCGTTGCCACCGGTCACATGGCCGCTGCGCGCCGCGTTCTCGCCGGTGAAGCCGACTGCTGCATCGCCGTGTCAGCTGTGGCCCGCGTATTGGGGCTGAATTTTATCCCTCTCGCCAGCGAGCGCTACGACCTCGTTGTCCACCGGCGCCATCTGCGCCTGCCGCAGGTCCAGGCGATCTTCAACACTCTGGCGCTGGCTGCGTACCGGCGAGAGTTGGAACGTCTGGGAGGATACGACGCCTCTGTCGCCGGGCGCCGCCTGATCTAGCTCGCAAGAACACCATCCCGCCGGATTCGCAATCCCCGGCCGTTCAGATAAACGCTCGCCGCGCGCGGCATCGACCGCTGCGCCTAAACGCCTATCAATACGTTGGGCGCCTTCACGATTGCGCTCACCTTATCGCCTTTTTGCAATCCGAGCGTCTGCACGCTCTCCTTGGTGATCGACGCCACGATCGTCGTCCCCCCATGCAGTTTTATCTGCACCTCGCTGTTGACCGCTCCGTCCAGCACCTTCGCCACCTCGCCCGCGAGCACGTTGCGGGCACTCAGTTTGGCTCCACCCAACCCCTTCCCGACAATCACATCGGGCGCCTTGACGATCGCATAGGCAGGCTTTCCTTCTTCCAGGCCCAACGACTCGACGCTCGAGTTGGTGACGATCGAAATCACTGTCTCCCCACCCTCAAGCACAATCGCCACCTCGGCATTGACCGCCCCCTTGGCGACTTTCTGAACCTTCCCGGCAAGCACATTCCGCGCGCTTATTTTCATCTATCTCCTCCTCGATAGCCGTAAAGATTGAAAGATTGCGGCTCTTAGCATCAACACTACCATACGCTTTGCGAGTGCGCGCGCTCGGCCCGCTCAACTGCCCTCGATCCCTCCCGCCTCGAACCGATCGTCCGCTACAACCTCGGCGGCGCACTTGTTTGCGTACCAGCCCGCGCGCGCATTCTCGAAGCTGTCGAAGGCCGGGACATACGGTTTGATGTCGAGCAGCGGCGTTCCGTCCAGCATATCCACATCCGCGATCAGCAATCGACTCCGCTCCACGCGAAGCAGGCGAACGGCGGAAAGGCCAAGATGATTCGGCCGGGCTGGGGAGCGTGTGGCAAACACGCCGCGCTCCGCCGTGTCCATGTAAGGGCGAACAACCAATTGCACCGCCGAGGCGCGATCCAGTTGGTAGATCAGCCAAAGCCGCTCGAACTCGGCCAGATCCCGCAGCCCCGCGATGAACTCCGGCAGCAACTCGACCACACCCTGAGCGCCCTTGCTGACCGCGGCCTGGATCGGAGTGCCCTGGGCATATTTGAAAGGCGTATGGATCAGTCCAATGGGTGCGATCGTCAAACTCGCGGCGCGAGACCCGGGTTCACTCTTCTGCATGGCTCCTCGCACATATCTCTTGAGATGCGTTTAGAGTACAGGAAACTTCTCGAACTGCGCCGACTGAATCGATCGAACTGCCTCCGAGCTTCGCTCATCCGCAGCAGCCGCTCGGCTTATCCAGATTCTCCTTGGCTCACAACATTTCCTCTCGGAAACGGCAGACGGGTCCATGCCTTCACTGACTCGTATCGACTCGGATGCCAAATCGACTCAGTTGACGCTCCCGTTCATGCGATGGCCCTGCCGCGAATAGCCCCCGCACAAGCGATGTGGGACGTCTGATATTCTCAGGGACGAGCGGTCCGAGTTCCCCTGTGCATGGACCATGGAGGAAGAAAGCGAGCATGATCAATCTGGCGGGTAAGACGGCCGTTGTCTTCGGGCTGGCCAACAAGCGTTCCATTGCTTGGGGCATCGCCCAAAAACTTCACCAGGCCGGAGCTTCCCTGGCCATCACCTACCAAAACGAGCGCATGAAGCTGGAAGCCCAGAGCCTCATCGACGAATTGCCCGGCGCGCAGGGCTTTCAGTGCGATGTCTCCAGCGACGCCGAAATAGAGAGTCTTTTCGCAGCTTTCAAAGCCAGTTACGGAAAAATCGATATTCTTGTCCACGCCGTCGCCTTCGCGCCCGCCGCGGAGTTGCGCGGCGAGTTCATCGAGACCAGCCGCGAGGGCTTCCGCATCGCCAACGACGTCAGCGTATACTCGCTCATCGCCCTCAGCCGCGCCGCCGCGCCGTTGATGAGCGAGGGCGGGAGCGTCATGACGCTGAGTTTCTACGCGGCGGAAAAGGTCGTTCCCAACTACAACGTCATGGCGGTGGCCAAGGCCGGGCTGGAATGCACGGTCCGCTACCTGGCCTGGAACCTCGGCCCCAGGAACATTCGCGTCAACGCCATCTCCGCAGGCCCGGTCAAGACACTGGCCGCGCGCGGCGTCGGCGATCTCGGCGAAATGCTCAAATCCCACGCCGAGCGCGCTCCACTGCGCCGCAACGTGGATCAACTCGAGGTCGGCGGCGCGGCCCTCTTCCTTGCCAGCGACCTTTCCAGCGCCATCACCGGCGAAACCCTCTACGTCGACTGCGGCTACAACGTCATGGGTTTCTAACCGCCCGCGGCGCGGTGGAGCAATCGACGCCGGTTGCCCGCCCTTCGCTCGAGCGGTAGAATTGCGGCGATGCTGGAACGAAAAAGAGCTTCCAGTTCAAAGCTCCATTCCAAGCGAAAAATGCAGAGAGGAACGCCGGAATATGGCTACGCGACTTTAGAGGCTGCGGAAAAACCCCTTGGTTAACTTGCTTTTGCTCTTTGCGGGAGCGGTTCATGCGCCATTTCGTCGGCTGGCCGGCCGGTTGGCGGTTGTTGTCTTGCGTCCGGGGGCCGTTTTACCAGCCTCCAGACACACTTCGGCCTTAGCTGGCCGTCGGTTGAATCGGAATAAGCCTCCCTAAGCGCAGTAAATTGTATGCCGCCATGGCGAATCGGTAGAACCAATCCACCCGTTTGAGACCCCGCACCTTGACTTGGCGCAGCACACTATCCAGCTTGGCCCAGCCAAAGACCTTCTCAATCAACTTGCGCTTCTTCTGGCTGATGGCGCGCCGCTCGTCGGCCCGTTCGGCCTCGCTCAGGCTGTTCTTGCCCATATTGCTTCCTCCTTGCGTGTACTCGCTCACGCGTTGTAGAGAGCTTGCAGTACGAGAATCTTGAACATCAACACCAGATCGAAGGCGGGACGCCCGCCCTTGCCGCTGTCTTTACGTTCGATGGCGGACTCAAGAATCGGGCGAAAAGATTCCCACTCCACAAGACGATTCACTTGTTCGAGGAAATCCCGTGTCTGCAATAGCTTGTCCTGCGTTGCGAGAAATCAAAAAATCCTGCCTGCTTCATCTGATGCTCCATGTAAAAAAGCTTCGTATATTGGATGCGCATGCAGAACCTAATGTGGATTTTTATTGCAGAGGTTTTTAGAAGTGCCCGTAGGACTTGAAAATCTGGCCTATAACTTCTCGCGCTACACATTTCTGATGCGCAGTAACGAAAGGAGAACTGTATCTGCCTGACGCCGAATAGATGCCGGAAAACATGAAATACGAAGGGAAGAGATGACCTGATCGACAAACAATCGACAGGTTTGCTCCAAAAGTACTCCGCAGGAATACTGCAAGAAGTCTTTATGTCTTCAGTTCAACGGAAATCGTGGTTTTTAGAAGTGCTTATAATAAAATATAGCAGCCCAGACTTTTCCCTCGATTCGGAGCTATAGAGGTGTCTTCATGTCACGTTCCTTCAACACGCTGGCCGTGTTTGTTTTGACAGTTGCTATTTTCAGTGTGAATGCTGTTGCTCAACAACACCTTCCTCCATGGCAACCGTCGCCAGGGAACCAACAAATCCCAATCTGGCCCGGAGCCGCGCCCGATCCAGTCGTTTACGACGGTCCGGAGTACTCAGTGAAGGTTGAGGATGAACTCGTGGCAGGTAAGCCCTGGATTTCAGAGGAGCGCGTTTCTGTGCCAACGATGACCGTTTACCATCCAAAGATAGAGAACACCGGAGTTGCCGTCGTGGTCTTTCCAGGAGGGGGGTATCAGGTTCTCGCTATGGATTTAGAAGGTACCGAAATCTGCGACTGGCTCACAACAAGAGGCATCACTTGCGTGCTCTTGAAATATCGCGTTCCAGGTTCAGCGAAGCTGCCGAAGTCAGGCGCATATCCCCAGGCTCCGCAAGCTTTGGACGACGCACAGAGGACGATCAGCCTAACCCGGCTTCATGCTGCTGAGTGGCACGTCGATCCGCGGAAGATTGGCGTTATTGGCTTCTCTGCGGGCGGTCACCTTGTAGCAGCTACGAGCGTTCATTTCGAGAAGCGCGTTTACCCCCGCGTGGACGCAGTTGACGACGTGAGTTGCCGACCGGACTTCGCCATAGCGATCTACCCCGGTCATCTAGCTGTCGGCGAGAACAGTTTCGCTCTCCAGCGGGATGTAAAGAACCATCTTTCGAAGCAGACGCCGCCAACCTTTCTCCTGCAGAACGAAGACGACAAGGTAGACGGCGTTAAGCAAGCCTTATCTTATTATGCTGGGCTAAGGCAGGCCGGGGTTTCTGTCGAAATGCACCTGTACGCACAGGGAGGCCATGCCTTTGGCTTGCGGCGTACCAATTCTCCCGTAACCGCATGGCCTGAGTTGGTGGATAAGTGGATGGGAACAATTGGCGTTCTGCGCCAGAAGTAGCGCACGACGTGATGAGTCCTGCTAACCGCTCTTGACCTTGGGCGAGTAACTTCGCTTGTCTTCATGCATCTACCTCAACACGGATTGAAAGCCAACGGAAGAATGGGGTTGGTCGAAGGAATACCTTCTTTCCGCATGGCATTGATCTCCATGTGCAGGAGCACGGCAAGATTGTGCGGGCCGTTGCTCAACCGGTTGCGGTCCTGATCCTCGTTCATCACCACGTCCAATCGCCAGTGCAGGCGATTCTCCACGCCCCAGCGCTGGCGGAAGCGGCGAGCTTATCCTCAATACAGCCCCCCGTGAGCGACTTCGCCCAAACCGTCAAGCAGCAGGCCGACATCGTCAAGGTGATCGAGGGTTACATCCGTCTGCGCAAGGCGGGGGCGCAGAACTACTCCGGGCTATGCCCCTTCCACAAGGAGAAATCGCCCTCGTTTTCCGTCCACGCGGTACGCCAGTTCTACCACTGCTTCGGCTGCGGCGTCTCCGGCGACGTCTTCAGCTTTGTGGCCAAGATCGAGAACGTGGGTTTCCCCGAAGCGGTGCGGATTGTGGCGCAGAAGTGCGGCATCCCGCTGCCCAAGCGGGAGTTTTCCTCGCCCGAAGAGGCCGCTGGAGCGCGGCTGCGCGCCAAGCTGCTGGAACTGCATGAGAGCGCCGCGGCGTGGTTTGAGGAGCAGTTGCGTTCACCGGAGGGGGCCGTGGCGCGCGAGTATCTGGCCGGGCGCGGACTCTCGCCGGAAGGAATCAAGGCCTTCCGCATCGGCTATGCGCCCGACAGCTTCAACGCCCTGCGCGACCGGCTGCGCAATCTGGCCGACGACGAGACGCTCCGCGTCAGCGGCCTCTTCGCCGCCAAGGAGCATGAAGACGGCACACTCGGCCCGCTTTACGACCGCTTCCGCAAGCGCGTCGTCTTTCCCATCCGCAATGAGAGCGGGCGGGTGATCGCCTTCACCGCGCGCACTCTGGAGACCGGCGAGAAGGCGGGCGCCAAGTACATCAACTCGCCGGAGACGCCGCTCTATATCAAAGGTTCCGTTCTCTTCAATCTGGACAAGGCGAAGACGGCGATTCGGCAGATGGAGTTTGCCCTGCTGGTGGAGGGCCAGATGGACTGCATCTCGGTCTACCTGCGCGGCATTCAGAACGTAATCGCCACCAGCGGCACGGCCTTTACCGAGCATCAGGTGGCTTTGTTGCGCCGTCATACCTCGCAGGTCGTGGTCAACTTCGACCCCGACGCCGCCGGAGCCAACGCCGCCGAAAAGTCCATAGCCCTGCTCACCGAAGAGGGCTTTGCGATCAAGATCGTCACCCTGGACGATGGGCTGGACCCGGATCGCTTCATCCGCGAGCGCGGCGTCGAGGCCTACACGGCGGCCTTGCGCGGCGCGCGCCGGCAGGCCGATTACCTGATAGAGCGGGCGCGTCTGGCTTTTCCCGGCGCCGGCGCCGAGCAGAAGGTGAAGGCCATGAACTTCCTGCTGCCGCACATTCGCCTCATGCCGGAGAAACTGGCGCGCGATCAGTTCGCCGCCGACGCCGCGCAAAAGCTGGGCATCGACTCGGCGGTGCTCCGCGAGGAGCTTCGTCAGGCCGCGCTCAAGCGCCGCGACCGCATCGAGGCGCGGACCACGGCACTCACCGAGGTCGAGCGAGTGCTCTTGCGGGCGCTGGCCATCGACGACCCTGAATTCGAGCAGGCGCGGCGGCTGGCCGCCCAAGCCCTGGCCGAGCAGCCGGCGTGGTTTGAGCATTTGGGCACATATCCGGCGCTGCAATCGCTCGCCCTGCGCCAGGCCAACGATCCCATGAGCGTCCTCGAGGACGAGGCGCAGCGGGCATTGCTGGCCGAGGCTCTCCTGGCCGAAACCAAGCCGCCCGACGAATTCGAGGTTCTCAGCGCCGTGCAGGAGATTCACGAGCGAGCCATCGAAAACCGCCAGCGCGAACTGCGCACGCTGATCGCCGAAGCCGAGCGCCGCGGCGACTTTGCCGAGTTGGCGCTGCTTACCCAGCAAAAGCTGGAGTTGGACCGGACGCTGCGCCAGTTGCACAACCAGCGGCCGCCGGAGCGGTAGAGGACAGTTCGGGGCAGGCAGCGGGAAGCTAAAACACCGTATAATCCTGCCATGCCTGCTCTGCGGCACCTAAGGAGCGCCATGATCCTCGAACTCAAACCCGAGCAACAGAAAGTGCTTGATCGCGCTGTCCGGTCGGGCATGACGCAGGAAGAGGTGCTCGATCAGGCATTCGCCGTCCTTCAGGAGCAATATCGGAACCAAGACTGGATGCTGGCCGACAAAGAGGCCATTGCCGCGCAGATTGACGAAGGCTTTGCGCAGGCGGAACGGGGCGAACTTGTGGATGCCGAACAAGCGATTCGCATCCTTCAGGACCGCCGCGCAAAACGGCAAATCGCCTGAAAATGCCCAGCCTGTATCAGCTCACTCCACGGGCGATCGACGATCTCGGCGATATCTGGGACTACATCGCGGAAGACAATGTGGATGCGGCAAATCGCGTGGAATCGGCCATTTTATCGGCGTGTTCCAGCCTCGCCCGATACCCGCTGCTTGGCTCGAAACGAAGCGAGATTACCCCTCAGCCGGTTCGGTTTTGGACGGTAACTCGGTTTCCCAACTTCATTGTGGTTTACCGTCCCGACACAAAGCCATTGCAGATTGTGACGGTAGTTCATGGGAAGCAAAATATCAAGACTCTGCTTGAGAAATCGGGAACCCTTTGATACGCGCATTGCGGGCCGCTGGAATCGATAACTTCGCTGCCAACCGCACAACCGGCGGCCGCCGGAGCGGTAGATTGTTGCTGTGCCGCACGGAGACTCCGAACCTACAGCTCGGCAGAGACTCTCCGTCGATAATTTTCCGGAGTTTCGATCGTAAACTCCGTTTGCCCAACCAGCGCCAGCAGGTCATCGTCGCCCGTCACCAGCAGATCGGCTTTGCTGCTTTGCGCCAAGTCGAGCAGAGGCTGATCCTTGGAATCTCGGCATTCAATGGGGCATTTGTCGGCTGGGTTGAAGCTCTCGCAGTAGGGAATGTACATCGTCAGCAGCTCCATGCTGTACTGCTTGGAGAGCCGGAACTTGGGATAGGCAAGAACCCGCGTCAGTTCCCGCGCCGTTGCCGGGGAAATCAACGGAACGGCACCGCCCTCCCGCCAGCGCGGGCGCAGCCAAGCCATACGTCCAGCGGGAAACAAAAGCGCGGATAGAACAACATTGGTATCGAATACCACGCGGCGCAAGGGCTTTGCAGTCACTCTGCTTTACGCGCCCAGGCAACGGCATCGCTCACGTCCAGCTCGGTGACACCCAGCTTCTCCAGGTATGCCCAGACCTCCTCAGCGCGACTCCGTTGCAGCGGACGCAGAACGATGCTCGTGCCATCCGTGCTGACGTCGAAGTATTCCACTCCGGTAAAGCGTGAGACCACCTTCTTTGGAAGTGTGAGCTGATTCTTGACAGTCATTTTGGCTAGCATAAAGCCTCGAAAGGAAACAAGGAAATCTTATCACAGTCTGTTCATGGCCGCATTCAGGCGGCGAGACTGGAGACAGATCGTTGCGGATTCCTGCGTCCATTCACCCTCTAAAGCGTCTAAGTTTCAGGAGACAATAGGGTGAAAACAGGCCCAGCGCGGATGCGATCTCAGTTGCGAAGCGGCGCAACCGAGGGTTGTATCCGTCCGGATTTTTTGTTGTTGAAGACGGAGCCAGCGGTGGTAGACTAGAAGAATCTATGAGGATGCGCGCCCCTCTGCCCCAACCATGAGCTTCGGCTCGCGGGCGAACCAGGAGAAACCTGAAGCGCCGGTCATCCTCTTCCGAGCAGCCGACTGAAACCGCGTTTTTTATGCGGGTAGCCGAGGGTTGGCGTCCGCGGGCACGGAGATTTCCACAAGGAAATCTTTTTTTCGTGCGTTCCTGGGCCGAATCCGATCGGAAACCGCGCACCGTTGCGCATACGGTGCTGAATCTGTTTTGCGCTGGAGAGAGAAGGAGCCATTGGCGATCGACGACAAATTTGAACGCGATATAGACACGCTCATCGAAGTGGGCAAGGAACAGGGCTATCTTACATACGGCGAGGTGAATGAGATGTTGCCGGATGAGATGGGTTCCTCGCCCGAAGATCTGGACGACCTCATCACCACCATCGGCACACAGGGCATCGACCTGCTCGATGGCCCCAAGTTCGGGGACAAGGACTTCGAGCTTGAAGAGGGCGAGGACGTTGAGCTGGACTTGACTCCCGGAACGATGGAGAAGACCAACGATCCGGTGCGTATGTACCTGCGCGAGATGGGCACCGTTCCGCTGCTGACGCGCGAAGGCGAGGTCGAGATCGCCAAGCGCATCGAGCGCGGGCAGATGCGCGTGCTCAAGGCCATCTCTCGTTCGCCTATCGTGATCCGCGAGATCGTGGCCCTGGGCGAGGATCTCAAGCGGGGTGTCCGCAATGTAAAAGAGGTCTTGGTCTTCGACGAGGAGGAACTTACCGAAGAGGTGGTGCAGGCGCGCGTGAAGGCCACCGTAACCCGCGTCGAAGCGCTGGTGAAACACCAGAAGCGGATCGCGCAGCTCGAGGATAGACAGACCGCTCCCAACGCCAGGAACAAGGTTGCGGCCGTGCGCCATACCCGCTGGCTGATCGCCCGCGAGAAGGTCTTCGTCTCGCGCATTGTGCGCGAGTTCAAGTACACAGCGCTGGAGCGCAAACGGCTGCTGGACAAGGTCAACAAGACCGTGGACACCATGCGCACCCTGGAACGACAGATTCGTTCGCTCGACCAGAAGCACGAAGCCAGCAAGAGCGAGGAACTGAAGAAGGAGTACCGGCGCCAACAGAAGAACTGCCGCGCCGATCTGGAAAAGATCGAGGCCGACGCCGGCGTGGTCATAGCCGAGTTGAAGCGCACCCAGCGCGAGATGATTCAGGGCGACATGGATGCCGAGCAGGCCAAGCGAGAGTTGATCGAGGCAAACCTGCGCCTAGTCGTCTCCATCGCCAAGAAGTACACCAACCGCGGCCTCCAATTTCTCGATCTGATTCAGGAGGGAAACATCGGGCTGATGAAGGCGGTGGACAAGTTCGAGTATCGCCGCGGCTACAAGTTCTCGACCTATGCGACCTGGTGGATTCGCCAGGCCATCACCCGTGCCATCGCCGATCAGGCCCGCACCATTCGCATACCTGTGCACATGATCGAAACCATCAACAAACTGATCCGCACCAGCCGTCAGTTAGTGCAGGAGTTAGGCCGCGAGCCGTCGAGCGAGGAGATCGCCAAGCGCATGGACATTCCCGTGGCCAAGGTGCGCAAGGTGCTCAAGATAGCGCAAGAGCCTATCTCGCTGGAAACTCCCATAGGCGAGGAGGAAGACTCGCATCTTGGCGACTTCATTGAGGATCGCCAAGCGGTCTCGCCGTCTGAAGCGGTCATCAGCGTCAACCTCAAGGAGTACACCTCGCAGGTTCTGCGCACCCTCACCCCGCGCGAGGAGCGGGTCATCAAGATGCGCTTCGGCCTGGAAGACGGCTCCGAGCACACCCTCGAGGAGGTCGGCCAGAGCTTCCAGGTCACGCGCGAGCGCATCCGCCAGATAGAAGCCAAGGCCCTGCGCAAGCTGCGGCATCCGTCCCGCAGTCGCAAGCTGAAAGCCTTCGTGGAAGGCGTCAAGGAGATGTAACTCGGCAGTAACTCAGCCGCAAAGAGCCGCAATCCGCAAGGATTGCGGCTCTTCGTTCGACCCCGCTAGTGGTGTGTCTCACGCAGACAGTCGTTTATCCGTTTTGAAGGGTACGGGCTTCAGCCCGTACATAAAGTCCGCAAAATCAATGGGCTTTAGCCCCTGAGGGGAATGCGGGCCAACACCTCCTGATCGTTGTGGATCGCTGACAATAGATGCAATTAGCGAGACATACCACTAGGACCGCCGCCGCACTAACTCATTGATGCCCCGGCATCATGCCCCACAGCATCGCCAGTGTCATGCCGATGACGATAATGCTGGTTCCCCATGCAATCGCGTTCCATAGATGCGAGTTTTTGTGCTTGCCCATCAGGTCGGCGCGGTTGATGAGCACCAGCATGAGGATGATAACTACGGGCAGCAGAACGCCGTTCAAGACTTGCGAGAGAATGGCGAAATTGATCAGTTGCGCGTCGGGCAGCAGGAGAACGGTGGCCGCGCCGCCCACAATCAAGAGCGTATAGAGCCAGTAGAAGAACGGCGCCTCCTTGAAGCTCTTGTCCACGCCGGATTCGACCCCCAGCCCCTCGCAAACTGTGTAAGCCGTCGAGAGGGGCAGAATCGAGGCGGCGAACAGCGAGGCGTTGAAGAGTCCGAAAGCGAACAGAACGAAGGCGTAGTCGCCGGCCAGCGGGCGCATTGCCTCGGCGGCGTCGGAGGCTACCTGGATGTTCCCCATTCCATGCACATAGAGCGTGGCGGCGCAGGCTACCACGATGAACCAGGCGATCAGGTCGGTAAAGAAGCTGCCCACGATCACGTCCAGCCGCGAGGCCGCGTAATCCTTTACGCGAATGCCCTTTTCCACGATCGAGGATTGCAGGTAGAACTGCATCCACGGGGCTATGGTGGTTCCAACCACGCCGATGGCCATATAGATGTAGGCCTTGTCGCTCCACACCGAGCGGGCGGGCAGCTTGACGGTGGCCAGCAGCGCGTCGTGCCAACTGGGCTGCGAGAGCACCCCGGCGAAAATGTATGCAATGTAAACGACCGAGGCGATAAGGAAGATTTTTTCCGTGCTCTTGTAGCTGCCCTTCACCACCATGTACCAGACAAGCCCGGCGCACAAGGGGACGGAGATGTATTTGGAGACGTGGAAGAGGTGCAGTGAGCCGTCGATGCCGATGAACTCGGTGACCACGTTGGTATAATTGACCACTCCCAGCGCGATCATGAGCAAAAAGGTGAGCCGCAGGCCGAACTCCTCGCGGATCAGGTCGCTGAGGCCCTTGCCGGTGACCACGCCCATGCGAGCGCACATTTCCTGCACCACCATCAGGGCGACGGTGATGGGAATCATGGTCCAAAGGAGGGTGTAGCCGTACTGCGCGCCGGCCTGGGAGTAGGTGAAGATGCCGCCGGAGTCGTTATCCACGTTGGCGGTAATGAATCCGGGGCCGAGAACGGCCAAAAACAGCAGTATCCGGGTTCGCCAGCGCTTCCACATTCGAGCGGGTTCCTAAGGAGGATTCATGCAGTTCCCTACTGACCATAACAGGTGAGGCCGGGTTTCACCCAAAATGCGGGGCCAGAGCGGCAATCGCAAGGTCTTAGGTGTGTAAATATGAAACTCCGGCGGTTTTCAGTTCGTTCCTTCGAGATGTTTCGTCCAATCCAACGCTATCGCAGCAAAATCCTCGAAGCAATCGTTATGACCGCAATTGGGGAGCGAATGGAATTGTTTGGGTTCATTTGCCAAGGCAAAAAGTTGCTTTCCTTGAGATGGAGGGATAACTCGGTCATTGAAGCCATTGGCAATCAAGAGAGGCACATGGATTTTTCCCATCTTCTTGAAACTCTCAAAGCGGTCCAGAACCGCATATTCCACGGGGTAAAAGGGATAATCGGTTTGCGCCAGTTCAGGAATCGACAGATACGGAGCCAATAGCATCAATCCGCCCACATGAAATTCTTCCGCCATTTGCGTAGCTACACCGGTCCCCAAGGAGTGCCCGAAAAGAATGATGTTTTCGCTCTTTACTCCTTGCGCCATCAGGCCTTTGATGTTGGCCCGCGCGTCGGCGTAAAGACCGGCTTCATTCGGCGAGCCTGGCAATCCGCTATATCCGCGATACTCGACAGCAAGAAAGCCATACCCAGCAATAATGTATGGATCGGCAACCTCCAGCGCTCCAGCCAAACTATCCCCGTTTCCGTGAAAGAAGACGAAGGTAAACGGCTTGCTTGTCGCTGGAGCATACCAGGCAATCAAATCGAGGCCGTCTTCCGTTCTGACCGCAATCTGCCGGAAGGCCCTGTTCGCTCCCGCATCGCGCAACGACACGCAAGTTCGGCTTGGAAAATACAGGAAGCTTCGTTGGAAAATGCAAAGCAAGAGGAAAGACAGAAGATAAATGCCGGCGATAGCGCAAAGAGCCTTACGTAAAATCATTGCCACTCCATCTCTTTCAATCCGGTGCAAACGCAATTTCGATCTATCCAGGTTGGACTCGCAATTCTCGCAGGATACCCAACTTCCATGAAAACTCACTCTTGTCTTCCGTGCTCTCCTGCTACACTCCATCCATGATGCTTGACCGTCAAATTACCGCTCTGTTGCTGGCTTTGGTTCTATTTCCGTCGGTCGGTGCGTTCCCCCAATCCCCAGCCCATCGCGCCGCCAAACAGGCGGCGCGTCCCGCTCCGGCGAAGGGTCCGCTGGCCGACCGCATCGGCGCGATTCTGGCCGATCCGGCGCTGAGCCACGCGCACTTCGGCATCAGTGTAAGCGCCCTCGACGGCCAACCGCTCTACAGCTTGAACGAAGGCCGGCTGTTTACTCCGGCCTCGAACGCCAAGCTTGCGACCACTGCGGCGGCCTTCGCGCTATTGCCGGTCGAGACGATGACCTGGACGACCAACGTGGTGGCTGGCGGCGAGATCGACGGCCAGGGCGCTCTGCATGGCGACCTGATTCTGCTGGGCGCGGGCGACCCCACGCTGAGCGCGCGGCGCTATCCCTATCGGGAACCGCCGGCGGGCCGGATTGCGGCAAACCCAACAGACGCGCCCCCTGCTGGCAACGATACCGCCAAGCCACCGCAGCCGATGGAGGTGCTGGAACTTTTGGCCGAGCAAGTGGAGCAGGCCGGTGTGCGCTCCGTCGAGGGTGGCGTTGTGGGCGACGACAGTTTCTATCTCGACGAACCCTACGGCCAGAGCTGGAGCTGGGACGACCTGCAGTGGGGCTTCGGCGCCCCGGTCTCCGCGCTTACCTTCAACGAAAACTCGGTCGAGCTGACGCTGACTCCCGACCCTTCGGCGCGCGAAGCGCCCACAGCGACCCTGGCCGCTTGGAATCCTAACGTGGACTACTTCGCGCTGGACAACACCATGACGCAAGCGCCCGCTGGGGAGGCCGCTCACCCAGGCCTGGAGCGTCGTCCCGGCGCCATGCTGGCGCGCGCCTGGGGCACAGCTCCCGCAGAGGGATTTCGTTCCCGCTTGGCCGTAGAAGACCCCGCGGAATTTACAGCGGCGGCCTTCATTGAGGCGTTGCGCGGCCGCGGCGTGACGGTGAAGGGCGCGGCCGCCTCGCGTCACAAATATGCGAATGGGACGGGCGATTTTGCCGCCGAGCGCGCCGAGCCGCTCAAACTTGTCCGCTCTGAAGCGGCCACGGTTGCCGCTCCGTTGGAAGGCCGCAAGGTGCTGGCCACGCGCGTTTCGGTGCCGGTAACTCAGGACATATATGTTATTAACAAGGTAAGCCAGAATCTTCACGCCGAGTTACTCTTGCGCCTGCTGGGAAAGCTGCGCGGGGAGGACGGCAGCTTCGAGCAGGGCGCGCGTGTGGTGCGCCAGTTTCTCGTCGGAGCGGGAATCGCGGACAGCGATTTCTTCCTGTTCGACGGATCGGGAGCCAGTCTCAACGACCGCATCGCCCCGCGCGCCTTGACGCAACTGCTGGTCTACGCCGCGCGGCAGCCTTGGGGCGCGGCCTGGCGCGATACGCTGCCCATCGCCGGCGTGGATGGCACGCTGGCCGAGCGGTTCCTCAACTCGCCGCTGAAAGGCCGTCTGTGGGCCAAGACCGGTACGCATGAAGAGAACAACGCGCTCTCCGGCTACCTGGCCGCGGCCAGCGGCAAAACCCTGGCGTTCTCGATTCTAGTCAACGGCCATCTCCCCGGCAGCAAGGCGGAACTCCAGGCCATGGATCGCATTGCGGAAGCCATCGCGGCCGCGGAATGAGGATGTATCATCGGAGGCAGATGCCTAACTGTTCCCTTGTTGCTTCCTTTGCATTGCTGAATTCCGCGCTTGGCCTGGCCGCAATGCTGGCCGGCTGCCGTTCGCTGCCCCCTTCCAAGCCCGAAGCGCTGTGGACCGTCGAGGAGGCGCGGGGGGCGCAGGTTTTTCATACGAAGTGCGCCAAGTGCCACTATCCGACCACCACGCATGGGCTGAATGGCCCTGGATTGCAGGCGCTCACCAAGTTGAAAGCCATGCCATCGGGCGCGCCGCCTAGCGACGAGCGGATCACTCAAACAATTCTGCATGGGCGATCGATGATGCCCGCCACGCAACTCACTGGAGACCAGCTCAACGACCTGCTGGCTTATCTGCACACGCTATGACGAACGAGACGGAAACAAAGACGCCTCCGAGCCAAGCAACCCCAAGCGATGCGGCCCAATCCGCGCGCCAGGAGTTGCTGCCGCTCCCCGGCCTTGCGGCTATCTGTTTCTATCTTCTCATTCTAGCCGGAGTTATCGTCATTGGCGTTCTGGGCGGACGACATTATCCGCCGCTATCTCTGTTCTTCGCGGCTGGATTTATCGCAGCCGGCGCCGGCCTTATGCGGCTCAAGCGCTGGGCCTGGTCGTTGGCTCAGGGAGCGGTCTTTCTGCTGGTCGTTTATAACTTGTGGATATTCGCAAGTCTGCATGAAGGGCCGGCCCTGGCGCAGGGGCTTCTAAATCTCGTCTTCTTTCTCTATCTCGCGCGGACCGAAGTGCGCGATAAGTTGCGATAACTGCCTACCAAACAGTGGTTATACGGCTACGGTCGGCGGTCAAACCGCCAGCCGACGTCTTGGGACTCAGGCGATTCCGCTCACTTGCACAAGCTTTTCAGCTTTTCGAACGGCTTGGGCTTGAAGGGTGGATAAGGCAGATGGCGCGAATCCATGAACTGGTCGGGGAGTGTGCCGCCGTATTTGAGCGCCGCGTCCGGGTCCAGTGCGTAGGCGGGGTCGCGCTCCACATCGGCCAGCGGGGCAAATTGAAAACCCTCCTCGCGCAGTTGGGCGAGCAGTTCGGGCAGCGTCAGCGTCGTGAAGCTGGTGGCGTGCAACAGCATCACGTTGGGAATCTCGCGGCCGAAGGCGACGCGCTCTTCCTCGCGGCCCAGCGCGATGTACTCGGCCGCGGTTCGCAGATAACTCTCCTTGAGCCATGTTATGCCTGCCGCATCCTGTTTGGACAGGCAGCGGCCATAGGCGTCGTTCCAGGCGTAGTCCTCGAAGTCCAGCGTCACCTGGGCCACGCAGTAGCCGTGGTCGCGCAGATAGGCGCGCACAGCATGACGCTTCTCCAGCGTTTCGCCCTCCCGCAAGTACGGATAGCGGAACCAGCGCCAGTCGCGCACTTGGCCGTACTCGGCCAGCGCAGGCTCATTAAGGGCTATCTCGCGCTCGAAGGCTTCGGCGGTGTTGTCAGTGAGCGAGAGATGCGACCAGGTGTGGTTGCCGATGTTCATGCCCGCATCGACCCAGATGCGAAGGGCCTTCTGCGCGTCGGGATCGTTCTCCAGTTTGACGGCGTTCACAAAGCCGTAAGTTCCTTCGAGGCGCGCGGCCTTCAACTCGGCGGTCAGCGCGGCGGCAATTGTGGCTCGGTTCTGGCCCGGCGGCAAACTGCCCGCGGCCGGCAGATCGTCGAAGGTGAGCGCCACGGTGGGATGCGGGTCGAGAGTCCCTGTAAAGCTCTGCACCGCCGAGGGAGTCGCGGGCTGATAGGAAGACTGAGCGGTAGCGCATATCGCAATCGCCGCGCCCAATCCGAACAGAACTCCCACCGCAATCAATCGCGTCCTCATTCGTCGCTCCTTTCATCTGCGTAGTGTAGCAACCCTGACGGGTTAGACTGAACAGGCCGCTACAGGCCGGCTGTTGGTTCCAACGAAATGACGCTTGAGAAGATGACCCGCAACATCGAAACCGCTGAAAGCAAAGACCCCGGCTGGAAAGCTCTCCTCCAGCTAGGCGGAGCGGCCGCGTTGATTGCCGCCATCTTCTTCAGAAGAAACTTGGCCGAGGAGTATCTTCTCTTCCGTCAACTCGGCGTCTTCTCCTCCGGGCCAAGGGTGCTGCCCGCAAGCGCGCTGGATTGCTATACAGTCTTTCACAGCCACAGGCTGGTTGGACTTACCCTTCTCAACCTATTCGACATCGTCAACTATGTTCTCGTCTCCGCGATCTTTCTTGGCCTTTATGCCGCTCTGCGGCGTGTCGATCGCGGACTTATGACGCTGGCCGCGGCGCTGGCTCTGATGGGGACGACGATCTACTTGGCGTCGAATCAGGCCTTTGCGATGCTGTCGCTGAGCGACCGCTATTGGAGCGCTTCCACCGAGGCCCAGCGAACGATGTTACTGGCCGCCGGCGAGGCGCTCTTGGCCATTCAGAATGCCGGCGCAAACTACGGCGCAGGCATTTACGTCAGCTTTCTCTTCGTCAGTCTGGCCGGACTGATCGCCGCAACCGTCATGTTCCGCAGCAAGGAGTTCGGCAAGGCCGCTGCCTTTTTGGGAATTGCGGCCAACCTCTTCGGTCTGGGTTATTACGTCACAAACTGGCTCTCCCCGGCGCTGAATGCCATTCCGCTTTCCGCCTCGGCGCCATTCCTGTTGGTCTGGTATTTGCGCATCGGTTGGGTGCTGATTCGCTTGGCAAACGGACGCGAAAGCGGGTCCGCGTCCGCCGGCCCGCTACAATGAAAGCGTGATGGAACTGGTGCGGATCGAGCCGGCCCGCAAAACTCCGGCGCCCAAACCCGATTGGCTCAAGGCTCGCGCTCCCTCGGGCGAGAACTACCAGGGCCTGAAGCGGCTGGCGCGTTCGCTGGACCTGCACACGGTATGCGAAAGCGCGCACTGCCCCAATATCGGCGAGTGCTGGCACAACAAAACCGCAACGTTTATGATGCTGGGCAACCTGTGTACGCGACGCTGCGGATTCTGCGCCGTGCCCAAGGGCCGCCCCGATCCCATAGATTTCGATGAGCCGCGCCGCGTGGCCGAAGCCGTGGCCGCGCTTGGCCTTCAGTACGCCGTCATCACCAGCGTCAACCGCGACGACGAACTGCTCGGCGGAGCGCGCGCCTTTGCTTTGGCGATCGACGAGATTCGCCGTAAGGCGCCGGGCTGCCGCGTCGAGGTGCTGATCCCCGACTTTCAGGGCGATGAGGAAGCCATTCGCATCGTCGTCGAAGCGCATCCGGATGTGCTCAACCATAACATCGAGTCGGTGCCTCGACTCTATCGCGCCGTCCGCTCCGGAGCGCGCTACGAGCGCTCTCTTGAGTTATTGAGATTTTCCAAGGAGTTGCGGCCGTCAGGGCTTGCAAAGTCCGGCGTCATGGTGGGTTTGGGAGAGGAGACCTTCGAATTGCTCGAAGTCTTCCACGACTTAGCCGCCGTTCATTGCGACATACTTACTATTGGCCAATATCTGCGCCCCTCGCGCGACCACCTGCCCATGGCCCGGCTCTATACGCCGGACGAGTTTGCGGCGTTGAAGACAGCCGCCTTGAAGATGGGCTTTCGTCGCGTCGAGTCCGGACCGCTGGTGCGCTCGAGTTATCGCGCGCATGAGCAGGCGACCGAGACGGCATAGACGGCAGCGGGGTCGCCGATCCAGCGCCATCGGCCCGGTCGCGGCGGAACGGCGACATCCACGGCAAAGGATAACTGCTATCGGTTGACGGAGCCGCGCGCTCCCATGACTCCACATCCACGCCCGACTTTCGCCGCGGGCCGCTAAGCGGCCTGCTCCAGTGTACGCAGCACCGCGACCACGCCCTCGGTGAATCCGCTTTCCTTGTTCAGAATGGGCGAGGTGCCGATCTCCACGCGCACCTCCCGGCTCTCGCGGTCGAGTATGGTCGCGATGCCGCGGCAGTGGCCGGCCAGCGACATGGTGAAGCTCAACTTGGTCGGGTCGTCGGAGACGTAGGACAGCACCGGCAACGCCTTCTCGATCAGTTTGCCCTCCAACTCCGCGAACCTCCAGCCGAAAAGCGTCTCCGCCGCTGGATTGGCCGAGCGGATGAAGCCGAGCGCATCGGTAACCAGAACGGCATCGGCCAAGGAGGCAATCACGCTTTCCAGCCACAGGCGCGCGCGGCGCGCCTCCTCCAACTCCCTCTTCTCCTCGGTCACATCCAAGGAGAGCATTCTCATGCCGGACGGACGCCCCTCTTCATCGCGCATCAGGCTGCGATACATCGCATACGTGCGGTACTCGCCGGAGCGGTCGTAGAGGGAGCGATAAACGACCGGCGGATCGCCGCCGGACTCCATCAGCGCGAGATAGGCCGCGCAGCTTGGATTCTTCTCGTCTCCGGGCATGAACTCCCAAGCCATTCTGCCGATCAGCTTGCCTTGGTCCGGCGAATGCAGCGCCAACGTTGCGCGGTTGACGCGGGTAATTCTCCCCGTCGCGTCCATTTCTATATAGGGCAAGGGGAGTTCGTCGATCGCGTCCGGCGCGGCATCGACGACCGAAATCTGCTTGGGAGCGGAGCTGTTCTTCATGGGACTCACCATTTGGTCTTTTGTTGGGTTGAAATTCGGTACAAATCCTCGGCGGCGCGCAGCCGGTTGATGGGGGTCAGCTCGAATGCCAGCGGAATCCGCAGCATGATGGCGCGGCCCTCGACCTTGATGCTGGTTTCACGGTTTTGCGAGACGATCCTGTGCAGCTCCGCGGTGAGAATCTGTTCGCTCGCCCTGCCTTGCAGAATGGCCAGCAGCGAAGAGTCGCTCCAGTGGAAGATGGCGTCGTCGCTGTGCAGGCTGGAGGTGAGAAAGGCGGAGACGGCCATCAGGCAATCCTGGACGGCCTCGGCTCCAAACCTCTGGGTGATGACCTCCAGGCAATTGAGGCGGAAGAGGGCAATGAAGCCGCGTTCGCCGCGTTCCATGATCCCTTTCAGGCGCTCGACCGCCGCGCCGCCGCCGCGCAACCCAGCCGCGTTGTCGTTGGCCGTCGAGCAATCCGTCTTTTTCAGCGAAGCCAGCCCCAGAGCCTTACCCTCGGCATCGGGCGGATGCAGGAACTCCCTCAATGTTTCGTTCCAATCCTGAATCTCCGCGGCGGCCGTCAGGTTTCCTATTCTCTGCGCCAGTGTATCCGCGGCCGGGGACTTGGGGTCGATGGCAAGACTCGTCAGCAGCTCGCCAAGCAGGGTCTTGACCAACCCGCGCCAGCCGGCAAGCCTTTCCCGCATAGCCTTTTCAGAACTCATCCGATAGCTCTCGAACTCGTAAAGCACAGTCCGAATCAGTTCCAGCTTCTCGTTGTCAGGCAGCCGGTCCGGAATCTGGAGCGACAGCCGGTTGACGTTGGAACGAAAGGCCTTGTACGCCGCGGCATCGATCTCGGGGACGTTCAGCGCGGTTCCTTCCACCAGCAGGGTCAGGCACCGCTGCGCGTATGGAATCGCCTGTTCGGCCTGGTCGGAAGAGCCGGATTTCCCCCCCGAAATGATCTTCAGCAGATTCAACGGCATACCCCTGGCGGGGTTATCGGCAATTCCGCCCGGTTCCTATAGCGACTGGTCGCACCGATCTGTGGTATATTGCAAACATATACTGAGGTCGCCCATGCAATACGCCGGGTTCGACTGGGACGAAGGCAACGCGAGGAAGAACGAGAAGCATGGCGTTTCCAAGCCGGAAGTGGAGCGGGTTTTTCTCAACCAGCCTTTATTGTTGGCCGACGATCCGAAACACAGTCAACCAGAGCCGCGATTGCACGCGCTGGGCAGGACCGATCTTGATCGCTGGTTGCATATAACCTTTACCGAACGAGGCAATGGAACGCTCATTCGTCCTATCTCCGCGCGCGCGATGAGCCGGAAGGAGAGAGCCATCTATGAACAAGCAGTTAAAGCCCATTCCTGAGTTTGCCAACGAAGCCGAGGAACGCGCCTTCTGGGAATCGCCGGGGAACGACAGCACGGAGTATGTGGATTGGAGCAAGGCCAAACCGGCGGCCTTTCCCAAGTTGCGGCCCTCGACTGAAACCATCTCGCTGCGTATGCCGGAAGATGTTCTGAACGTCATCCGCCGCCATGCGCGCAAGCTGGATGTGCCGTACCAGTCTTTGATTAAACTTTGGTGCGCGGAAAAGGTTGCGGAGTTGAATCGCTTACGGCACGGCTGAAGACGTGCCCTGACGCTTCTTGCAGTTCAGAATGCCATTTTCCGCAGTCTGCAAAGCCCAATATCCACTTGCGGATTTTACCCGAATTTGGAGGTAGAATCGTGGTATGAGTACGCTCCCTCGTTTTGAAGCGATCCCGCTGCCGCGCAGCCTCTTCGTCGTCCCTCCACTGACGGATGCCGAATTCGAGGCGTTCTGTCTGGCAAACGACGGCCTTCAAATCGAGCGCACGAACCAAGGAGCTATCGATATGAACCCTCCTACTGGCCGGGAAACCTCCCGCGCCAATATTGAAATCTCGGCGCGTCTTTTCAATTGGTGGAGCGCCCATCGGCGCGGCGAAGTCGTCGATTCAAACGGTGGATTCTATCTCTCCGACGGTTCCATGCTCTCTCCCGACGGCGCTTATCTTATCCCGGAGACGCTGTCTGGGATGATTGATAGAAAGCCGGGCGGTCTCTATACAGTTCGCCCGAACTTCGTCATCGAGCTTCTCTCCATCTCCGACAGCCTAGCCAAGACTCAAGCCAAGATGGAGCGTTGGATTGCCAATGGAGTGCAGCTTGGCTGGTTGATCGACCCATACCGAAAGAGAGTCTTTCTGTATCGGCCGGAAGCCGAGGTTCGCATCGTTGCCGGCAAGCGCCTCGAAGGCGAGTGGCCTATGGAGGGATTCGCCCTCGATCTTGCCGCAATATGGAGTTACTACGAAGAATGACCCCACTCCAAGACCCGCTCCGGCAAGATCGTGAGGCGACGGCTCAGGGAACTGGCCGCGCATGGCGAGATCAAGGGCGATACGAGCGCGCGATGGACATCTTTGACGGAAGTTCGTCTGAAAGACAAGCACGTCAAGTCGGCGGGGAACATCGACCTGGTCCTCGTCTCTTATGACGGGTATGGAAAAGTGACGGATTTCGGCGCTCTTGAGGTCCAGGCAGTCTACATATCGGGCAACGTTCGCAACCCATTTGAGTACTACATGAGCGACCCGGCAGGACGCGCAAACATGAATTGGCGCGGCAATGGGAAGCGCGCGGGGACACGTCTCTACACGCACAATGATCTAGACCATGAGGAGCTTTTTATTCAGGCGAAAAATATCAAGGGCGAACTTCTGATGACCTATGATAACGCCGAGGAAGTGATCCAGATGGCAATCCGCCACGGCTTCATGCAAAAGGCAATTTCGATGATGAACACACACCATGCGACGATGCAGGAACTTATTATCGGGCATGACCTCACATGGATTCCGTCATAGCCAAGATTCCGCTGAGAGCTTTTCTGAAGTATGCAATGTGAGCGATTCGAGCTAACGGCAGCTCTTCCTGCTCCGACCCACAGGGATATGGCAGTGCAACTCAACGTCGAGCAGGCGGCCCAGCTCTCCCAGATGGCCGACCAAACCGGCAGGAGCGCGGATAAGTTGGCGCGCGAAGCCGTGGATCGCTACTTCAGGGAAGAGAGTCGGTTTCATGCGGGGTTCAAGCCTGGCTGGATGCTGCCGACCGTGGCAATTTTGTCCCCGCATCCGAAGTCTGGGCAAGAGTGAAGCGCGTGTTGAAAGCCTGAGACCCTCCGAGGCCCAAGACGATGCGGGTCGCATGGACGATATACGCCGCCTACGCCAACTCCAGCGCCGCCGTCCCCTTGCGGCGGGGAATGAAGTGGTCCGCGCGCCAGGCAATGGCCATTTTTTCCTTGCTCAGCAGCTTGCGAATCTGGCCGAGCGCGTGTTCCGCCCAGGGGCCGCACCGGTCCAGCTTCACGTAGGCTTGCCAGTGGCGCAGGGCGGGGCGGCGTTCGCCGCGGCGCTCGTGGGCCAGCGCCAGGTTGTAGTGGGCGTCGGCGTAGCCGGGAGCCAGGGCAATCGCCTGCCGGTAGGCGGCGACCGACTCATCCACCCGCTCCAACTCGTCCAGCACGTTTCCCAGATCGAAATATGCCAGAACGTAGCCGGGATCGGTCTCGGTGGCGCGGCGGTAAAGCTGCTCGGCAAGCGCATATTGACGCAGATGAAAGTGGATGGTTCCCAGGTTGATATAGGCCGGGGCGTAGGCCGGATCTATCTCGACAATCTCTTCATAGAGAGCGATGGCGCGCTGCTTCTCGCCCGACTCCTCGGCTTCCACAGCCGCCAGAAAGCGGTCCTGTACGCCGCGCGCCGTGCCGGCGCCGGGCATCGACAACGGACACGGCTCGGAAGCGGCCGAGGGCCGATCCGTCGCAGCCGTCCGGTCAAGACGCTCGAAGTCGAAGAGCAACTGCCGGCGGATGGGATCGACCATCGCTCCACGGTGGCGGAAGGCCAGCCGCGTCCCGGTCCTCACCAGGCTTGCCTCCAGCAGCGGGTTGGCCATGCCGGCCACGGCCTTCATGGCCATGATCGAGTGCCGGATGGAGGCCGCTGGAACCTCCTCTTCGCGCAGAATGCGCAAAGTCCGCAACTGCCCAAGGTCCTGGAACGTGTAGCTCTGCCGCTGGGGAACAAGCTCGGCCCGCTCCCACCCCTGCAGCTGGCGGGAACTGATCTGCAGGATGCGCAAAACGTCCTGACGGCTATAGCTGGTCACTCTTCAGTGCTCCCGTGGGCGATCCGGCAAGGCCTATCTTCTTTCTGTCCACTCCTCGTCTTTGCGCCCTGGATTCGATTCCTGGGAAACCGCCTCTTGCTGCGATTATGCCAAGAGTATGCGTGGATAAGCGGACACGATCTACCATTGCAACAAAAAATTCGTGGATAACAGGTATCGGATTTGGTTCGCGCCGTCTTAGAGGCTGGAACGGCCTGTGGAAAACGGAGGGGAAATGCACAATTGCCGGAAAAAAGCGCACCTATCCGTGAAAAACACGGAACCGTCCGTCAAGCCGGCGTTCGCCGCGTTCTTGCGCCGAACCCAATCGAATGCGAATTCGCGGGGAACTGAAAGAAACCGGAAGCAAAGGGCGCGGACTTCGGCTTGCGCCTTCGCAAGCGACGATGAAGGCATTTGTCCGGCGGAGTAGTATGAGCGCAATGCACGGGTTCCGAAATGGCTCCGTGGCGGAGGTACAAAATGAAGGGAAGCCGCCGATCGCTCGTCTTAGCAGCCCTATGCTGCGCGGCAATGCGGGGCGGCGCGCAACCCCCCGCTGGAGCCCGTGAGTACGTACGCGCTGAGGCCATGATCCCAATGCGGGATGGGGTGAAGCTGCACGCAGCGATTTTGCGGCCCGCCGGATCGGATACCAGTGGCGCCGCACTCCCTTTTCTTCTGGCGCGGACGCCATACGGCGTGGATGGCGTTACGAGCGCCGAGGTGAATGCATCCAAACCGGAGTTGGCGGCGAGCGGTTACATCTTCGTCTTTGAGGACATTCGCGGACGTTACGGGAGCGAGGGTCAGTTTGCGATGATCCGGCCCATCTTGGCGCACAAAACGAAGTCCGATGTGGATGAGACGACGGATGCATGGGACACAATCGATTGGTTGCTGAAAAATGTGGCGAACAATAACGGCAAAGTAGGGGTCTTGGGGTTCTCGTACGGGGGGTTTCTGGCCATGATGGCTGGCATCGACCCACACCCGGCGGTGAAGGCAATCGTGCCGCAAGCGCCGATGACGGACGTCTGGATGGGGGACGATTTCTTCCATAATGGGGCGTTTCGAGAGACCTACGGCTTCGATTATGTACAGGAATTGGAGGGCCGGAAGACGGTTGCGCCGGTGGAAACGAAGGAGGACGCCTTCGATTTCTTTCTGAGAAACACCAACTTCGCGGGAGCGGCAGCGGCCGCCCGGATGAGCCGGTTGCCCACAGCGAGGATATTTCTGGAACAACCGGCATACACGAAATTCTGGCAAGATATGGCGGTGCAGCGGCGGCTGACAAAGGTGAACGCGCCGACGCTTTTGGTAGGCGGCTATTGGGACCAGGAAGATATGTGGGGAACGCAGGCGATGTATGCCGCTTTGAAGCCGCATGATTCAAAGCACGAAGTCTTTATGGCGCTTGGACCGTGGAACCATGGTGGCTGGGGAAATTCGTCGAGCGCATTGGCCGCGCTCGACTTCGGCCAGCCCACGGGGGAAGAGTACCGGAAAACCATCGAAGCTCCTTTTTTTGAAAAATATCTCAAGGGCAGATCCGGTTTCGACCTTCGGGATACGGCAAGTTTTAGGACAGGGATAAATCGGTGGGAACGCTACGACAAATGGCCACCGAAGGCGGGATTCAAGCCGGCCCGGCTTTACCTGCTGCCGCAAGAACGTCTGAGCTTCATTTCCGCCGCGGAGGCTGACGACACGGTTGCGGGCACTTATGTAGCCGACCCGGCGGACCCGCTGCCTTACCGCGTCCGTCCCATTCTGTCGGGAAATGCGCAGGGTTCCAAGTGGGGAACCTGGCTGGTCGAGGATCAGCGGTTCGTTAGCGGGCGGAAAGACCTGGCAAACTTCGAGACTCCGATTCTGGACCGCAATGTGACGGTGACAGGCGATGTGATGGCCGACATCTACGCGGCCACGACGGGCGACGACGCGGACTGGGTGGTGAAGCTGATCGACGTGTATCCAGACGATGCGCCTGTCTCCAGTTCAGGAGCTGCCATGGGCGGATACCAGTTGATGGTAGCCGAAGAAATCTTCCGGGGACGTTATCGAACGAGCTTCGAGATGCCGGAGGCGGTAAAGCCGGGCGAAATAGTGGAGTACAAATACAGCCTGCATGGGGCTGACCATGCGTTTTTGAAGGGGCACCGGATAATGGTCGAAGTTCAATCGAGTTGGTTCCCTTTATACGACCGCAACCCGCAGACATTCGTGCCGAACATCATGACTGCTCCGGCAGAGGCATACAAGCCGGCCGTCATATCGATCTATGGGTCCGCAAAGTATCCTTCTCATCTGGAGTTTCTGACAGCGACAGCGAAATAGGAAAATAAGACTCGATGAGATCGAGGGAGGCGGGTGCCCTCTCATTCCTCCGCTGAAGATGGGTGGCTTACCATGATCCTACCGGAGTTGCCATGCGCGACCATTTGGCCACACTGCTCGAAGACTTCCGCCGCCATGACCGCGAGATCGCCGTGGTTCGCTACCAGGGCAACCGCCGCCGGGTCTCGACTTACGGCGCGATTGCGCGGCTGGCAGGGCGCTTTGCGGCGTTGCTGGCCGAGCGGAGCGTTGGGCCCGGCGACCGGGTGCTGCTGTGGGCGGAAAACAGCGCGGAGTGGATCGCGGCCTTTTACGGGTGCCTGCTGCGCGGCGTGATTGCCGTTCCACTGGACGCAAGCGGGAGCGCCGATTTTGCCGCGCGCGTGGCGGCGGACGTGAATCCCAAACTGGCCGTGGGCGATGCGCCGCTGCTGAGGCAGTTGCCGGCGGCGTGGCCCCAACTGAGCTTTGAGAGTTGGCTGGCCGCGCTGCCGGAGAACGAGGCCGGTCCAGTCGCGGGCCTCTCGCGCGAGAGTCTGCTCCAGATTCTCTTCACATCGGGAACCACCGGCGATCCCAAGGGCATCGCGATTACCCACGGCAATGTGCTGGCCAGCGTGGAGCCGATCGAGCAGGGGGCGCAGCCGTATCTGCGCTACGAGCGGCTGATCCATCCGCTGCGGATTCTGCATACCCTTCCGCTAAGCCACATCTTCGGGCAGACCATGGGGCTTTGGGTTCCTTCGATCTTTGCCGCCGAGCTTCACTTCGAGAGCCGACTGGTGGCGCCCAGGCTGATTGAGACCATCCGGCGGGAGCGAATCTCGGTGCTGGCCGCGGTGCCGCGGGCGATGGCGCTGTTGAAAGCTCATCTGGAAGCCAGTTATCCGGGGCTTGGCGAGCGGATTGCCGCGTCGCGGGGGATCAATGCCTGGCAGCGCTGGTGGCGCTTCCGCGACGTTCACGCCGCGCTGGGACTGAAGTTCTGGGCGCTGATCTCAGGCGGAGGGGCGCTGGCTGGTCCGCTGGAGCAGTTTTGGAATGCGCTGGGCTTTGTGCTGGTGCAGGGCTACGGAATGACCGAGACCACGGCGACGATCACGCTGAATCATCCCTTCCATGTGGCGCGCGGCAGCATCGGCAAGCCCCTGGCGGGGCGCGAGGTGAAGCTGGGAGCGGACGGCGAGGTGCTGGTGCGCGGCGCAACCGTCTCCGCCGCAACCTGGTCCGGCGGCGGGCTGCATCCGCGCGGCGAGGAGTGGCTGGCGACCGGCGACCTGGCCGAAAGGCAGGCGGACGGCGGGTTGCGCTTTGTGGGGCGCAAGAGCGAGACGATCGTGACGGCGGCGGGGGTGAACCTGCACCCCGAGGACTTGGAAGCGGCCATCGAGCAGGAGCCGGGGGTGAGAGCCTGCGCGGTGGTGGGCATGGAGACCGCCAATGGCCCCGAGCCTTGCGCGGTGCTTGCGGTTCGCGGCGGGGGCGAGCAGGCGGCGGCGGCGATCGAGGCTGCCAATCGGCGGCTGGCGGAGTTCCAACGGATGCGGCGCTGGGCGCTATGGCCGGAGCCGGACCTGCCCCGGACCTCGACCGGCAAGGTGCGGCGCAGGGCCGTGGCCGAGTGGCTGGCAGCGACGCGGAAAGCGATTGGGGAAGCGGAGAAGCCTGTGGAAGCCTTCGCCGCGACCGACTGGCTGCTGGCGTCGATTGCGCGCATCTCAGGCGAGATGCCGCCGGGCAGCGGCGACGAACTGCGCCTCGACGAGGATTTGCACCTGGACAGTCTGGGCAGGGTGCAATTGGCGGCGGCTTTGGAAGAGCGGCTGGGATTGCCGCCGCAAAGCGGGTTGGTGGAAGCGGCGAGGACGCTGGGGGAGCTGCGGCGCTTGCTGCGCGGGGATGAGGAGACGGCGCGGGTTCCCGCTTTTTCCGCGAGGAACGGCGGGGCGGACCCGGCGGCAGGCGGGCAAGCGGAAGAGCGAACGGTTGGGCTGACGGGCGGGACTGTCCCGGAGATTCCAGCAGCATGGGAATCCACGCCGGCAAAGTTTATTTACCCGCGCTGGCCGTGGCTATGGCCGTTTCGGATGCTTCGGGCGGGTTTTGTGGAGGCGGTCGCGCGCCCGCTGGTCTGGCTGCTGGCCGATCCGCGCGTGGTTGCGCCGGCAATGACGGCTGATGGTGAGCCGATGCTGATCGTGGCCAATCATGTGACGACTTACGACGGGCCGTTGGTCTTGTATGCGCTGCCGGGGGCGATGCGACGACGAGTGGCGGTGGCCATGTCCGGCGAGATGCTGGAGGATTTCCGGCACTTCCGCAACCCGGAGCATGGGCCGCGCTACGGGCGTTTCGATCCCTTCGGCCCGTTCGCTTATCTGCTGCTGACGGCGCTGTTCAACGTCTTTCCGCTGGCCCGGCAGCGGGGTTTTCAGTCCAGCTTTGAGCACGCCGGCGCGGCGCTGGACCGGGGATTCAACGTGCTGGTCTTTCCCGAAGGAACGCGCTCGGCGGAGGGCAAGGTGGCGCGCTTCCGTCCGGGGATCGGGCTGCTGGCGAAGCAATCGGGAGCGCCGGTGCTGCCGGTGGCTCTGCGCGGACTGGGCGAACTGAAGAAGCGGGGACGGGGGTGGTTCCGCTCCGGCGCGATCGAGGTGCGGGTTGGCGAGCCGATCCGCTTTTCCGCAACGGAGAGCGAGGCGGGCATTGCGGCGCGCTTGCAGGCGGCTGTGGAAGGGTTGCTTGGCGACGATGACTCCGGGCCATCAATTGCTTGAACTGTCTCAGCTAGAGATCGAACAAGTCAGAACGGAATACCGTCATTTGAGCGAAAGTGAGGGGGGAAACCTTGCTGTGGACCTCCGGCGCGGGAGGTACTTTACTGAGCAGGCTTGGCTCTTACCAAATGCGCCTGATGCCGAACTGGTCAAGTTTGGCATCAGGGCTGAGAACGGGAATATCCAGCCCCAGGGCCTGGGCCGCGATCATGCGGTCGAACGGGTCGCGATGCTCGGCGGGCAACCGGCCGGCGCGAAGCGCAGAGTGCGTATCGATGGCCAGCAGGGTATAGCCGGCATCCTCCATCACGTCCTGAAAGTTCCGCTCCAGTCTCTCCGCGCCGGGAAGTTTTCCCATCCGCACCTTGGTTGCGATCTCCCAGGCCGAGGCCGCCGAGACCAGAATCGCGTTGGATTCGTCGGCAATCGTCCCGCAGGCTTCACGGCTGAGAGCGGAGGGAGATAGAGTGGCCCAGATGAGTGTGCAGGTGTCGAGCAGAACCCTCACTCGCCGTCCCCATTCCAAAGACGGAGTTCCTCCTCCGGCAGCGGCTCGAAGAATTGCTCGGAAAGGACAAATCCGGGGGTCTCCAGCGCCCCGAGGCGCTTCTTTGCGACGGGATGAATGGCTTCCAGGCGGGCTACCGGGGTCTTGGCGCGCCCGGAGGTGATTTGAATCTCTTCGCCCTTCTGCGCTTGTTTAACCAAGTTCGATAGGTTGGTTTTTGCCTCGAAGATGCTGGCTGAGATCATGACGGCTCCGTCTTGCTAAGACAGTTTAGTCAAGATGGGCGGCAATTGCAAGTCACTTGGGGTTTCAAGCTCTCAAGCGATTGCGATTTCTCTATTGCAGCGTTCCTTTCTTCTTCAGCGCTGGCTAACTCCCAATAAACTTCGCCCCGAAGATCAGCAGCGCGGCGCCTAGAATAATCCGGTAGATAGCGAACATGGTAAATCCGTGCCTGCGTACCCACATCAGAAACCACTCGACTACGCCCAGAGCGACGATGAACGAGACGCCCGTGCCGATGAGAAGCACGATCCATCGCTCCGAGTTCATCACGACGTGGGCGGCGGTTCCGGCGGCCAGGGCCGACTTGCTCGGGTGAATCTCCTTGAGCAGGTCCCAGCCAGTGGCGGCGATCATGGTGGGGATGGAGAGCAGGAAACTGAACTCCAGCGCGGCGGGGCGGCTGAGGCCGACGATCTGCCCGGCGGCAATGGTGGACATGGAGCGCGAGGTTCCGGGAAAGATGGCCGAAAGCGTCTGGCAGAGGCCGATCCAGATGGCTTGGCCGATGCCCATCTCCTCCACGTCGTTGACGGTGGGTTCGTGCCGATCGCTGCGGGCATCGACGATCCACATGACGATGCCGCCGAGAAGCAGCGCCCAGGCGATGGCCTGGATGCTGCCCAGATTCTTCTCGCTCCACTTATGCAGCAATAAGGCGGGCGCGGAGGTGCAGGCAAAGGCGATGAAGGTGAGCGAGACGGGATGATTGATCCAGGTGCGGGTTCCGTTTTCGCCGTTGGGAAAGGTGCGGAGAAAATTGACGATGCGGCTGAGGAACAGCAGTGCCAGCGCCAGAATAGCGCCCACCTGAATGACGACGGTGTACATCTTCCAGTATGGATCGTCCAGAGGCAGCTTCATCAGAGCTTCGGCGATGCGCAGATGCGCCGTCGAGCTGACCGGCAGAAACTCGGTCAAGCCTTCCACAATGCCCAACAGGACGGACAAGAGATAGTCGTTCAAGATGCCTCCGCTGTCAATTCAGATACGCCGGTTGAAAGGCTGTTTTCCGCTCACTCCCGGTCGCTGCCGTAAACGGGAACGCCCTCATCCAATTTGAACACGAGCGCGGCGGCCCGCCAGGCGTAATCCGACTGCGGAAACTTGTCTTTCAGCTTCGCGGCTAGTTGGCGGGCGTTGTTGTGGGCCGTTCCGCTCTTGCCGTCGCTGCCGTCGGCGGCAAACATATCGGTCAGCGCGGCCTGGCGGTAGACGGCCTGATAAAGAGCCTGCGCGGTTCGCGGTCCGTCGGGATACTCGTCGGCGTATTTCTCGTAGGCCTCCGATTCCTTCTCCGGGCACTTGGGCGAACCCTGCCAGTCTCCGCAGAGTTTGTTATCGATCAGCTCGAAGGCCGCCAGAGCCGCCTGCCGGGTGCGCGGATACAGCTTGAGCACCTTCCTCAATTCGTCCTCTTCCATCTGGTCGTGCAGATACGGCTCTTTCTCCTTGGCCGAGGGGCGCGTGGAAGCGTCGGCCTTCTGCAACTGCCAGAGAATGTCGGCGGCGCGCCAGGCGGCTTCGGGAACCAGCGGCGAGTTGGGGAACATCTCGACCAAGCGGCGATAGAGCAGACGGGCGCTTTGGGCGGCGTTGATCGGGCCGCGCGGGTCCGAGGCCAGCGACTCCTGATTGGCCGCCTCGCCCATCAGAATCTGGTCGCCGGCGGCGGAGGTCTCCACCACCACCCCTTTGGCCTCGATCCAGCCGGAGATGGGCGGCGGAGTATCGTCATGGCCGAAGACAGGGGCATCCTTGGCGCGCGCCTCCTGGATGTCGGTGTTGGCGTAGACGCGCAGCCAGGGACCGCTCTTCTCGGCAACCACCATCTCGCGGCCGATCTGCACCCGGTCCACCTTCTGCGAGGCGGGGTCGGGAGAGATGTAAAGCCAGGTGACGCGCAGAGCGGTGGCGCGCGGGCCAGCCATGGGCTTCTCCAGTTTCTTTTCGCCGCGGGCGGGCAAGGCGGCGCACAGCAGCGCCAGGGTGAAAACGAGCGTTCGGCGCGCGAAGATGCGGGAATCCATCACAGGGAAATCATAGCCGAGCCACCTGCGGTGGGGCAGACGCCTTCGCCAGCCGTTATCCTTGCGCCTCGGGGCAATACCGGCTTGCTCTTGGTATCTCCACCTTACTCGCCCAGCATCAGGCGCTGAATGCCGGTGGCGCGGCCCGTCTGCGGATCGCAGGCGACCAGCGCGGCGCACATCTTGGGATTGCCCTTGGCGGCCTCGAACTTGCCCGGCATTCCGGTAAGAAATTTGCGCAGCACCAACTCTTTTTCGACGCCGATGATGCTGTCGTAGGGGCCGCTCATGCCCACGTCTGTCTGGTAGGCGGTGCCTCCCGGCAGGACGCGTTGGTCGGCGGTGGGAATGTGCGTGTGCGTACCCAGCACGGCGGTCGCGCGGCCCTCCAGATGCCAGCCCATCGCCACCTTCTCGCTGGTGGCTTCGGCATGGAAATCCACCAGGATAACTTTAGCCTTGATCTTGGCCAGCAGCGCGTCGACGGCGTGAAACGGATCGTTGGTGGTGTTCATGAAGACGCAGCCTTGCAACTGGATCACCGCGTACTCGATGCCGCTCGCCGTGCTTCCCTCATAGACCCCGTGACCCGGCAGCCTCGGTTGCAAGTTGGCGGGGCGCAGCACGCGGCGGGGGCGCTCGCGGCTCTCGGCGGGCGCGGAGTTCATGTAATCGATGAGTTCCTTCTTATCCCACACATGGTTGCCGGTGGTCAGCACGTCCGCGCCCAGCTCGAAGAGTTCTTCGGCGATCTGCGGCGTGAGGCCGAAGCCGCCCGCCGCGTTTTCCGCATTGATAACGACTAACTCGACAGCGTGGGCCTGGCGCACGTGACCGATATGCTCACGCACGATCCTGCGCCCCGCGCTGCCGAATACGTCGCCGATGAACAGGATATTCAATGGGGTTCGAGGCTCCTGTGTAAAAGGGACTAGGGACGTAGTCATCGACTGGAGAGATTTCATCATTGTGCGCGGCATCCGCCCCACTTCGCTGCACAATCCTTCCGCGGTGTGCAGCTTCTCGTTCGACCCGTAGCCGAGGGCCCTCGCGATTACTAGCTAAGTCTCGACCTCGGAAACGGAACCACGAGCATGACCGAGAAACTGAATGTATTCGCCTTTTGTGGCACGGCCGTATCCCTCGGCAATGTTGCTTGCGATGGAGACCGCTGCTCTCCGAAGCTGACTTGTCAGGCCAAACCGCTCGGAGTCTGGAAAAGCCGCAGTGAGTTGATAAACTCCGACTGTTAGTTCAATGGCGCGCTGCCAAACGCTAAGATCCCTAAACGATTCGCCCATTTGCTGCTCCTTGCTTTCCAGTCCCTAGTCCCTAGCCTGGATTATGCATGAAGAGTTAGAGCGAGAGCCCAATCCGCGCTAAAATGTGGGTGCGATTCAACAACTCAGCATCACAAGGGGACTCTCGCTTGTCCGATTTTACACCTT
>CAZMHC010000022.1:0-36941 GCA_964565955.1 uncultured Occallatibacter sp.
CAGTCTCCGCCGGCAGCGCGAACATCATTGCCACCAGCGGCAGCGTTCATGGCCAGGCCGCGATCGCCGTTCCGCCTTCGCTGCAATCGATTGCCGTCACGGCAAATTCGCTGACCATTGCCATCAACGCGACCGAACAGTTCACGGCCACCGGTACTTACAGCGATTCGAGCACCAAAGACATTACAAATTCCGTCGTTTGGACTTCGGACAACACCGGCGCTGCGACAGTAAGCGCTTCTACTGGAATCGTAACCGCGGTCTCCGGCGGCAGCGCCGACATCATCGCCACCAGCGGCAGCGTTCACAATCAGGCAACCGTCAATGTCCCGGCGGCGCAGCGAACCTATAGCGGCTCGGCCTCCGTGGGCGACTTTCTCACCCTTTCGATCGACCAGAGCAACAACACCATCAGCTATACGAACCTCTCCAACGGCGCTACGGGGACGGTCGCTTATACCACCGACTTCAACGGCAACACGACGCTGAACGATCCCGCCGGCCACCTGCTTTCGCTCTCCGAGGTTCCCGGCTTCGGCATCGTTGCGCTGATGAACAACGCGGGCAGCACCGGCGACCAACTGGCGCTGATTACCAGCGTAACGCAGCAGACCCTCACAGCCAACAGCTTCGACGGCCAGGCATTCAATATGCTCGAATTCCGCACTAAAGGCGGCGGCGTGGGCATTTCGGCAATCGCCATCGATGCCAGCAGCAACTTCAGCGGCACGGAGTATATGCCGTTCAATATCCTGGGCTCCAGCCAGAACGGGACTCCCAACAGCGGCTTCAACCTGCTGCCGAGCTTCTCCCTGGCCGCCGACACAACGTCGCCCTCGCCCAACTACCTCTTTCTCCAGTTGCCGGAGCCGCCCGCCTCTTCGGGCAAGAACTATATCTTTGGCGCGTCCAACGGAATGTTCCTGGTCGATTCCGAGGATGGCTCGATGATTGGGCTGCCGCAGGCGGCAAGCAAGGACTTCGATCAGAGTTGGGCCAACACCTATCAGTTGACGTACTATCAGAAGACCAACGCATACGGCCCGGACGGCAACAGCCCGGAGGCGGGTAACGTTGCGTGGGGCGTGGCTACGCTCAAGTTGGACGGCGTGGGGAATCTGATCCTCACCGACAGCCAAGGCGATACCGTGCTCTCCGGCCTGCTCACGCCGGTTAAGGATACGGCCTCCCTCTACGACGGCACGACCACCGGCGGTCCATTCACGGAAGGAGAACTTGGCAATCCATGCTATGGCCTCTTCACCTTCACCACGGTCGATGCGTCAAGTGGGCAGACCGAGCAGGTGTTTGCCGCCTTCACCGGGGGAACGGTGCTGCTGTCGAGCTTCTCGACGGCCACCTCGTACAATCCCGGCGACGACTACAGCTACTTCTATGGGGTGGGAATGCCGCAGTCGGCGGCATCGTCGGCCACCAATGCGGGAAACTCGACCAACCCCGGCGGCTCCTCGACGGCCGCACCGCCGGGACCGTGGAACTCGCTGGGCGCGACGGTCTCCGCGACCGCGCAGCGGCTTTACGTCGGAAGCTCCACGACCGGCGACCTGATGACCTTCACCATCGATCCGAGCACCACTCCCGGGACGCTTGCCTACTACGACGTGACCAACGGCATCCGAGGGACGGCCACTTACACTGTCAACGGCAATGGCTCCTACTCGGTAACCGATCCAAACAACGACGTGACCGGCGCGCTGGAACTGCCGGATCAGGCGCTGCTTCTCTCCGTCGCCAATACCGGCTATGCCACTACCACCCCGCCGGTGCTGGTGATGGCCGTGCCGCAGATGAACCTGACCGCCTCGGACTTCCTCGGCCAGAGTTACAACTTTATACAGATGGAGAATGGGAACGATAACGAGCACGAACAGATCGGCACGACGGCGATCGATGCCAACGGCAAGATGACCGGAGACGGGTACACGCCCTGGCTGGCGCTTCCCAGCACGAACGTCGTCTCGCCTTTCAGCGATCTGGACACGTTGAACTTCCCGACGGGAACCTATCCCGCGCCCTGGGTCGCCGCCACGGACACGAACGGGAGCATAAACAGAGGGGTCTATCTCTTCGGCTATCCCAACTCGCTGATCTTCCTGAGCAATGCGACCGAGGGAACGCTGATTGGCCTGCCGAAGAACCCGAGTCCGGGCTTCGCCGCGACGCCGGGAGGCGATCCCATCACCGGAACCTACAACGTGCTTTTCTACCGCAAGCAGGTGACTAGCATCGCCAACGGCACGGAATCCGGCCCGAACGGCACCTGGAAGGGGCTGACCGAAACCGATGGAGCCAGCACGGGATTGGCCACGCTCACCATCACCAGCGGCGGCGTGGCAACCCTCACCGATCCCAACAACGGCAGCCCCAGCGTCTCTTGGACGGGTACGCTCAAGCCGGTCTCCGGCCAGTCGTATCTTTATGGAACCGGTAGCGACGGCTTGCTTACGGACCCTTGCGACGGCTTGTATACGATGCAATACTCCTCAACCAGCGGCTCGGGGCAGAATCAAGTCACGCAGTCGATCACCGTCTTCCTCGGTTTTGTGCCGGGGACGACGCCGGCAGTGGCGCTCTCCACCTTCACCTACGACACCAATCCGGCCGTGACGAGCAACAATGCCTACATCTATCGCTATGGCATGGGATTCTGGACGAGCGCGACCCAGTAATTGCCGCAGTGAAGCTTGATCGACGATACAAGACAAACGGGGCGCTCGAACAGAGCGCCCCGTTTGCGTACGGACGCGGAGAGAATCGGGCCATTGACAGCGGCGGGGCGGTGAATAAAAATGGCGAAGCGAGCCAATACGAGCCGCATTCTGATCCGTACGGAGGGAAAGTGAGAAAAGCAGGGAAACTTCAAATCATGGGGGCGTTGGCATTGTTGATCGCTGGATTGGCGCTGACCGGCTGCAAATCCGAGCCGGAACTAACGCAGGCCAGCGCGCAAGCATTGATCCAGGCGGAGTACGATCAGCGTCCGGCGTCGGGCGCCAGCATTGCCGTCTTCGATCTGGGCATGGGGCAGGGCTTGACGGCCCAGTACTGGACCAAGAGCAAGGTATATCCGAACCGCATCTGGGCCGACTTCACACTGACCCCGACGGGTAAGAAGGCGCTCAAGCTGGCCAGCGGCGGCGACGTGATCCAGTGGCATCCGGAGGCAGCCAACGATCCAAAATACTCGGTTACGGCGATTGCGCAGGCGGCCAATCATCTGAAGGCGCGCGACCTCCAGGACGCGCAGGACGAAACGCTGCCTGGCGCGTCGAAGGCCAAGGGCGTGGATTTCTCCGAGAGCGTCAACCTGGACGGCGTTCCCGCGCCATTGCAGGACATCGCCCACGATCCCGGCAACAAGCTGAGCGCCAAGCGCCATGCCGACTTCGTCCTCGAGGACGGAGCCTGGAAGCTGCATTCGATCGAATAACTCGCCGCGCGTGCGGGTGCTCCAGGTCCGGATTTTCAGACCTGGAGCCTCCATTCCTTAGCCGGTATTCCTCAGCCCTGCCGAGATGCCGGAGATAGTCGCGGAGATGGCGCGATTGACTTCCGGCGTATCTTCGCCGGCCCGTTTGCGGCGCAGCATATCCACTTGAATGAGGTGCATGGGATCGACATAGGGGTTGCGCAGTTTGATCGAGTGAGCTAGCACTTGGTTGGTCTGAAGCAGTTCCGTCTGGCGGGTGACTGCCAAAACGGAGCGCACGGCGCGATGAAACTCGGCATCGAAAAGATCGTAGATACGTTCACGCAGATTCGCATCCGCGACCAGCGCGGAGTAGAGCCGCGCCGTGGCCAGATCGACCTTGCCCAACGCCAGTTCCACGTTGCGCAGCAGGTCGATGAAGAGCGGAAACTCGCGCGCCATCTCCCGCAACAACTCCAGCGCGCCGGGCCTCTCCAGATACTTGTCGAGCGCAAAACCCACGCCGAACCAGGCCGGGATCAGCAGTCGCGATTGCGTCCAGCCGAAGACCCAGGGAATGGCGCGCAGGTCGGTCAGCTTTGGCGAGGCGTTGCGGCGCGATGGCCGCGAACCGATCTTGGCGTGCTCCAGTTCGGCCACCGGAGTGGATTGCTCGAAGTAAGTCACCACGCCGGGATCGTCGAGAATGCGTTCCCTATAACAGTCGAAAGCTATCGCCGATAACTCGTCGAGGGCGGCTTCCCACTCCCGCTTGAGAATGCCGGTGAAGTGGCCCTCCGGGTCGCGCGCGTTGGGCCTTGCCAGGGCATCCAGCGAGGCCGCGATCATCAACTCTAAATTGCGCTCGGCCAGCACCTCGTCGGAGTATTTGAAGTTGAGCACCTCGCCCTGTTCGGTGATACGCAACTGGCCCTCGAAGGAGTCCATGGGCTGGGCGAAGATGGCGCGATGCGTGGGCCCGCCGCCGCGGCCGACCGTGCCGCCGCGGCCGTGGAAGAGGCGCAGCTTGACGCCGGCCTCGCGGGCTGCGGAGTGCAGGCCGCGATGGGCGCGGAATATCTCCCAAGTGCTGGTCAGCATACCGCCGTCCTTGTTGGAGTCGGAGTAACCCAGCATGACTTCCTGCCAGTTGTCCCAGCTTGCCAGAAGCTTGCGATAGTCGGGTCGGCTCCATAACTCGCGGCAAACTTCCGGGGCCTTGCGCAGGTCTTCTATCGACTCGAAGAGCGGCACCGGCATAAGTCCCGGATCGCGTCCCGCGCCCTCGACCTTCACGCCGCCGAGCCGGGCCAGGCGGACTACGGAGAGTGCATCCTCCACCGTGGACGCGCCGCTGACGACGTACTGGCGAATGGTCTCCGGTGAGCAGCCGTTCTTGATCTCGGCCACCACGCGGAAAGTTTCAAGAACGCTGGAAGTCTCGGCTGAAAGCGCGCCGGGCAGCGACGAAGCGGCTGTATCGGCGATGGCCTCCCGCAAGGCCGCCGCGTGTACCTTCGCGTGCTGGCGAATGTCGAGCGTGTGCAAATGCAGCCCGAAAGCGCGCACTTGCAGAAGCAGCGGATCTACCATGGCCCGTGCGATGCGCAGCCCGCGATGTTCCGCCAGCGAGGCGCGCAGAGTCTCCAGATCGTCGATGAAGTCTTCGACGGAGCAGTAAGGCGGCAGCGCCTGAGTCAGCTTGTCCTGGCCTTGGGCGAGCGTGTAGGGCATTACCGGCAAGGCCGCGCCGGCATGGCTCGGCTGCTCCATGTATTCGAGGGTTCGTCGCACTCGCGCCTTCAGGCAGATTAGAAACCGCCGATAGTATTCGAACTCGTACTGTTCGCCGAAGACTTGCGCTTCCGGCGTATGCACTTGCTCCACGTAGGCGCGCAACCGCGCCAGCAACTCTTCGCTTACAGCGATCTGCTGGGCACTGGACGTAAGCAGGTCGGTGATGCGATCGAGTTGCCGCTGATAGTAAAGCAGCAGATGTCCGCGCGCCAAATGAATCGCGTCTCGAGTTACATCCGGAGTTACAAATGGATTTCCGTCTCGGTCCCCGCCGATCCACGATCCGAAGCTGAGCACCTTGGGCAGCGCCAGCGGTTCAATCTCAATGCCATAAGCGAAGCGCAAAGCCTCGGCTATCTCGCGGTAAAGGCTGGGCAGCGTGGCGAAGATGGAAACATCGTAGTAATCGAGTCCCATCTTGATCTCGTCGTAGACGGTGGGCCGCCGCGAACGCACCTCGTCGGTCTGCCACAATCCGGCAATCTCCGCGCGGATGGCCTCTTCGAGCCGTGCCAGCTCCTGCGCGGGCACGGGAATGCGATCCAGCGCGGCCAGATACTCGCCGATGCGCCGCCGCTTGGTCATTACCGAACGGCGCGCCACCTCGGTGGGATGCGCGGTAAAGACGGGCACAATCAGCACGCGCTTCAAGCATTCCAAAGCCTCGTCCGCGCCGATGCCCACGCGCCGCATCTCGGCCAGCGTGCCGGCCAGAGAACCGCGCTGGCGGCCGGCATTCCCGCTCAGTTGCAAGGCGATGCGCCGCCGCTTGCGATGATTCGTCTCCGCCAGATTGATAAGTTCAAAGTAAAATGCAAAGGCGCGGGTGAGCAGAATCGCCCGCTCGACGGGGAGTGAATGGACCAATTCGAGCGCATTCGCATCCTGCCGGACAACTTCCTCGGCCAGCCCGCGCGCCTGCGCATCGCGGCGGCGAATGGTGCCCTGGCGCAGCGCTTCCACATGGGCAAAAAGCTCATCGCCGGCTTGCTCGCGCAGCACCTCGCCGAGCAGAGTGCCCAGCGAACGCACATCGCGCCGCAGCGGCGCCTCCTTCAACTCGCCGGACTGCGCCTCCAACTCTGCAAGCCGCTGCGTCCAGCTTTCTGGATTCCATAAAAGGGCCATCTTGCTTCGATTATCCACCATGCCTATCAGGATGGTCTTAGGAAAGCGCTGCCTGGACTTCAAGTTGCAGCATAAGTTCTTCCCACTCGGCGGTGTGCGCATCCAACTGATTGCGCAGGTCTAGCGTCAATGCGGAGAGCCGCTGGGTCTCGTAGGCGGAAACGTAAACGCCCAACTGCTCCTCGGTATGCGCCAGGGCCGCCTCAAGCCGCGGAACCTCCTCTTCCAAAAACGCGCATCGCTCCTCCATCTGCTTCTGCTTGATGGGATTCAGGCGGCGCGGACGGTCCTTGGAGGAGTCCGCTTCGCTGGGCGCGGCGGGGACGAAAGTCGAGGTCTTCACCGGTATTTCCGTCAGCTTGTCTTCTGTTGAAACAGCAACGGAAAGATTGCCGGATGCAAGCCCTTTGCGGCGCAGATAGTCTTCGTAGTCACCCTCATGGCTGGTGACTGTTCCGTCTTCCACCTCCAGCACTCGCGTTGCCAGCCGGTCGATGAAGTAGCGGTCGTGGGAGACGAAGACGACCGTGCCGCTGAAGGCCGCAAGCGCCTCCAACAGAACGTCCTTGGCGCGCATATCCAGGTGGTTGGTCGGCTCGTCGAGGAGCAGGAAGTTGGACGGCGAAACCAGTATTCGCGCCAGCGCGTATCGGTTGCGCTCGCCGCCGGAAAGTACGCCCAGCGGCTTGAAAACATCGTCGCCGCGAAAAAGAAAGCAGCCCAGCAGCGAACGCAGCTCGACTTCGGGCACTTTGAGCGCGGTGCGGCTGATGTCGTCCAGCATCCGCGACTCGCCGTCGAGCGCCTTGTATTGGTCCTGGGCAAAGTATTCGCTCACTACGTTGTGACCCAGCTTGATCTGCCCGGAGGTAGGCGCCTCGTCCCCGGTCAGCAGCTTGATCAGAGTGGATTTGCCCGCGCCGTTCACGCCCACCAGCGCCACTCTGTCGCCGCGCTCGATCAAGAACCGGACGTCGTCGAGAACCTTCTTTGCGCCATAACTCTTCGATAACCCTTCGGCCTCCGCCACCATGCGCCCGGAGGGCGGCGGCTGAGGAAACTTGAAGTGGATAACCGGCTCCTCTTCGGGTATCTCGATGCGCTCGATCTTTTCCAGTTCCTTGATGCGCGACTGGACTTGTTTTGCCTTGGTGGCTTGGGCGCGGAAGCGGTTGATGAACGTCTCGAGGCGCTCGACCTGCTCACGCTGGTTGCGGTAAGCCGACTCCAACTGCACCCGTCGCTCGTCCTTCTGGCCGAGATATTTGGTGTAATTCCCCTGATAGATCGTCAACCGCCTGTTCCATATCTCCACGGTGCGGTCGATCGTTACGTCGAGAAAGTAGCGATCGTGCGAGATGAGGATGTAACCGAAGGGATAAGTGCGGAGATAGTCTTCCAGCCAGTTGCGAGTTTCCAGGTCGAGATGGTTGGTCGGCTCGTCCAGCAGCAGCAAGTTAGGCTTGGCCAGCAGAAGTTTGGCCAGCGCGATGCGCATCTGCCAGCCGCCGGAAAACTCATCGGTCTGCCGCAACCAGTCCTCCTTGCCGAAGCCGAGTCCGGTAAGCACGCCGCCCACCTGCGCGTCCAAAGCGTAGCCGTCCAGCGCGTGAAAGCGCTCCTGAAGCATGGAAAATCGCTCGGCGGCGGATTCGTACTCCGTGCCGGCATGATCCAACTCGGACAGTTGTCCGGCAAGCCGCTCGAACTCCCTTTCCATCTCGCGCAGTTCGTCGAAGACTGTCAGGCACTCCTCAAAGACGCTCCGCCCCGCAAGCCGCAAACCCTCCTGCGGCAGGTAGCCGATGCTCATGCCGCGCGTCTGTTGCACCGCGCCGTAATCCAGCGTTTCAAGTCCGGCAAGCACCTTCATCAGCGTGGATTTTCCGGTGCCGTTGGCGCCCACCAGCGCGGTCTTCTCTCGCGCCCGGATCAGCCAGTTGGCCTCCAGGAACAGCAGCCGCGGCCCGAACCGCTTGCCGGCATTTTGCAGGGTTAGCATCTGGCTATAGTGTATCGTTTGTTCGATCCAGATCGTTGCCATTGCACGATGCTTGATTTTGGCCGTAGAATATGCTTGTCATGGTACCGACTATCTTGCTCCCTTGAATCCGCGCAACGTAGCTGCCTTTTACAGGCGTTTTGCTCTGAGCATTCAGAAGATGTTCAACGGCGACTCGCTTGCCGCGATCCTTCTCCTGCATTGGCTCGATGGCGGCGGCGCGGACAAGATATATCCTGCAAAGTATGTCCGCGATCGGGAGGAAGTCAGAGACTACTTGCGAAGCACGGCTCGGCCGGTTTATCTCAGCCAGAAGCCGACGCCAAACGGAGGGATAGGAGGCGTCGTCCCGCGCATCAAAGGCATAATCAAGGCCAGTCCACCCTACCAGATGCATTTGGAAGGGCACGTGGAGGCATCGCTATCAGTTAAGGCAAGGGCTTATATGGGGCTTCATGTGGACAACCGGGAGATGGACGCTCTGTATGCCCTCCACGGGTTTCTTATGATTACAGATGTTGTGGCCGAGGTGGCGGCAAATAGCCCTAAGAAAAACAGTGTCAAGTTTACGAGTTGGAAATGCAAGGCATCCGACGAGTATCACTGGGATTCATCGAAGCACATTACTGTTCCCAATCCAGACTACAACTCCACGGCTACCGACGCTGTCGCGCCGGGAGAGAAGTCCATTACCGTATATCACAGCAATGCAATCCGGGTCGAAAACGCAGGACTGGCAAAGGCTTTCCACGATGAGTCCGAGGTTTGGAATGAAACAATGGACCTGACAGTTATCGGACCGGCAACGGTCAGTTTCTGACGGCTGGCTTAGCTTCTCACCGAGGATCAATGCGCAAAGTGGTTCGCTATTCGGCATTCATTGGACAGGCCCTCGTAGCGTGGGGACTTTGGATAGCGGAAGTGTGCTGGTTCAAAGGTTGGGCGGGTCTGGCATGGACGCATGGCTTCAATTGGTCGAGTTTGCCAATCTGCGCTGTAATAGCTATCGCAAGCAATTACAGCGTCGCTATGCAAGCCGAAATCGCGCGTCGCCTGCTCTTCGTAGGCGTGGGATGGGCAATGATGACGGCCGGTTTCACGCTTGCGAGATGGGCCGCCGAGGAGTTTTTCTCGTCGTGGCTCGGAGCGGGAGCGAACTACGCTCTCTACTTTTTTATTGCAATTCTGGCAGTCTCGGCAGGCCTGACACTCTCTGCAAGCCGGTGGCTCGTTCCAATGCGTTACTGGACCGCATTTCTTGTAGCTATAGGCCTGCTTTCGGCCATCCCTCTCTCATACGCCACGATACAGATATTTCCGGCCTTGAACGGAGACAAAGATACCCTTCATAGCATCAAAATGGGCTATCCCGTTTTTTGGACTGCCGTGCTTGTTCCCATGGCATTGTTTCTAGGGCGAAAGAAGCAATGATCTCAAGCAATACCCCCTACGGCCGTATCTCGACCGGCGCGCCCACCGGAGCCGGATTCCATATCGGTGACGGCAATTGCCGTTACGCTTCGGAACGCGGACTGCCGCAACGCTGTACTCTGAAAGCATGGATGAACCCGCAGCCCTGAGTTCGCATAACTTCACGCCGCAAACTCCACCCCCGCACTCCCGCCCTCTGCGCATCGTACTTCCCGGCGGCAGCGGCCAGGTGGGCCGGATGCTGGCGCGGCATTTTCAGGAGCGCGGCCATCTTGTCACCGTGCTTACTCGCGGTCCCTACGCCGCGCCCTGGCAGACGGTGCACTGGGACGGCGAGAACGAAGGCCCCTGGACCGAGCATCTGGAGGGAGCCGACGTCTGCATCAACCTGACCGGGCGCAGCATCCATTGCCGTCACAACCTGGAGAATCGCAAGGCTATCTACGCGTCGCGCATTCTCTCCACGTGCCTGCTCCACCGCGCCATCGCCCAGCTTGCCGACCCGCCCAAACTTTGGATGAACGCCTCGGCGGCCACCATCTACAAGCGCGCTCTCGATCCAAACGGAGTCGATCTGCCGCTGGATGAATCGAGCGCGCTGGAGGGCGGCGACGTGCTGGAAGCCGAACCCTGGCGGCGTTCGCGCGGCTTCATCGCCCGCGTACTCCGGGACTGGGAGGCCGCGTTCTTCGAGACGGAAACCCCGCGCACCCGCAAAATCGCCTTGCGTAGCGCCGTCGTCTTCAGCCCCGCGCCCGGCAATGCCTTTGCCGTGCTCGGCAATCTGGTGCGGATGAGCCTGGGCGGCGCGCAAGGCAGTGGACGCCAGTTTGTCCCCTGGATTCACGAGGACGACTACGCGCGCGCCGTGGAGTTTCTCATCGCCCGCCCGGACCTCAGCGGCCCGGTCAATCTCGTCGCCCCAAATCCATTGCCCAACCGCGCGTTCATGGAGGCGCTGCGCGATGCCTTGGATATGCCCAACGGACTGCCCGCCCCGTCGTTGGCCATCCGTATTGGGGCGTTCTTTCTGCGCACCGAGGCGGAATTGGCATTGAACAGTTGTCGTCCAGTTCCTAGCCGCCTGCTCCAAGTCGGCTTCCAGTTCGAGTTTCCCGATTGGCCCGAAGCCGCCGAAGACCTGGCGCGGCAATGGCGGCACAGGAACGATTGAGCGACGCCGCTGCAAGCAACGAGAATCGCACCCTGCCGAATAGATAGCGAGCGAGTTATCTTCGGACGTGGCCGAACAGCGCGGCAAGTGCCTCGTTCGGCTCCGGGCGAACGCGGAAATCGGCGTGCGCTTCGGCAAAGAGGATCTTCCGATCTCTTGCGATGATATAAGTTGCGGGCAGGGGAAGGCGCCAGCTGGCTTCCCCGTTGACATAGGGCACGTTGACCATGATCGAGAGATAATAACTGCGCAGATACTCCGGGACGGTATAAACCAAGCCGAACTGCTCGGCCAGCGCGCAGCCTGGGTCGCCGAGTACCGGAAACGGCAGCTCATGCTGCCCGGCCATGAAGTCGTTCTGCCGCTCGGTCTGCGGGCCGATGGCCACCATCAGCGCCTCGCGCTCGCGTATCTCGCCGTATAAGTCGCGCCAAGCCTCCAGTTCGGTGACGCAGTAAGAGCACCACCGCCCGCGAAAGAACTTGAGAAACAGCGGCCCCAGAGCGAGCATATCTTTGCTGCGCACCATGCGGCCGCTCGCATCTTTCAGCGCAAACTCCGGCGCCAGCGCGCCCGCCGGCAGAATGCGCTCCTCGATGCCGGTAGCGAATAACTCCGCAACCGCCCGCTCACCCACAGCCAGCCGCTCCGCCTGCACCAACTGCCGCGTGTTAGCGGTGATCTCGTCGAGTTGGTCCTGGAGAGTGGTCATCTTTTCTTGATAAGAAACTTCTCGAATGGGTATGCGGGATGATTATTCTTATCCATTTCGAGCCAGAGGCCATGTTTTTTAAGAAGACGCGCTTTGAGGTCAGAGTTGGTCGCGGACTTCTCTGGACTCCGTGTGAAAACAATCAAGCCGCCGAAACTGGCCGAGAATGGCGGAGCCAATTTCCACTTCGCCAAAGTGGAGAGAATCTGTTTTGCAGCATGATCCGTGTCTTGCCCCTTCAATTCAACGATGACATCGACTATGCCTGGCTTCGACACAATGTAGTCTGCTTTCAACACGTCCGAAGCAGCAATCCAGCAATCTACATCCACGATCTTGATTGTGGACTTGGCTGAATTATCGAACGTGGCTTTCTGGCCAGTTCCTCTTGCTTTGACGGTGATTTTGGAGTCGCTCTTTTCGCTAATGCAAGGCTGCAAGGTCGGATCAGGATTCGGCATACGCGAGCCTCAACAGTTCATCGAATTGTGTGCCGATTGTCTCCGAGACCTGATCGAGATAATTGCTGCTCACAAGGCCTGTGTCTTCCGCAACAATGGACTTGAGAACGCCCTCCTCGATGGCATAGGCTTTGAAGTCGCCGTCCTTGATCCAATACTTTTCTTCAATGATCTTGGCGACTTCATCCTTCAATTCAGGCTTTGACTTGGCCACTTGTCCGGCTTCGATCAGGTTGTTGAAGGATGAAAGAATGTAGGGGCTATGGGTGGTGATCACCCACGAGAAATCCAGAGTTGGTGTACTGCTGAGCCATGCGAATAGACGGACAAGCTCGTACTGGGTTGATGGAAAAACATTGGACTCCGGCTCTTCTACATAGACGAGCTTCTTGGTAAGCACGACCGCTTCCCTGGGCAGTGAGTAACCAGTACTCTGAAAATGTAGTTCGCTCTGTTGCTGATGGTGAGCCAGAAATCCGATAATATTGAATAGTGGTAGCATTCCCTGTGTGCCAGACGACAAATTGCTAAGGGATATTTTTCTGCCATCGAATGCATTGAACCTTGGAAGATTGCCGTCCATCTTGACCTCGCCGTCTGCAATTTTATCCATTGTCTGCTTGACACTGTCGAGGACATCATTATCCCGTGTAGCGAAATCACCTTCATATCTCCAAGGTCTTCCCCAAGTAATCTCGGCTGCGAATTCATCGATAACAGGATCAATGTCAGGGTTCCTGCGTTCTTTGAATCCAAGAGTAGTATTTGTGAAGAACGCCCTCTCGGCCGGAGCATATAACGACTGAATAACAAATCCATCGGATAGTAGCAGATTGAGTTTCGTCCATCTTTCATTCTTCTGAATGATTTCAGAGGTTCCACCTGAAATCCCATTTCGTACCTGATCGATCATGAAAGCATAGAGTTTTGAAAACTGCTCGGAAAACTCAAGATTAATGATGGTGTCTTGCTTGACACCTAATGCTGATGTGCCAACATTGTCGGCTACCCGCCCCAATATTCTAATCGAATAATTCCCTGCCTCAAATTCTATACTGTATGTTGTCCCTGACACACTTACTGGAAAACGTTCAGCAAATTCACCTATTGCCAAATTCTTAAATTCGTTTTCAGACCTAATAACAGAGATAGAATCAACTGCTAATTCAAGTAGTCGCTTGCTCAAAAAATACGCCAGCTTGCACAGCAAGCTCTTGCCCCTCGATTGCGGGCCGATGAGGACGGTGATTTTGCCAAACTCAAGCTCGGCTTCTCTGATAACCGAAAAGTTCTTCACTGTCAGTTTTCGCATTCCGTCCTCCTTTGTGTTACTCCTGAGAGAAGTAAAAGCAACCGCAGGTCCTTCGACTCGCTTCGCTCGCTCAGGATGACATCCCTAGGTTGGTGCTCGCTCAGGATGACAATGCAGTGAGCAAAGAATCAGAAACTATCTTCCAGCGCGCTGCTTACCGTCCAAACCGTTGTTTGCCGCCCATGCCCAGCGAACCCATGCCGCCGCGGAGCATCTGCTTGGCGAGGCCGCCTTTGCCCATCTGCTTGAACATCTTGCTCATCTGCGCGTATTGGCGCAGCAACTGGTTTACGTCCTGCACCTCTGTGCCGCTGCCTTTGGCGATGCGCTTGCGCCGCGAGCCACTAATGATCTCGTGGTTGCGGCGCTCCTTGGGGGTCATCGAGTTGATAATGGCTTCGAGGCGCGTGAACTGCTTTTCGTCCACATTCTTCGAGGCCTGCTGCAACCCGGCAAACGGCCCCACCGAGGGCATCATCTTCAAAATGCTCTCCATCGAGCCGAGCTTCCTGATCTGGCGCAACTGGTCGCGGAAGTCTTCGAGCGTAAAGCCGTCGCCGAGCAGCGCCTTCTTGGCGAAGTCCTCGGACTTCTTGCGGTCCAGCGTCGATTCGGCCTTCTCGATGAGCGACATCATGTCGCCCATGCCCAGGATGCGGCTGACAATGCGGTCGGGATGAAACGGCTCGAAGGCGTCCGGCTTTTCGCCCACGCCGAGGAACTTGATGGGCTGGCCGGTCACGTCACGAATCGACAGAGCCGCGCCGCCGCGAGCATCGCCGTCCATCTTGGTGAGGACGACTCCGGTGAGGCCCAGCCGCTTGTGGAAGTCGGCGGCGGAGTTGACCGCATCCTGGCCGGTCATGGCGTCGGCGACGAAGAGAATCTCCGAAGGGTTGAGCAGCTTTTTCAGACGCTCCATCTCGCCCATCAGTTCTTCGTCGATGTGCAGCCGACCGGCGGTATCCACGATCAGCGTATCGCAACCCAGAATGACGGCCTCGCGGCGCGCCTCCTTGGCCAGGCGTTCGACCAGGGAGGAGTTGGCCGCCTCGCCCTTCAAGTCGCCCTCGTAGAGCTTGGCTTCAATCGACTTGGCGACGACCTTGAGTTGTTCACGGGCGGCGGGGCGATACACGTCCACCGAAACCAGCAGGGGCCGGTGCCCGCCCTTCTTGAGCCATGCGGCCAGCTTGCCGCTGGTGGTGGTCTTGCCGGAGCCTTGCAGTCCGGCCATCAGAATCACCGTGGGAGGCTGCGAGGCGAATTTGAAGCGCGCCGTGTCCTTGCCCAGCATGGCGATCAGCTCGTCGCGCACGATCTTGACGACCTGCTCGGAGGGCGAAAGTGCGGTGAGCACCTCGGCGCCCACGGCCTTGACGCGAATCCGCTCGATCAGGTCGCGCACCACGTTCAGGTTGACGTCGGCCTCGAGCAGCGCCACGCGAATCTCGCGCAGCGCGTCGGCGATGTTTTCTTCGCTGAGCGTACCTTGCCCGCGAAGGCTCTTGAAGGCGCGCTGGAGCTTTTCCGTCAGATTCTCAAACATATATCCTCAACGATTCCTTGCACCTTCCAGTGTATCGCGGTGACAGTCTCGCTGGCCGGGGCCGCCGCGTCAAGTTATCGAGCACTTTCCGCTCTCCACATCGCGAGCGGCTTGCAGGATGGCCTCCGGCCGGCCCAGATCGCGCCAATAACATTCATCCGCGCGAAAGGCGACGATCTTTTCTCCCTTGGCCGCCAGATTCATATAGGCAGCGATGATGGAAAACGCTCCTTCCTCTTCCATCTTCGCAAAGATGCCGGGAGAAAGGACGTGGATGCCGGAAAAGGCCAGCGCCTGTGCCTCATGGGCCGGGCAAACCAATTCATCCTCTATCTCTTCCGCCTTCGCGGCGCGCCCCGTCCGACGACCGCAGAGCTGGCCATGCTCGTCAAAGAGCAGTTGCCGCAAACTCTCCCGGTCTTGAACCGCAAGAGTGGCCAGCGCGTCCCGTTCCGTGTGAAACTGCATCATGCGCCCAAGATCGATCGTGCTGATAACATCGACATTGTGCAACAGGAACGGCTCTTGCAAGCCGCCTGCCTCGAGAAAGAAGTGAGCGGCATTCTTCAAGCCGCCGCCGGTGTCCAGCAAGACCTCCTCGCGCGAGACTTCAATCCGCATCCCGAAGCCGTCGTGGCCCTTCAAGTACTCGACAATCATATCCGCGCAATGATGCGCATTGACAATAACCTCGCGTACTCCAAAGGCGCGCAGCCGGCGGAGGGCGATCTCCAGCAGCGTTCGCCCGGCAACCTCGACCAGCGCCTTCGGTCGATCGTTGGTGAGCGGTCGCAGGCGCGTCCCCAGCCCGGCGGCCAGAATCATAGCCTTCATTTGCCCATCTTCTCCATTTCGATATGCCGAACCGCCACTTCCACTCCGTCGCTGCCCCACAGATGCTTCGCCAACTGCTCCGCAAGATACACCGAGCGGTGCTGGCCGCCGGTGCAGCCGAACGACACCATCAGGTGTTTGAAGCCGCGGCGCCGATAGCTGCTCACGCTTGCATCCACAAGCGCGAGAACGCCGGCAAGATACCGATGCACACTCTCCTCCCGGCTCAAATACTCGATTACCGCCGCGTCCTTGCCGGTCAACTCCCGAAACTGCTCTTCCCGTCCAGGATTCGGAAGGCTGCGCGCGTCGAAGACGTATCCGCCTCCATTCCCAGTCTCATCGGCGGGCATTTGCCGGTGGAAGCTGAAACTGAAAATCCGCACAGTCAAACCCCCGGTGGAAGAAGCCAGTCCTTGCAATTGCTCCGATGCCGAAATGCCGTCGAGTGCCTCCATAAGCGCCGGCAGGGCAACGGGTAGCTTGACGTGCGAGGCAAGCCAGCGCAGGTTCTTCAGCGCATACGGCACACTCTGTAGAAAATGGGCCTTGCGCTCGTAAAACCCTCGAAAGCCGTAAGCCCCCAGGGCCTGCAGGATGCGAACGTATACGTAAGCGTAATAATGCTCCATGAACGCTTCCCGATCTAACTCGATAAAATGGCCCAGGCAGTCGAGATAGCAGTCGAGCAACTCCTGGCGCAACTCCGGCGGCAGATCGGCCTTGCCGTCGTATAAAAGAGAAGCAATGTCGTATTGCAGCGCGCCTTTGCGGCCGCCCTGGTAGTCCAGAAAAAACGGCTGCCCGTCGCGCAGCATGACATTGCGCGATTGAAAATCCCGATAGAGAAAATAATCGCGGCTGGCGCCCAGTAGGAACTTGGTCAAACGACTGAAATCGCGCTCCAGCGCCTGTTCATTGAACGGAACGCCGGCCAGCCGCAGAAAATAATACTTGAAATAGTTCAGATCCCAGGCGATGGATTGGCGGTCGAAACTGGATCGCGGATAACATACTTTGTAATTCAGATCGCGGCCTGCCTCGACCTGAAAACGAGGCAATGCGGCCACCGCTTTGCGATACGCCTCGATCGCCGGCGGCGCGATGGACTCGCCGTCGCGATTGGCGCCGAGAAATCCGAAGAGCGTTGTGTCTCCCAGGTCTTCTTCGAGGTAGGCGCCCTGGCTCAAATCCTCTCCGTAAATCTCCGGCACCGGCAATCCATGCCGGCGAAAATGCCTGGAGAACTCAAGAAAAGCTACATTCTCCTCCCTTCCCGGGTACAGGATTCCGATGGCGCTGAATCCTCCGCCGGTTAGCCGGACGATAACCCGCCCCGAAGCGCCGAGATTCCCGTGAAGCGGCTGCGCTTCTTCGGCCGGCAACCGGTAATGCTGCTCGAAAAGCCGCTTTAGAACGTCCATGTATCTCTTTCAAACTCCATATCTACTGCGCGTCAAACCACAGAATACACGCCCTGCCGCTCCGTTGAGGTACGCTGGCAAAGGCGGCATACACTCCTACGTGGGCCGCATCGGAGGCGTAGATGGATCGGTTGATCGAGGGGCACAGGCGCTTTATGACCGCGGTCTTTCCCGGCAGGAAGGACCAATTCAAGTTGCTGGCCGATCGACAGGCGCCGGAATGGCTCTTCATCACCTGTTCGGACTCCCGCGTGGTGCCCGACCTGATCCTCGGAACTGGCCCCGGCGACCTGTTCATCGCCCGCAACGCCGGCAATATTGTGCCCATCGCCGCAGGCGAGGTGGACGGCGTGACAGCTACCATCGAGTACGCCGTCGAGGTGCTCAAGGTGAAGAGCGCCATACTCTGCGGCCACTCCGACTGCGGCGCCATGAAAGCCGCGCTGGAACGCAACGATTTGGAGCGTCTGCCCAAGGCGCGCCGTTGGCTAAGCCATGCGGAGGCCGCCTTCTCCCACCGCCAGCCGCCCGACCCTGCCGACGGCGAACACGCCGAACTGGCCGCGCTCATTCGCGGCAACGTGGTGGCGCAGTTGCTCAATCTGCGCGCCCAGCCCGCCGTGGCCCGCGCCGCGGTCGATGGCCGTCTCACCGTGCATGGGTGGTACTACGACATTCTCAGTGGCAGAATCGAGCAATATGACGAACAGATGCGCCGCTTCTTGCCGTTGGTGGAGTAATTTGCGCGGTCCGGCGAGTCGATCCAAGAGAAGATCGAATGGGTTGCCGATTGCCGAGGACGCGGCGCGGCCGTCGGCGGTTCAGTCCACAGTTTTGACCCTGGCCCACGCATGCAAACTTACAAGCTACGGCTCCACCTATCCGGAGTTAGCGCTGCGAACCGGCAGGGCCTTGGCCACCTTCGACCGGCAGTTGGCGGAAAGCCGCGAGGGCTGCCGGGGTGCGCGTCTTTGGCGATCCGGCGTAGGGCCGCCAGCGCCGCGCCACGCGATCGCCGACGCCGGTATACTGGGCGCAAGGAGTTGCGAAAATGGCGAACGGAGTCGATATACGCGGCCAGTATACTTTTGTAACCTTTACCCGCAACGGCATGACCTACAAACAAGCCAGCGGATGGCTGGGGATGCCCGACCAGGTGAGCACCTATCGCTCTTCCTCCGAACAGAAAAAAGTTGCCGGCGGCACCGGCGACGACGCCGGCCATCTGATCGGCAATCGCTTCGGCGCGCCCGGTGGCGCCGTCAATCTCAGCCTCCAAAACTGGAGGGCCAACCGCTGCGGCAGTTACAAGGATCTGGAGAACGCCTGGGCCGCCAAGCGCAAAGACGGCATCGACATCTACGTCCAGGTCACCGACATCTCCCGCCCCGGCGAACAGCGGCCCTTCCGGCGCAATGTTCAGTGGAAGGAACGCGTCAACGGCGTCGAGTCCCCCCGCCTGGAGTTGGATTTCGCCAATGCCCACACCGCCGAAAGCCGTCTCGCCCAGCACATCCCCCCCACCGATACCGGCGGTCAGGATGCGAAGATCATCCCCGTCGATTTTGTCCTCCGCCGGCGCCTCGACTGAACGCTTGAGTTGTTCGCCTGTCTAGCCCTCGACCGGTAGGTCCGCTTGCGCATCTTCATTATCGTCTTCATCGGGGAACCCTGCCCGCCCGGCCCGTGGCGCTATCTCGTTCGCGCTCAATCCAGGCTCCCGGTCTAGAAGCTCGCGTACAAAAACGGGATCGGGTATTTTGAGCGTGCTGCCGATTGCTTGATCTATCTGGATACGCACAGCGTCTGTCTTCAGATGCGAAATCGAATCCAGTCGCTCGGTCGAAAGAGAATCATAGACTTTTGCAAGTTTCGTGAGTTGCTTCGATGAAAGCGTACGCACATCGATAACTGGCATTGTTTCCCAGGCTGGCTGCTTCATTTTCATCCATGCCCCCTGAGTAATAACTCGCCGCCCGAAAAACAGCAGGATTGCTAGCGAACTATTCAGCCATAATAACAAGGCTTTCCGTTGCTGAGAAGTTAGGTCTTGCGACTTCAGTGACCACCATGTATTTCCAAGCACTTCCTTCTCGAAACCGATTGCAAGAACGCGGTGGGTATTGGAACGAAGACGTTCCGCCAACAATATATCTCCCGCTCGTTCCCACAAATGCGCTCCATAGTTTGGTCCGCGCGGGGATTCCAGCCACGCTGACAACCGGGCATTCGGCTGTTGATGGATGGTAAGAACTTTGGCGGATTCGTGATTCCAAAAGGCCGGGTAAGGAGTCCAATCGTCTCTCGTGACTTTGAATCCTTCGTGGATACGCTTGCAATCCGGGCCAAGCGATCCAAGAGAATCGAGAGAACACAGAGGCAGCGGAATGGCTGGATTGCCGCCCGGAACCCTGAGAACACCCCGCTCTAAACTCCAGCAAACGCGCAGCAGTTCGCTCTGCGCAAACAGCGTCCCCGTCCAGTTCTCCGTTCCATGTGCAGCGGGAAGTGAGATCATCTCACCGAGTTTGCCGCTTGGCCGTCGAATGGTGCTCAGTCCGGCTCCTTCCACTGTGACTGGCTCCTCGGCGAGATTGATACGATTCGCCAGGTCGAGCGCATCGTGAATCGAACGCGGGTTGCGCCAAAGGCTTATATAAGTTGTGCGAGCATCTGTTTCCGCGCTCTCTCGCTTTCGAGCGATAAACAATATCTCGGAAAGGTCCGTGTTTTCAGAAAAATTAGGGCGTTCCGCGTCATGGCTTGATACGACTGTCTCCAGGTGGTACTTCTCGGCGATCAAACTGCGCGTATCGCCCCAAGCCTCGCCGGAAGCAAGCGCGGCCGGCAGCACAAACGCAAGTCGTCCATCCGGTTTGAGCCATCGGTCTGCCAATGCGACAAAGACGCTTCCCAATCCTGCCGTCGAACTGGCTCCGATCTTTTTAACTCGCTGTTTCAGCTCGGCTTGCATCTTTCCCCGCTCATCGGGCATGGAGCCGAAGAGAAGATTGCCGCCGACGCTGCGGACAAACGGAGGATTCATGACACATAAGTCAAGAGGCGGGATATTTGCCGTGGTTGCATAGGAAGATGTGACGCCGGCGCGGATCGCCTCAGTCTGCGTGTTGTCGAGCGTCATCTGCGTGTGAATCTCGTTGGTCGTGAGGAAATCCAGGCTTCCAAGTTTGGCGATGCCGTGGTCCATGCCAAGCGGCATGACAAACAAGCCCATGCGCAAGAAAGTTATCTCCGGCGCTAGCATCGCCAGAGTCGAAGCGGTAAGATGCAGCGCGGTGGGAAGCACATCGTAGCCGTGGAGAATGCACTCCATCAGCGTGCGATGCAATATGTTCATATCCTTGTGGTCAAGTGGAAGGCCCCGCTCTGCCCGAGAGCGGATATAGACGTCCGTGAGCGCCTGCGCGCTGGCCATCAGCAGCGTTCCCGTGCCGCAAGCCAGATCGGCAACCTTGAAGCCTGCCAGCTCTGCCGGAATGCTGAAATCCTGCTTCCATTTCGCGGCAAATGTCAGGTTCAACAAAAGCGTTGCGGCGGAGACCGAGGTGTAATAAGTTCCCAGATACTTGGCCTCGTGCAGAAGCCAATGATAGATTCGGCCCATCAGATCGTGCCGAAGAGCCGCCTGATTGGAACAGATCGAGATAGCTTCCGTAAGCAGAGAGCGGGTAGCGATGGTGGAATTCACGCTACAGGGAAGCTCATTGAGAATACGCTCGCCAAGCTGGAAGATCGGAACGTAATTGATGGTTTCCCATATCCACCGCCAATGTTTCGCAGTCGAAGTAACTAGATCTTCATCTCTATCCAGCGTTCGCAGCGAAGTAATACGCCCGTCCGTTCCAGTAAGATGCTCCTGAAAGATGAAAGCGTTGGCGAGCACCAGCGCGGAGACCTTTGCCGCGGTTTCTCTTCGTTGTTGCGCCTTCACCTGGGTTTCCCCATCCGGCGGGGTGATTCCAAGAATCTCGCAGAGCCGATCGCAGGCTCCCTTCTGGCCCATCCATAACTTCGCCACGCCAGTCAAATGACCGGAGAGGGATTTCGCGGTACGCTCGACTATATCGTCTTTTGTGAGATACTCTTGCGCGTGGCGAAGAGCGTTCAACAGGGATGCGGGATCGCCCTCGAACCAGTCGTTTGTCCGGTGAGCCTCGGAGACAATTCTGTACTTCAACTGAGAGGCGCGGAGTTTGTCCAAAACCTTCGCCGTCGAAGTGTTGCGGAGAGCGACGGGATACACCGCGGCGGCCGCTATATGCGCGATTCCACTGTCAACCCGCCTGCGGGCATCGTCGAGAACGACCCCTTCCGCGTTGGGGTGATCGGCATATTTCCCTTCGATAATGACGCGCAGTCCCCGCATTTCAAACAGAACGTCGGGGCGTTGCTTGCCATGAACGTGGATCGTCTCCGCGTCCGCCATCACGCCCAGGCTCGAAATAAGGATTGCGAGTTGAGTATTGATCACCTCCTCGCGGTTCCGTTGTAGCGCCATCTATCTTCCTTCTTTCAAATTTGGCTAAACCACGCCTTGAGATTCTCAGCTTCCAGCGCCCGAGGATACCTCTCTGCGGTAGTGTCAATTGTCGCAGAGCGCGTAGAGGTTGGCCACAGATCGATGAAATGCGTCTGCGAGCCCGCGCGCTCGGTCAACTCGCCGTCTTTCCAGCGTCGAATGAACTCAGACAGGCTTAAGATCATGGCGTAACCCAGGTTTACAGCGGGCGGCGGCTTAAAGGCGCCGTAAACGCAAGAGGGAAGAGGATCAGAACTATCCCAAAGTTATACCTGTCTGCGCACTTGGAGTGCTTTGCAGCCGATTGGCGGCGATCCCACATCTAGATTCCGCGATCGAAACGTACACATCTGCCAACCGAATTTTGCCCGCTGTCTCTATGTAACCTCCCATGAAGATAGAAAAACAGCCTATACAAGTTAGCGAAAGTGCCTTCCTGCATACCTGTCAGTATTTCTTCGCCTTTTCTTCACGCGATCGCCCCTGAGAACGATCAATGCTTTGCGCTCCCCCGCGCAATTTCCGCTATAATCTACTTGGATCAGGAGAGATGGCCGAGCGGCTGAAGGCGGCGGTTTGCTAAACCGTTATAGGGTCAAAAGCTCTATCGGGGGTTCGAATCCCCCTCTCTCCGCCAGACCTTTCTGCATCTTCCTCATTTCATTCGCAAATCATAGAAAATAGGTAGCTGGGTGATTTCCGCTCCGTCCGTGTTGTTAGCGTATTCCGTCGGATTTGGCCTCTGGGACGCTTTTTGCATGACAACGGCCGGGGGCATGACAACGGCGGACCAGGCTGTAGACCCAATTTGGGCAGTCTGGAATCATCGGATTGGATCTGTCCTGGTGGTCGGCCAAGCGCCTCGTCCCCACATCCAAGAATCGCAATGACTCGACGAATTCGTGGACGAAGGTACTGATATAGAAGTCCTGCTATGAGCCGCCAACAGGATTACTGCCTGCGCGCCCCTGTGCGAAGACTGCCCAGAAAAGCCGCGGTATCGGCCGTGGCAAAACGCTATGCACGACGCACATCTAGTGGTGTGTCTCACGCAGACAGTCGTTTATCCGTTTTGAAGGGTACGGGCTTCAGCCCGTACATAAAGTCCGCAAAATCAATGGGCTTTAGCCCCTGAGGGGAATGCGGGCCAACACCTCCTGATCGTTGTGGATCGCTGACAATAGATGCAATTAGCGAGACATACCACTAGAGCTGCTTCAATTCGGCGGGCCTGGTCGGCCGACAAAAAATCTGGAGACGATGTAATCAATGTCGCGGAAGGCCGCTACTCAGTCTGCGGGAACTTAATCTGGCAATTCCGCCGGGCGGCTCCGGTTCGCGACAAGTTCTAATGCAAGGCGCGTGTTGACATCTGCCCGGCGTTTGTTATCCACGGAAAGAGCAGGCGGTCGAATGGCGGTATACGCGGCAAACTTTACGAGATGGGCATGGCCCCGGAAGCGAAGATATAATCGAGCGTACGGGGGAGGGCAAGGCGCATTTGCGAGCTCGATGATATCGACGCGCTGGCAAGAGGTTATCGGGCCAGGCTCATTCGCTTTGTCGCCTACTCCACCGGAGACCCCGACCTCGCTGAGACGATTGCCCAGGATACGCTGCTGCGCGCCTACAATTGCAGGGAAAGATTTCGTGGAGAGTGTGCCGTTGGAACCTGGCTCACGGGCATTGCGATCAATTTGCTGCACAATCACCGGAGGACGGAGAGATACAAGTTCTGGAAGAAGGTCGAGTCCACTGCGATCGATGTGCATGAAATGGCTTCCTTTCTTCCCGCCAGCGGCTCGAACCCCGAAGCCCAACTGGAGGCCAAGGAAAAGGTCAAGCAGCTTGCGCGCGTTCTTGAAACTCTGTCGTACAACCAGCGCACTGTCTTCCTCATGAAATTCACCGAGGAGATGGAAGTCGCGGAGATTAGCGATGCCATGGGAATGCAGGTGAATACGGTGAGGACGCATCTGCATCGCGCTCTCACCGCGGTGCGCGGCCGGCTTGGAAGGACGATATGACACGCGAACGGTCGGCACATCTATCGGAGGAAGCGTTCGACGATCTTCTGATCGGTCTGGGTTCGCCGGAGTCTCGCGCGCATCTTGCAGCGTGTTCGGTTTGCAACAGCCGGGTGAATGAATTTCATTCCGGAATAGACGCTTTCAATCGGGCATCATTGGCCTGGAGCGAAGCCAGGCCATTCGCTAGCCGCCGGGCCGCTCCCAGATCGAGTGTGCGACGGGTTGCGACTTCGCCGTTGAGTTGGGCGTTGGCCGCCGCGCTTCTGATTGCAATCGGAATTCCCACCTGGAACCGCCAATCGTATTTCAAGAACAACGCAACAGTTTCCGATCTACAACAAGGGGATAGCGAAGCGCGGATTGCCCAGGACAACGATCTTCTTCGATCGGTCAATGTGGCTATCAGCCAAGGCGAGAAGCCATCCATCGATGAATACAATCTTTTGGAGGCGCCGCACTCTCGATCCAGGGCGCGGCCGGAATCGAGGAAGCGATGATCTCGCGGCGGTTCAGGATCGCAGTGGTCTTTCTGTTCCTTGGCGCTTTTGCGGGATGGAGCGCCAGGGCACAAGGCAAGCCCCCAGGTGGCTCACCGGGCGTACCGCCGCCTGGACCGCCGCCGGCCGGCGCGCCTGGCTCCGGCCCTTATGGTCCTGGCGGGGCTTCCGGCGGCTCTCAGCCCCCGCGTGGGTCCGGCGGTGCACCGCACTCCAGTCTGGGATTCGGTCCGGTCGGACGCTGGTGGGACGACAAGTCGGTGATTCAGGCCATTGGCCTTCGCAAGGCGCAACAGCGGAAAATGGACGACATCTTCAATGCCAACAAGCCTGCGATTCTTGCCAGTTACAAGATTTTTCTCAACGAGCAGAAGAAGCTCGACGAGCTCAACAAGGATTCAAGCGCGGACAAGGCGCGCGTCTTTTCCGCCATCGATGCCGTGAACCAGGCACGAGCTGCACTGCAGAAAGCGACCTCTCAGACGCTCCTGCAAATCCGCTCGGAGATGGATGCCGATCAGATTGCGAAGCTGGAGAAGCTGCCGAATCAATAATGCGCCGGCGAATCGGCGGTCTCGGCTTCACGCAGCGCCCGGTCGATCATCGACGGCTTCTTCATCTCCGCCCTGCCGCGCAGCACATACGTGATGCCAACCGAAACTGTATCTAGGCTCTGCACGAAGCTGCGATTGTAATAGCCGCAAAGCGTCAGATTGGATGCAAGTGGAATACCTACGGCGGTCGTAACTCCGCTGTCATGGCCCAGGCCGTTGCCGAAGACAACAGTCGCTCCCGGAGAGCCGGGCGGACCTGGGTTGGTGTATACCGTCTGGTCGCCGATAGGAATCTGTTCGTAGAGTACGGATTGAATGTAGCCGAGCCGGAACGGCCAGAACGCGACGCCCTGCTGAAAGTGCGCCAAAGGGCCAATGGAGGTGTAGTTGTTTGTCACCATGCGATTGAAGAGCCCCGACGAATTGCCCGCGCCGATGTCCAGCAACAGGCTGGTTTTCCGCGCTTGGAACTCCAGACGATCGCTGAAGTCGAAAGTGAGTTTGCCCGCGCCAAGACCTTCCGCATTGTCCCCGGTTGGAAGGGTGAAGGAAGCCGTGGCTGTGTTGCGCAGCTTGCGAGCGTTGAAGGCGCCATGCAGCCCGATAAAGGTGTCGCTCAATTCTCCGGTCGCGAGAACAAGTTGCTGGGTGGGCGGCGCGCCCGGGTCCACGTTCCGCACATCGTCCACCACCTCGCGCGAAGGATAGATCGAGAAGCTGACGTCGGCCGCGTAGTGGCGTGAATATGTGTAGCTCATGGCCGGCGTGGCGACGGTGTACCAGCCGATCGAAGAATCGTGCACTCCTGAAAACGTTACACCCGCATTCACACCGTGCAAGAGCGTACCGATGCCGGGAACTCTGGGCACCTGCTCGATCTGTGTCGCGTTGGGCGCGGCCGGCCGGTCAGTTGCTTGAGCTTCCGTACCCAAACAAGCGCAGAGAGCGGAAAGAACACACGCCATACGATGGAATGCCGAAGACAAGCGCCGGTTTCTCTCTTTCCTATCGATTCTATTCCGCCGATCGCGGCCACGATGGCTCGCGGATTGAAATCCCTCGAAAAAGCGTCTCCGCGTGTAATCGGCCGCGTGAGATTCCGCTACTCATTACGCGAGGAACCGTTGCGGTCCTTGCCGGCGTTCAGTGGCGATGGAGATTCGTTCCGTCCGATTTCCGCAAGGAGCGCCGGCTTGAGAAAGGCATCGCCAAATGCGGAACCCCAGATCCGGCGATGCCGATGAGAGGGAAGAAGACGTCGAGAAGCGGCCAATTCGAGCGCTTTATCCACGTTCCAACTTGCCTCGGATGAGGACACTGCCGAACTCGTGCGTGTCGCTTCGGGCAATCTTCCCTCTCATTCCCCCAACTGTGAATGTTTTGCGCAAGGAGACTCTATGAAGAATAAATGTTTCGGCACTGGAATGGCGATGATGCTCGTCATGCTTGGAATCGCCTCACTGCTGGCCGGCTGCGGCAGCTTCTGGAAGGCGACCGCCACGACTACAACCCTGATAGCTTCCACGACCACGCCCGCTGAAGGCGCAACCGTCACGCTGACCGCGACGGTCTCGCCCACGGCTGCCACTGGAACCGTCATCTTCTACGACGGGACAACGGAACTTGGCGCAGGGACGCTGAGTTCCGGCACAGCGACGCTCTCCACTTCGTTCAGCGCTGCCGGAACGCACACCATCGCGGCCACCTACGAGGGCACGAGCACTTACGCCACCAGCTCCTCCAGCGCTGTCACAGTTACCGTCAGCGCGGCTAGCCTGACTTCCACAGCCACCAGTTTGGTTCCTTCGACCACTACTCCAACGACCGGCCAGAGCGTCACATTGACTGCCACGGTTTCGCCCTCGGAGGCCACCGGCTCGGTCACGTTCTATCAAGGAACAACCTCACTGGGCACAGGTACGATCGGTTCCGGCGTTGCCACGCTTTCCACCTCGTTTTCAGCCGCTGGAACCTACTCGCTGACGGCAGTCTATGAAGGCAATTCCACCTACGCCACCAGCACGTCGACGGCTCTCTCGATCACCGTCTCCGCATCCCCCAGCTTGACCGAAACCACTGTCTCTTTGGCCTCCACAAGCTACTCGACGACCGCGGGAACAGGTTTTACGCTAACTGCCACGGTCACGCCGTCGGCGGCCACCGGCACGGTAGAGTTCTACGACACCACAACATCGACCGAACTGGGCACCGGCAGCATCGTCTCCGGCTCCGCCTCCCTGGCCGCCAGCTTGAGCGCGGTCGAAACTCATGCGATCGAGGCCATCTACAGCGGCGACGCGACCTACTCCACCAGCACCTCCAGCACCGTCAATATAGCGATAGGTTCCTCGTCCACTTCGAGCGCGACCATCATGCTCTCGGTCTCTCCAACCACAGTCACATACGGCACCGGCGTTGCGTTGGCCGCCATCGTCACGCCTCTTTCTTCCACCGGAACCGTGACGTTTTACGATGGCTCCACTGAACTTGGAACAGCCGATCTGGTTCCCGGTTCGGCTGTGGCCGCGCTTACGCTGGACGGATCCAACAGTCTGGCCGTCGGCTCGCATACCATCACCGCCAATTACTCCACGCTGACTTCGAGTTCCACTTCGGTGACGGTGACGACGGCCACGTCGGGCAGTTTCACGTCAGGAGCCGCGTGCGGCTATACTAAGGACGATGCCACCGGTCTCGATGTGCTCGCTACCGGTACGCTCAGCGCCTCGGATCAAAGCTATACGACCTCGACCTCCGATCAGAACGCCATCTGCGTTACCGGCGCCAAGTCGTATCTGACCTTGATCGATCCAACGATCGCCTCTTCCAGCGCCACCACCGTCGACGGCGATTCAAGCTGGTACGGTCTGGACGCGGCGGTGCTGGATTACAACGGCGGGGTTCTGACCATCGATGGCGGGACCATCGCCTCGGACGGCGTCGGCGGGAACCTGGTTTATTCCTACGGAACCGGCACGGTGACCATCAGCAATGCCACGCTCAACGGAACTTCCACCTCCAACAGCAACGAGCATGGCATTTACGCGGCCGGCGCGGGCACCATCGTGGCCAACAACGTAACTGCGACCAGTCTGGGGCCATCGAGTTCGATCGTGGCAACGGATAACGGCGGCGGCACTGTCACCATCAACGGCGGAACCTACGAGGCGGAGGGTGGGAAATCGGCCGGCATCTACTCCACCGGATCGATCACCGCCTACAACGCCGCTTTTACATCTACCATCGCCGAGGCCGTGGTGATCGAGGGCGCCAACCTTGTGAAGCTGTACAATTCCACCCTGAACGCGGGCAGCGGCGGAAGCTCAAACAGCAACGCGACGCATCGCGGCATCTTCCTCTACCAGAGTATGTCCGGCGATGCGACCAACACCAGTTGCAATGCCGGCGACTGCTTCTACATGACCAATGGCACCTTCAATTTCTCCGATACGACCAGCGGAAACACCGATCCGGCCAGTAACTGCACGGCCTTCGAGGTGTACAACCAAACCTCGGTTATCACTCTTACGGACGTGGCCATCAACAACAGTTGCGGAACGCTGTTGCTATCCGGCTACAACGATCAGTGGTCGAATTCGAATGCCTACGGCTACGCAACCCTCAAGGCCTACGGAACCGCTCTGCCCGGCAATATCGTCGTAGGCGACACATGCCTGGAGTCGGGCTGCGCCACCCGCGACACCACCAGCACGGCGGCCCTCTACTTGTACGAGGACGCATCGGGCACCGGCTCGAAGCTGACCGGCACGATCAATGGCGCCGATCTTGGCAATACCGTCAGCCTGACCATGGACGCGGCCAGCAAATGGGTGGTCTCGGGAACCTCGTACCTGACCGCGCTGACCGATGCGGACACAAGCTACGGCAACATCGTATGCCAAACAGCCGGCTGCGAGGTTCATGTCGGAAGCTCCACCATCGCACCGTCTGTCGAGTAAGTACGCGCGCAACCAGGGCCGGCTCTCCTGAAGAGCCGGCCTCGTCTCTTCATGGATCGATGTGCATTCGGTTTCTTCGATGGAAATCGACAAGGGAGATTCAGTGGAGAAAGGCTTGCGGCATCGCGTCACTCCCGCATTTTACCCGTTGCGCACCCACCTGGTGGCGACGCCGCGCCTTGCAGACAACGCTCCAACAGACTGATGGCACAACCGCAATCGTCGCCAGAATGCGACAGAAAGAATGGGTTCGGCGTTAAACGCCGGGTCGGGGGGCAAGCTACTGGATTGACGCGGCAAAGCCGAGGTTGCTACACTCATGGTGGTTGCTTGCCGCGCGGATTCCAGCGGCGAGTCGCGGCCGCCCCACAGCCAGCCGTTGCCTGCCGGGTGTTCCCCTTGGAGATCAGTCGCGTTCCATGCCAGCGCAATTGGCAGGTAGGATTGTTCATCGGGAAGCGTCCAGGGTCACGGATAGATGGTGGAGGCAGGCCTTCGGTTACCTTCGGCGGCGGCAATCGCAGCCGAGGCGCCACCCCCAGCGACAGGCAATTTCGGTCGCGGAGCTAGGAATCGCGGAGCTGGCAGTGATGGCAAACGTCCTCAATCCCGAACCCGAGAGTATAACCCTGAGCGCCGAAATGGAAACCCTCACCCTCGAACCTGCGACGGAGCAAGAGCAGTCGTCGTACGAATCCACGTCCACCCCTGAGACCACCGATGCTGTTGAATTGGCCCCATTGGACGCCGATGCCCCAACCAAGCCTTTAGCCGAGGCCAAGAGTCAAGCCGAGGCTCAAGCCCAACCCGTTGCGATTGATGAACTTGTCGAAGCGGAGCCGGTCGTCGAGGCCGAGCGCGCCGCCGAAGTTGTGCCCGCATCCGGAGCGGCGGCGCCTCTTGCCGCATCGGAACTCGCCGCGCAGGCCGTCGTCGCGGAGCCGGTCGTTGAGGCGAAGCCGGTTGCCGAAGCGCCCGCCCGTCCCAAGGCTCCCGAACCTGGAATTGAATCGCCGGAAGATTTTTCCGCCGCCTTGGCCGCGTTTGAACGCGAGCAGGCCGCCGAGGCCGCCGCCGTGGAGGCTTATGGAGACAAAGTCGTCTCCGGCACGGTGATCAAGCAGACGGACAAGCACTTGGTGATCGATGTAGGCCTGAAGTCCGAGGGGCTGGTGCCTCTTGAGCAGGTTTTGGACCATGCCGGAGCGGTGAAGTTCCAGCCTGGCGACGAGATCGATGTGGTCATCGAGCGCGAGGAGCCGGAGGGCGGCTACTTGGTCAGCTACGAGAAGGCGCAGCGGATGCGCGTCTGGGACGCGATAGAGAAGGCCGCCGCCGACAAGACCACGATCACCGGCACGGTAGTGAGCCGCGTCAAGGGCGGCCTGACCGTGGATGTTGGCCTGAAGGCATTCTTGCCTGGTTCGCAGCTTGAGATTCGCCCGGTGCGAAATCTGGACGGCTATATTGGCCAGCAGATTGAAGTGCGCATCATCAAGCTGAACAAGAAGCGCGGCAACGTGGTGGTCAGCCGCAAGGAAATTCTGGAAGATGAGCAGAACGCCAAGCGCTCCGGCACCCTCGATCAGTTGGGCGAGGGCGCGGTGCTCAACGGGACCGTGAAGAACCTCACCGACTACGGTGCGTTTGTCGATCTTGGCGGCATCGACGGCCTGCTGCACATCACCGATATGAGTTGGGGACGGCTGACGCATCCCCGCGATCTGGTGAATGTCGGCGACGAGATTCAGGTCAAGGTTCTCAAGTTCGACAAGGACAAGCAGCGGGTTTCGTTGGGCTTCAAACAGCTGACTCCCGACCCCTGGCTGGACGCGATCGAGCGTTACCCGGTGGGCGCGCACGTGCATGGCCGCATTCTTTCGGTCACCGATTACGGTGCATTCGTCGAGTTGGAACAGGGCATCGAGGGTTTGGTTCACCTCTCGGAGATGACTTGGTCGAAGCGTCTCAAGCACCCCTCCAAGCTGGTCAAGCCGGGCGACGAAGTGGAGACCGTGGTTCTCAGCGTGAATCCGGCCGACCGCCGCATATCGCTGGGAATGAAGCAGTTGCTCGACAACCCCTGGGAGAATCTTACCGACCGCTATCCGGCCGGAACGGTGGTCGAGGGCCGTGTCCGCAACCTCACCGACTTCGGCGCATTCATCGAGATCGAGGACGGCATCGACGGCCTGGTTCACGTCTCCAACCTGAGTTGGACCAAGCGCGTCAAGCATCCCTCCGAAGTGGTGAAGAAGGGCGAGAAGGTGAAGGCCGTGGTTCTGGGCGTCGAGCCGCAAAACCGCCGCCTCTCGCTGGGCATCAAGCAGTTGCAGCCCGACGTCTGGGAGAGCTTCTTCGCCGCTCATCGGGTGGGCGACACGGTTCACGGCAAGGTGCTGCGGACGGCGCAGTTTGGCGCTTTTGTCGAGATCGCCGAGGGTGTCGAGGGCCTCTGCCACATCTCCGAAGCCGGCGACGACGGCGGTTCCAAGCTCGAGACCGGACTCGAACACGATTTCAAGATCATCAAGATCAACGTGGAAGAGAAGAAGGTAGGCCTCAGCCTGCGTTCCGCGGGCCGCGAGGCTGGCCGCGCGCCGGTCGAGAGTCGCGGCAAGGCCGAGCATCACCAACAGCAGCACAAGCCGCCCGTCTCGAGTTCGACCACTACTCTGGGCGATCTCATCAACTGGCGCAAGACCGAACGGTAAGGCGCTTGCTCCAAGCAAGACGACAACGGCCACCCTTCGACAGGGTGGCCGTTGCGCATTCCGCCGCCGTGGAATCGGCCCCCGCCAGGCGCTAAGTTATCCGTGGACAGCACATCGTAGTAGTGGTTGATCGAAACCCGCTTCACGGCCGCCGGCGGCTTTGCGCAGCAAAAAATTAGCTGGCGCACTTCTCGCGCGAGTTCCATTGCGACAAGGAGAATCCGCGATCCTAGACCGTCCCCGTCCCTCCCGTTTCTCCGCTGTTCGGCATTCCTGGACGGATGGAAAAGAACTCCCGAACTTCCCCAACTGGGGCGCACGGTGCGACAATCGTCCCATCACGGCAGTCCGGTCGAAACCAAGGCTTGCCTGAAGGAGAAATACCCATGAAGCGTCTCGTCGTCTGTACTGGCCTTCTCATCGCCGCCACCGCGCTCTTTGCCCAGCAAAAGCCCCCCGCCAGTCCGCCCGCCACGGAATCGGCGACCATAGATGGCAAGGTCATAACCGTCTCCTATAGCTCACCCAGAGTCAACGGTCGCGCCGGCCAACTCTTCGGCAAGGACGGGCGCATCGGCAAGGATCCCACCTACCCCGTCTGGCGCGCCGGAGCCAATGCGGCCACCGCACTGCATACCGATGCCATCGTTCTGGGCGGATTGCCCGTGCCCAAAGGCGACTATACCCTCTACGTGGATATCTCCGATCCCGCCAACTGGGTGCTGATCGTCAACAAGCAGACCGGTCAGTGGGGCACGGTCTACGACAAAACCAAGGATTTGGGACGGGTAAAGATGAGCATGGAAAAGGCGCCCGCGCCGATCGAGAACCTCAAATACACGATCGCCGATCTGGGCTTAGGTAAGGGCAGTCTTTCCCTGGCTTGGGAGAACCTGCGCGGATCGGTCCCTATCTTGGCGCGTTGACCCTGGCGCGTTTACTTGACGGCAGTGACAGGGAAAGTCTATCAAAATGAAAGACCATCTGTGTGGCGGACACCACTAGCAGCCGTTGAGGCCAAGAGTCGCCGGGGCACGAAACAGCTGCCTCTGTTCTGTCCGCGACACGATCGAAGTCGCGCCCTGACTCGATAGGTCGGCTCCCTGCTCTCTCAATGCTTACTCCCGTACGCCAATCCCCAGCGCTTTCATCTTGCGGTAGAGATGGCTGCGCTCCAGCCCCAGCAACTCAGCTGCTTGGCTGATGTTATTGTGGGCTTCCTCGATCTTTTTGAGGATATACTCGCGCTCGTAGGCGTCGCGCGCCTGTTGCAGCGTGGAAAACTCCTCGGTCGAGCGCGTTCCCGCCTTGTAAGTGAGCGGAGGGAGGTGTTTGCGCTCTATGCGCAGGGCGCGGGGATTGAGGATGAGCACCCGCTCGACGACGTTCTTCAATTCGCGCACGTTGCCCGGCCAATGATACTGAGCCAGAGCCTGGAGCGCTTCTTCGCCGATCTCGATGCGCGGGCGGCCGTACTGGCGTCCGAACTCGGCCAAAAACTCGCGCGCCAACGGCGGTATGTCCTGCTTGCGCTCGCGCAGCGGCGGAACGAAGAACGGGACCACGTTGAGCCGATAAAAGAGGTCTTCGCGAAAGTTGCCCTTGGCGATCTCCTCTTCGAGATCCTTGTTGGTCGCCGCGATCAGGCGCACATCCACGCGCAAGGGCTGCGTACCGCCCACGGGAGTAAAAAGCTGATCGTCGAGCGCGCTGAGCACCTTGGTCTGGGTTTTGAGGCTCATGTCACCCACTTCGTCCAGAAACAGCGTTCCGCCGTCGGCCCGCTCTAGGGTGCCGCGGTTTTCGCTAGGGGCTCCTTGAGAGCCAGGGATGAGGCCTTGGCCTATAGCGCCGTGGCGATAGCCGAAAAGCTCCGCCTCGATATACGCCTCCGGGATGGCCGCGCAGTTCAACTCGACGAAGATGCCATCGCGGCGCAGACTTTCGGCGTGAATGGCGCGAGCGATCAGTTCCTTGCCGGTGCCCGACTCGCCGTAAATCAGCACCCGCCCGTTGGTGGGCGCCATCAGCCGAATCTGCTGACGCAGCGCCTTTACCGGAACGCTGTCGCCGGTCAAGGCCGAGGAGGCGCAAAACTGGCGCTTGAACTCGGTGTTCTCGGCGCGCAGCCGCCGCGCCTCCACCGCGTTCTTCAGCACAATGAGGGTGCGGTCGAGCGAGAGCGGCTTCTCCAGAAAATCGTAAGCCCCCAGTTTGGTGGCCTTCACAGCCGCCTCGATGGTGCCGTGGCCACTGACGATGACCACCTCCGGCCGCCTCTCCGCCGGCGACTGGTGAATGTCGGCGAGCACCTCGAGCCCGTCGCGGTCCGGCAGCCAGATGTCGAGCAGAATCACGTCGTAGGCCGCGTCGTCCAGCCGCTCCTGGGCCTCGGCCGCATTGCCTGCCGTGGCTACGCCATAGCCTTCTTCGCGCAAAATCTCTTCCAGAGAGGAGCGAATCTCCGCCTCGTCGTCCACCACCAGGATGTGATTCATTGGAGCGATCCCCTTACCGGCGCGATTGCTTCGGACTCGATCGCCGCCGCTTCGGCCAGCTCCCGCTGCGGCTCCGGCGCGGTTTCCATCAGCGGCAGCCGCAGCAGAAAGCGCGCCCCTTTGGGATTGTTGGTCTCGGCGCGAAGGCTGCCGCCATGCTCTTGAACGATCTTGGCCGCAATCGACAGACCCAACCCCGTGCCCCGTTGTTTGGTCGAGTAAAAGGGCAAAAACAGCCGTTCGCGGATCTCATCGGTAAGTCCGTGCCCGGTATCGGAGACGCACAGGTCCACCGAGGCTCCATCCTCGCTGAGCGAGCTATGCAGCCCCAGTACGCGCAGCAAACTGCCATGCATGGCCTCGGCGGCATTATCGATGAGGTTGGCCAGCGCCCGCCGGATGGCCACCGGATCGGCCAGCACCGGCGGCAGCCCCGGTTCCAGATCCCACCGCACCGTGATCCCGTCCAGCCGACCGGCAAACATCGCCAGCGCCTCTTCGGCCATCCGGTTCATGTCGCAGGCGCGTGGCTGCGGCGCGGGGAACTGGGCCAGAGCGGAGAACTGGTCCACAAGTGTGCGCAAGGTGGTGACACAGCCCAGAATCACCTCGCTGCATTTGCGGATCACGGTTGGCGAGTCCGGCTGCCCACGCTCCAGATGCCTACCGATCCGCTCCGCCGAAAGAGCGATGGGCGTCAGCGGATTCTTGATCTCGTGGGCCACCCGCTGCGCCACCTCTTTCCAAGCCAACTGCCGCTGCGCCCGCAGCAACTCCGTTGTATCCTCCACCACCAGCACTGTCCCCGGCTTGCCATGCGTCAACTCCAGCCGCGCGCCGGTAATCGCCAGATGCAGGATTCTCCCCCGGCAGTGAAACTCAATCTCGGTGGATGCCGCGCCCATCCGCTGCCCGCGGCGGATCACCGAAGCCACCTCCTCCGCGCATTCCTGGGGAAACAGGCTTTCGAAGCTCACCCCGACCAGGCTGTCGTCGCGCAGTCCCAGTAGCGCGGTAAAGGCGCGGTTCGATTGCAGCACCGAGCCTCCGCCGTCCAATGTCGCCAGGCCCGAGGGAATCGTCTCGACGATCGTCTCCAGCTCCCGTCGCCGCTCCTCCACCGCCAGATTGGCCGCCGTCAGTTGCGCGGATGAACTATCGGCCAGCTTGCGGATGGCATCCAGATCCGCAGCCATGCGGTTGAAGGCCCGCACCAGGTCCGCCATCTCACCGCCGCCGACCAGAGCCACGCGGCGATCGTAGTTGCCGGTTGCGATCTCATCCATGGCCTCGGCCAGCGCCTCCACCGTGCGTGTGATCTGCTTGGATAGAAACACCGCCAGCCATACGCTGGAAAAGAACACCACCACGGTAATAAGCAGCAGCGCCAGGAAGAACATGGTGCGAATCCGGTGGCGTGTGCGGAACAATTCCCAGTACTCCGCCGCCCCCGAGCGGATGCGCATCGCCGTCTGGCTCAGGCCTCGCGGCATCGGCAGCGCCACCACCACCACCTTGCCCGACGCCGTCGCCGCCAATCCCAGCGCGTACTCCACGTCCCCGGTCTTGAAGATCGCCTCCGGGTTGCGCTGCGCTGCCGTGAGCAAATTTGACGACAACGGCCCGCGCAGCGCAATGGCGGCGCCCAATTCGCCTTCATCAAGCCACGGAACCAAACTGGCCGCGTTCGATTCCGCCGGTGCCTGAAAGCTGGTCAGCAGCCTCCGGTCCTTGCCGTACACCGCCGCAAAGCCCCCCGCCAGAGTGATGCGGTGCGTTCCCATCGTTTCCTGAAGCTGCGTCAGATCGCGGTCCGCCGCCCCCGAGGCCGCGATCGACTCCGCCTCCACCCTCGCGTTGGTCGTTACATATTGCGCCAGTTCCAGCACCACCCGCGTCGAGTCCTCGCGCAACTCCGAGGTGTTCGGCGAAAACCACCTGTCGATCGAGCGGTTCATCAGGCCAAAGCTGAAAAGGAACATGAACACAGCCGGAGCCAGCGCAATCAACACTGCCCCCAGCACCATCCGTGTGCGCAACCGCGAACCCACCGCGCTGCTGCTCTGCCCCGCATACAGTTTGAGAATGTTCCGCAGCAGCAGCATCGACAGAACCATCAGCAGCAGGAAGACCAGCACCGTCAAACCGGTAAACAGCAGCGTTTCCCCCGAGGTATCCGGATTGAGAAAGCCTACCCCCGTGGTATTGAACGCCTGCAAAGAACCGAACAAAGCCACCAGCAGAATCACTCCGCCCGTCAACAACCCGATGCCACGATGCCGAGGATCGGCCAGAAAGCGCATGGGCCGATTATAGTGCGGCTCGACAAGCCCGGACAGGAATTTGGAGTCTAGGAACAGCGAAGACGGCGGTGCGCGGCCGTCGGACATGGATCAGGTGGAAGTCTCCCCCGATCCGAGGAGAAAAACATTGGGACACTGAAATCTCCGCGTCATCGGGAAATCGCATCCGGCCGCTTGCGCATAGGCCTGCGCATCGGACCAGGAAAATCGCTTTTCTTTTCTCTTGACAACTTTTTGCGGGAAAGACTAATCTCATGGGCGCTGGAATGTATGAAGCCAAGTCTCGCATGAATATGAACATGATATACAGTCCCGCATGAATCCGATTTACATTTACGCCTGGTCCTGGGCTAGAGTCGCCCGTGCCGGACACGGGTGCTTGTTGTCCTGAATCGACAAATCCGAGGCGTCCGGGCGCTCGGAATCAACCATCCCAGAAAGGAACACTATGCATTCGATTACCAAAGATGCCAAAGCGAACCAGCGCTTGGATTTCGCTGGCCTGTTGCCGCGCGCAGTCCTTGCCCTCTCCTCTATCCTTTGCCTGCTTGGCTCCGCCGCCTGGTCCGAGACCAGCGCCACCGTCAACGTC
>CAZMHC010000023.1:0-35098 GCA_964565955.1 uncultured Occallatibacter sp.
AGCTATATCGACTTTCGTTCACCGGAGCAAAGCCGATATTCATCCCCGCTGATCCGAAAACGCGCAATCCTCTAAAATTGAGCTATGCCCGTTCCAGAGCGATTCAATCCTACCTTCGTTTCGGTCCGCAAAGACGTGCTAGGTCTCCATGACCCGCTGGAGGAGGCGCGCAAACGGCTGATTGTGGCCCTGGATGTGCCCAATGCCGCCGCCGCCGCCCGCCTGGTGGATCAATTGGAGAGCGCCTGCCGCTGGTTCAAGGTCGGATTGGAGTTGTTCACCGCTGCCGGTCCTGCCGCCGTGGAGCCGTTGGTCCGGCGCGGCCACTCCGTCTTTCTGGACCTGAAACTTCACGATATTCCCAATACCGTGGCCGGAGCCGTGAGTTCGGCCGCGGCCCTGGGCGTTCGCATGATGACCCTTCACGCCGGCGGAGGACCGGCCATGCTGACCGCGGCGCGCGCCGCGCTGGAAGGGGTGGACGATCCGCCGGAACTGCTGGCCGTTACCGTGCTCACCAGCATGGACGCTGCCCAGATGAAGGCCGCCGGCCTCGGCCGCTCGCCCGCCAAACAGGTGGAGTTGCTGACCCGGATGGGCTTGACAGCCGGGATGCGCGGCTTCGTCTGCTCGCCCGGCGAGGTGGCGGGCTTGCGCGCGCTTGCCGGACCGGAAGCGGTGCTGGTCACTCCCGGCATTCGTCCCGCCGGAGCCGAAATCGGAGACCAGAAACGCATCGCCACGCCCGCCGAAGCCCTGCGCCAGGGGGCAAGCTATCTGGTTGTGGGCCGCCCGATCACCCAGGCCCCCGACCCGGCTGAGGCCGCCGAGGCGATTCTCCACGAGATGGCCGAGGCGCTCTGACTCTGCGATTCGCGGGGACTGCCGGCCGCGGGATACTTTTCCGAGAGCAAGAGGAAAGGTACACTGGAAGCATGGCGGAGATTCAACGCAGAAAAACGGTTACGGTCAACATCGGTCCGGTTCGCGTGGGCTGGGAGGTTCCGGTCGTCGTGCAGTCGATGACCAACACCGATACGGCAGATGTGGCGGGCACCATCGAACAGGCGGCCGCCCTGGCGCTGGCAGGTTGAGTTGTTCTTCAAATGGATCAAGCAGCACTTGCGGATCAAGGCGCTTCATCGCCACCAGCGAGAACGCCGTGAGGAGCCGTATCTGGTGCGCGATAGCAACCTATGTGCCGATCGCCATGGGCAAGAAAGAGATGAAGCTCGACGCCCCTCTCTACACTTGCCTACAGATTCTGTCGGTATCGATCTTCGAGAAAACCGAGATTTCATGCGCCCTTCAGCCATATCTCCACAGAACTGACCAGCCGGACTTCTCTAACCAACTGAATCTATTCGACATCTAACCGGACAGCAGTGGTTTCCGGAAGCATTATACATCGAAGCGTTCAAATCTGCCTATGAAAAAGAGTTAGATAGAACCTCATTGGCAATTGGGAAACTTCCCAAACATCCCCGCATTGTTGAGCGCCTCAATCAATGGCTCAAGAACGAGAAGATCGATCTGCTGCACGACGGCGGATTTAACCATTATCGTGTTGCCCAGTCGCTATTGCCTACTTTGACCGATTCATCTCTGAAGGCACCTGATTTAGAACGGTTTGAAAAGCTCTTTTCTAGGCTTAATAAAGCTTTGGCGTGAAGCCGGGTGCCGCGCGCCCCAGGTCCGGATTTTCGGACCTGGGAATCCGACCACTCAATCCGGCTTGGAAGCTCAAGCCGCGCGGCGAACCGGCGCGACGCGAATCAGCTTCTCGCGCTGTACATCGTCGCGGAGTCTCGCCCATAACCGTGTACACTATATCCTAAAATGCGCTCGATGGAGAACTCACCGCTGTTTTGTATACAGCCACCTGGACCGCACCCCAAGACTGAGACACAGAAAATTGAGAGGCCTACTTAAAAGGTGAAGTTACACCTGCCTTGGTTCAATCGCAAGCCGCCCGGCCAGCGCGACCAAGGCTAGCAGCGCCCAGGTCGTCCGACTCTCTTCCAGCGCGGATACGAACGAAGCCATCAGCCAGACGGCCAGCGAGGTGGCCAGCGCCAGACGCAACGGCCCGCGGGTTTGCAGGATGCCGCGCACGGCCAGTGCTACGATGACCGAGGCCAGCAGCAGGGCGCAGAGGCCGCCGGTAACCAGGATCGTGAGCGGCGTATTGTGCGCCGTATCGATGGGAGCGAGCCGGGCGGCGCTTACAAACGTTCCGGCGCCGGTTCCGAGCAAGGGCGCTTTGGTGAAAGCGCGCCAACCCAGGGTCCAGATATTGGTGCGGTCGTTCAGATCTCCGCCTTGCAACTGCTCGGTGATGGTTGCCAGCCGGTCGAAGCTCTCGTGGGGCACGGCGAACCAAAGCGCCGCGGCCAGCGCGGGCAGCGCCAGGGCGCCGGCAAGCACACGGCGGGCGTGGCCTCGGCCCAGCAGGACGGCGCAGCCTGAAAGCGCGACTACGGCGGCGAGGAATCCGCCGCGCGAGGCGGTGAGCAGCACCGCGAATAGGCCCAGTGGAAGATAGCCCAGGGCCAGTGCGCGCCACGGCCAGCGCGATTCGCCGTCGAAGAGCAAGGCGGCCAGCGGAAAGCCAATGTCGAGAAAGCGGGCCAGATCGTTGGGGTCCATACCCTCGGCGGCGTAGCGAATCTGCTGGGCCGCAACCGCCGAGGGCGAGACAAAACTGGACAGGGTGAGAATCGCCAGCACCCAGGAGCCGGCCACATAAGCGCGCAGCAGCGAACGCAGCTCGGCGGGGGTTTCGGCCAGTTCCCAGACCAGCCAGACGATCATCGTCTCCTGGAAGTAACCGCGCATCTTGTCCAGAGTGATGAGCGGCTCGATGGTCCAAAAGTAGGAGCAGCAGAACCAGAGATAGAAGGCCAGGACCGCCCATTGCATGGGACCGGGAGGGCGCAGGCGGCCGGCTTGCAGGACGGCGGGAACGATGGCCAGAAGCAGCAGAACGCCCACGATGCGCGCCACATTGCCCACCCCTTCGCCCAGTTCCAGGGAGTATTCCCAGGGAATGGCGAAGACGAAGATGAGCAACAGAACCCAGGCTACGCGGCGCATAAACCCCTTTCAGGGAAGATTGGCGTGAATGCCGAGAGCAGTTGTAGTATCTGTGAGAATCATCTTTACTCTGCCCTGCGGCGTGGAATATATTCCAATTCCGGCATAGTGCCTCCAAGGTCAGCCAGCCGTCTGGAGGCTTCCCGCTCGACCAGTGATTTCAGGGCAGCACGGACAAGAGCTGATTTTTCTGTGATTCCTGTAAAATCCTGCGCAGTGCGCACCAAGTCGTCGTCAAGCGTGATTGTTGTTCTCATAAAGCCTCTGCGCATCCATTCTAGCATCGTTTGATGCCGTATTCGTATGCGTCCATCGGACAGTCTCTTGTTTTCGCAGGTTGATAAGCCACCAAGTGTAATAACTTTCAGAAACAAGTAATCAAACCAACATACTGCTGCAAAAATCGTCGTATGAACGAACTTCCGTCTTGATTTCCGCAGCGCTTGCTATCTCCCGCAAGCACTTCTCCTGCTCTCCGTCAATCTCAGTCGTAATGAACTGGTCGCAGTAGGGCAAGTAGATGGCCATAAAGAGATCAAGGCGACCTGCACGAAATTTTTCTGCCGTGTGTCGGTCCCTGAGCGAACGGTCATACCAGACAAGCAGGAGAGCATACACGACAGATCGAAAAGGCGGGCAAGATCCCATAAACTGTCGAATGGTCGTCTCGCTCGCATCGGTTCCGGCGGCGTAGTCGTACAGGCCCTTACCAAATCCCCATACTAATCCACCGTCTCCTTGTATTCGAGGTAGAACTTCTCGAAACGTCGTCGGGTGAGTCTCTCCGTGACGCTCCAATATCTCTTCGAGTCTTGGCCTGAGAGCGGAGAACGGAGCCTCAAACTCCTTCCTTCGTTGCTTCAAGTCTTCCCGCTGCTGCGCCGAAAGTACATCGTCGGCGATAAGGTCCCGGTTACTGTATGCCCGTGCGTACTCCGAAGTAGTTGCATTCACTGACTTCCAGTTAAAGCTGTCCGGAGCGGCTTTGTGAGCCGCAACCAGCAACCTCAAAAGCTCATTATGTGTCAAAAGGCTATCATTCGGCCCATGCTGAAGCCTTCCGGCGCAAGCCATGAGTTCGGCACGCTTGGAGGGATCGGGAGTCGCAATCATCTCTTCCAGGGCGAGGCCCGTGAGGCGAACGAAATATCCGGTATTAAGTGCAGCAAATACGGAGTCAGATTTTGCGGCACCATCCTCAAACATTCGATTATGCACACTGGTATCAAACGAAACCACTGGGCGACCGGCGATCATAGCTTTTCCTTTCCGCATTGTTATGTAAAAATCAGAGCTGAAGCTCTAACCCCTTCCCAACGATAAATCAGAACCTCTGCGAATAGACTAGCCCCGCGTAAATCGTTACTCCAACCGCCGATTGAATCGCCGACTCCACGGACCGATTCCAAAGATTCCTGGCGGTCGAGTCGGGAACGTACAGAATGTCCCGGTCGCGGATGGGCTGATCGGGTACCTGGCCGTGCATCATGCGCTTCAGGTTGAGAGTGGTGAGGGTTCGTCCGCCTTTTTGCTCGCGGATCAAGAGCGCTTTGCCGAGGGCGGCGTTCGGGCTTGGCCCCCAGGCGAGAGTGAGCGCTTGCACCACAGTAAGCCCCTGCGCCGGGTCCACCGCGAAGCCGCCGGGACGGACCACGTCGCCCACTACAAAGACCAGTCCGGCGCGGCTGACCTGGACGGTATCGCCGGGGAGGAGTTCGGGGTTGTGATCGTGGGAGGCGTCGGCGCCGCTAGGGTCCAGCACCACCGGATGCGGGGTCTGCGGGTCGAGGCGATGGTAGATGTTGACCAGGCGACCGGCGTTGGGGGCGACCCCGGAGGCCGCCGAGATCAAGTCCAGTAGGCGATGGTGGAGGGTATAGGGATAGACGCCGGGACGAGCGACCTCGCCGAGCACACTCACGTCTTGCCCCGCCCAAGCCGTAACCAGCACGGATACTTGAGGATGCAGCAGCATTCCCTTGGCGATGAGCGCGGCTTCGATGTCGCGCGCTGCGCCCTGCTCGTCCAAACCGCCGATCTGGACCTCGTGAATCATGGGCAGCGTCACAGTTCCCGCTGCGGAGACGCGCACTTGGGAATGAAACTCCGGGGTTCGAGACTCCGATACATCGAGCGCGTCGCCGGGGCCGATGGGCGCGGGCATGGGAGAAGAGGCCGCGGCGGTTGCCAATGGCTGCCCGGTTTGGTTCGCGCTTGCGCCGTTATCCCAGACCGCCGGAGCGTCCTTGGGGTTGGGCAGGTTTTGCGGCGGCGGTGTGGGCGGAAGATGAGCTACGCCGCCGGGCAAGCCGGAAGTGGTGGGAGTGGGTGCTTGCCCACGAGCCGCCGCGCCGGCCAAGAGCACAGCCAGCAGCGCCGCCAGAGCGCGGGTTGAAGTGAGACGAAGAGATTCCAGCAAGAGCGCGCCTCCGATTGCTAGCCAAAGGCCGACGAAGAGCGTAATGGCCATATAGAGCACCGGGTCCGGTGCCACCGGCTTGGACGGCTGCCGGGCATAGTCCACCACCGAGATGCTGGAGGCGTGGATGCCGGCCGAAAGCCCCGCTTCGTCCACCTTCTGCTGCAAGCGCACATAAAGATCGTGGCTGGAGTTGGCCTCCTGGCGCATCGCCTCGTACTCGGTGGCCGCCTGGTCGAGCTTCATGCCTTCGCCGATTCGCTCGTCGAGAGCGTTGCGCACCGACTGCTCGCGATCGGCGGAGGTCTTCCATGCGCTCTCGAACTTCGCCGTCAGTTTGGCGTCCTCGGCCTGCTTCTGCCGATCCAAATCCTGCAAGAGGCCGCGAATCTCGACGACGCGGGGAAAATTGGGGCCGTGGTCGATGCCGAGTTGGGCCTGCTCCTGTTCCAGATCGCTGCGGTGGGCGCGAATCTGCTGGAGCAGCGCGGTGGGAAAGTTTCCTCCCTCGGCTTGCAGCACGGGGTCGGAGGCCAACACCAGCTCGGGATCGCCCGTTATGGCGGCGCGATACTCCGCCTCGCGCAGAATGCGATCCGTGGAGGCGGCCACCAACTGCCTGCCCAGCTCGTCGATCTCCAGTAGCACCGGGCTGTGCTGCGACTCGCCCGACTGCCCGGCGGTCATCGTCTCCGGCGTACTCAGGATTCCGTGACGACTCTGAAACTCCGCCAGGCTCTGCCGGTCGCGGGCGACGCGGGCTTGCAACTCCTTGAGTTGCGCCTCCAGCCAAGCCGAAGCCTGGGAGGTAGCCTGCGCGCGGGATTCGCTCTCCTGCCGGTCGTAGGCGCGGATCAGCTCGTTGACCACAGCCGCCGACAGCGCCGCGTCCTTCGACCGAAAGCGAATCTGAATCACCAGGGTGCGCGGCACGGTCTGCACGTGGAGGCTCTTCTCGAATCTGTCGATCAGATAGGCCTGGGCTTCCACCGAGGGCGCGTCGGGGTTGAAGCCGGGAAAGCGATGCGAAAAATTGCGAATGAATCCGGGCTGATCGTAGAGCTTGAGGCCGACGATCACCCGCCACGCCAAACGGTCGCTGCGAAAGACCGTGGCCAGGGTCTCCAATTGCAGCGGCGCGGAGAGGATGGAGGCCGCGACCATCGGCTCGGCCGCTTCCAGGCTCAGTGTGGAATCGGGCGCCGCGCCTAACGCGACCCTGGCGCTGGCCTCGTATTTGTTGGGCGCGATCAGGCAATAGACAAGGCACAGCAGCAGCAATCCGCCAACGATCGACAGAACCAGACGACGGCGGCGAAGCAAAATCCCCGCCAACGCGCGCAGCGAGATCGAAGAACCGGGCTGACCTGCGGCAGGCCCAGACCGAGCGCCGGGTTCGTAAGTATGCACGTACTGACTTGCGGGGGAGTCCGGCAAAATTGGGCAACCTCAGTGCAGCAATCTCTCCGCCGGGCCGGCCTTCGGTTTCACGTCGAGAATCGTCCGCGGAGGAAATACCCGCCAGTGTGCTTGATTGAGGCCGATTCGTCAATAGCGGTCAATACACAAGACAGGGCAATCGCAGTTGAAATCAGGACACGACCTTAGTCGTGACGTAAGTGCAACAGAGTAAATGTTTGGCTTCGCGATGCTGTGGATGCCGCAACGCGACATTATCGCCGAGGAAGCGGCGCGGCGCTTGTGCTTGCCCGGAAGGGCGTTACTCTGTGAACGCCCTGAGCCAATCGTAAATCGAGCAATCAATCCAGCGGCAGTTCAACGTTTCCCGCCTTGGTTGGCTTCGATCTGGGAGCCTGTTTGAAAGTAGCGTCCTTCCGGGCATCCTCCGGGGGATAGTCGATCCCCTTGCCGTTGAGCAGGTCGGAAATCGTAATCAATTGCATTCGTGGATAGCGCTTGCCGGAGGGGGCCTGGTAGAAGTCCGCCGATGCCGCCTCGGACCGCATCTTTTGAGTGGGAGCATCCATGCTGATCAAAATGCCGATTTCAGCCTTCTCTCGCTCAAGGACGCCTCGCAGATCGCGTACATAGTTTGCGTGCAGAGCGCCTGCCTTGACAGACAAAACGATCTGCCTTGTGCTTTTGGGTTCGTCATGGAAGTAAATTCGTCCATCGATGCCTTTGTCCGCGCCCTTTTTGCCTTCGGCGGGACGCGCGCCAACGAGTCCAAGCGCCCACCATTGAAATTGATAGGGGTTTTCACGCGCCAAGTTTTCAGCATCCGGCAGAGAAACCGGCTCGCCGATAATTTCGTACGATTTCTTGATACTTGCGCCAAAAGAGTCATGAAGGCGATGCCGTATCAGGGTGATGGCCAGATGTGTAACATCTATTCCAATCCATTTTCGATCAAGGGCCTGGGCCGCGGTGAGCGTTGTTCCGCACCCGCAGAACGGGTCTAGCACGATGTCTCCCGGCTTGGATGAGGCCTGGATGACAAGTTCCAGCAGAGCGAGCGGTTTCTGCGTTGGATAGCCGAGCTTTTCCGCCGCTGCGGCGGGAAGAAGGTTAATGCTCCATACATCCGGACGAAATCCACCATCGGAATCCTCGTCAGTTGTAACTTTTCGGGTTCTTTCCTCGTCCGCAAACTCCTGCCTTTTTCCGCCGAAGCGCCGCATGGTCGAAGGCGAGAGCGGGACGCGCAGGATATTGAATGTATGCCGCGGTTCTTTGGAATAAAACAACAGCACATCGTGATTGCGAAGAAAATGATTTGTGCTCTTGCTCCACTTGCGATACCACCAGATCACCTCGTTCTGGAAGTTCTGTGGCTTGAACACCGCATCCATAAGAATCTTGAGATAGTGGCTGGCAGTCGGATCGCAGTGCAGGTAAATTGAGCCTGACGGCTTCATGACCCGCCGCATTTCCTGAAGCCGCGGAGCTATCATGGAGAGGTATGCGAGCATATCGTTCTCTCCGAGAAACTTGCGAAAGGCTTGCAAGGCCTGAGAGACTGCGCCGCCAGCCTCTACAACCTCCTGGAACGATTCCGCGGCTGCATGATCCCATTTCCAGGTATCTACAAATGCCTTTATTTGCGCTTGGGAACGAGTGCCATCGCGCTCGGCAAAGAGCACGTTATAGTCCTGATTGCTATTGAAAGGAGGATCGAGGTAAACGAGATCGACGCTTTCGTCCTTGATGTATCGACGCAGCACGTCCAGATTGTCGCCATAATACAAGCTGTTCATGTAGACATCTTAATTCCAAACTGACGGGATCAACCGTCCCGGTCTGGAAAACGATCAAAACGAAGTAAAACGCGGAATCACAGCCTAAGTGTCATGTGGCGCATGAAGGTCAGCCATCAACTCTTCAACGCTCCCGAAGTTCGCAATTTCGCCCCGCTCCCCGGCCTCCATTGACGCAATGGTTTCGGCGTTGGGAACGCGAAGCTCAAAGGCAAACGCCTGGTCAGTTGCCGCCCGCGTCAGAAAGACGCGCACCGCCTCGGAGAGCGTCATCCCCATCGCGCCAAACGCCTTGGACGCCTGAGACTTCAGCTCTCGATCGATGCGGAGATGAATCATGGCGCTTGCACTTTGCATATCGACACCCTTGTGAAAGGTGTATTTGAATGGAGATAGGTCATCGACTCCCGCAAAGTTCATTCCGCTCCTCCGCCACCTTTGTACCACTCGACGGTGCGGCGCAGCCCCTCGCGGAAATCGACGATAGGCTGGTAGCCCAGCAGTTCCCCGGCCTTGCGAATGTCGGCCAGCGAGTCGCGAATATCGCCGGAGCGGGCCTCGGCATAGACCGGCTGGCCTTTGTAGCCGGTCAGTTCGCGCAGAATCTCGAAGGTTTCGTTCAGCGTGATGCGGGAACCGGTGGCAGCGTTCATCATCCCGCCCGAAACCTTCTCCGCCGGGGCCGCGGCCGCCAGCAGATTGGCGTGGACCACGTTGGCGATAAAGGTGAAGTCGCGGCTCTGCCCTCCGTCACCGTAAATCGTGGGCTGCTCGCCGGCCAGCATCTTGCGGCAGAAGATGGCCAGTACGCCGGAATAATGCGAGGTGGGGTCCTGGTAGGGGCCAAAGACGTTGAAGTAGCGCAGCGAAACCGTCTCCAGCCCGTAGACTCGCGTGAAGGCGCTCAGATAATGTTCGCCGGCCAGTTTGGCCACGGCGTAGGGAGAGATGGGGTTGGGCAGCATCGCCTCTCGCTTGGGCAGGGTGGGCGTATCGCCGTAGACCGAAGAGGAAGCGGCGTAGACCACCCGCCGCACCCCGGCGTCGCGCGCGGCCACCAGCAGATTCAGCGTCGCGTCCACGCAGTTCACGTTGGTGGCCACCGGATCGGCCACCGAGCGCGGCACCGAGGCCAGCGCCGCTTCGTGGAAGACGATCTCGACGCCTTCGCAGGCGCGCGCACAGGCCGCGTCATGGGCCAAGTCGCCTTCGATGAACTCCATCGCCTCCAGGCCAATCAGATTCGACCGCTTGCCGGTAATCAGACTGTCGATACCGCGCACGCTTTCTCCGCGCGCCAACAGCGCCGCGGCGATCGAGCGGCCGATAAAGCCCGCCGCGCCGGTTACAAGATACTTTGCCAAGGGAATCTCCTGAGATAGCTGAAGTTGGCGGCCTCGCCGGTCGGTGATTGCACTGACTAGCATACAGCCGCGAAGCGCATGGGACCGATTTGCCGAAGGAATTGCAATCGCGACATTCCGCCGGAGAATCATATATGGTTAGCTTCGTTCACCCATGATTCTTTTTCCCGCCACCCTCGCCGAGCCTCCTCGCTTTCGCCTCGCGGAGAAGCTGCTTTTCGCCGCGCTGGTCATTGCATCCGGCGCGGCATTCTGGCGGCGCTTCGGCAGAATCCTCGACAAAATCCTGCAATCGAAAAAAGAACCTGAGTTCAACCTCCACCCCATCGGCAGGCGCGTTCGGGACTTTGCCTGGGAGGTACTCTGCCAATCGAAGGTGATCCGCGAACGCCCCCTCCCCGGCCTGGCCCACGCATTCGTCTTCTGGGGCTTCTGCGCCTTTGCCCTGGTCACGCTCAACCACTGCGCCGTCGGGCTTGGAATCGGCTTTCTCGACCCCGCAGGCGATTTTGGCCGCTTTTACTTCTGTTTCGCCGCCGCCTTTGCCGTGGCTTGCGCCGCCGGCATTCTGGGCCTTTTCGTCCGCCGTTTCGTTGCGCGGCCAAAGTGGCTTGGAGCCAAGCTGTCCTGGGGGTCCGGCATCGTTGCCCTCTTGATCTTTGGCCTCATGGCCACTTACCTGGCCGCCTTCTTCGTCGCGGATCGAAGCCCAGTCGCGCACATCCTATGGTGGGCGCATACGATGGCCCTGTTGATCTTTCTGCCGCTCATTCCCCGCACCAAGCACTTGCACCTGCTTCTGAGTCCCGCCGCCGTCTTCCTCTCCCGCGGCAGCTTTAGCCGGATTCCCCCGCTGGCAGGCGATGAAGACTTCGGCCTGGTCGCTGGAACCGACCTCACTCGATTGGTCAGCCTGCAAGCCTACTCCTGCGTGGAGTGCGGCCGCTGCACCGAGCATTGTCCCGCTGCCGCGACTGGCAAGCTGCTAGACCCCAAGGAGATCGTACTCGGCCTGCGCGGCTACCTGAACGAGTGCGGACCCGCGTCCGACGAATCTCTGCTAGGAAGACATAACTCCCAGGAGGCCGTCTTCCAATGCACCACCTGCGGCGCCTGCGAGTTCCAGTGCCCAGTGGGCATCGAGCATCTGCCCATCCTCATCGGTCTGCGTCGAGGTTCGGTCAATACCGGGTTGTGGGAGGACGGGCACGGCAACAAACTCTTTCTGGCTCTCGAACACGGCTCGAACGCGCTGGGCATAAGCGCCGCGGAGCGCGGCAGATTCATCGAGAAGCATGGCCTTCCCTTCTTCGACGGAACCCAGGAATACTGCTTATGGCTGGGCTGCATGGGAAGTTACGACCCAAAGGGCCGCGAAATCGTAGCCGACTTTGCCCGCGTGATGGACTATCTGGGCGCGAGTTACGGTGTGCTGCGCAAAGAAAAATGCACCGGAGATCCGGTTCGCCGACTCGGCAACGACCTGCTCTTCCAGCGATTGACCGACGCCAACCTCAAAGCTATCGAGCGAAACAAAGTGAAGAAGATCGTCTCCATCTGCCCCCACTGCGTCCGCGCCATCCAGGAGGATTGGAAGGAGTGCGGCGCGCCGCCGGCAGTCGAGCATCACAGCGAGTTTCTCGCCCGCCATGTCGCCAAACTGCCCAGGCAAAACAGCGCGGAGAAAATCGTCTATCACGATCCCTGTTACCTGGGCCGCTATCGCAACGTCTACGAGGAGCCGCGCGCGGTGGCGGCGCTGGCCGGAGAGCTACTCGAAGCCCCGCGCTCCCATGAGCGTAGCTTTTGCTGCGGAGCCGGCGGCGGAATGGCCTTTCTGGGAGAAGAGAGCGGCGAACGCATCGGCCGCGTTCGCGCCGCGGAGTTAGCCGCAACCGGAGCCGCCGCAATTGCAACCGCCTGTCCCTTCTGCAACGGCATCTTCCGCGACGCGCTGGCCGAAAGCGGCGAAGCCATGCCGGCTCTGCTGGATATTGCACAGTTGGCGGCGCGGGGATTGCCTCCACGCGGCGCGGGTTGAGCATCGCCGTTCCACGAATAGCTCCGAAGATGGCGCGAACAGGCGGTGCCGAAATTCCATAACTGATAGGATGCGATTGATCCGTCGAATCGACGCTGAACGGAGCCAGAAAAGATGAAGATCGTCGTCGCCATCAAGCAAGTTCCGGAACGCGATGCGCGGGTGCGCATTGACGCAACGGCCAAGTGGATTGACGAAGACGATCTCCAGTTTGCGCTGAACGAGCCGGATGCCTACGCTTTGGAAGAGGCCTTGCTGCTCAAGGAGAAGCACGGCGGCGAGATCATCGTGGTGAGCGCCGGGCCGGAGCGGGTGGGCACGACGATCCGCGAGGCTCTGGCCAAAGGCGCCGACCGGGCGATACACATCGACTGCGACAATCTGGCCGAGCGGGATGCGCTGGGCGTCGCCCGGCTGCTGGCCGCGGCCATAAAACCGGAGAACGCAGACCTGCTGCTGACCGGCCTCCAATCCGACGACCTGGGGCAGGGGCAGACGGGCGTGATCCTTGCCGAGCTTCTCGGCCTGCCTCATGCTTCGCTGATCCTCCACGTGGAAAAGACCGAAACCGGCTTCACGGCGAAGCGCGAACTCGAAGAGGGCTGGTTTCAAACCGTCGAGTTGCCCTCTCCGGCCGCGCTTACCGTTCAGTCCAGCGGCAGCACACCGCGCTACGCCACGCTGATGGGCATCAAACGCGCCAAGAGCAAGGAGGTTCGCAGTGCAACTGCCGCCGACTTGCTAACCGAAGATACGCCGGTTGCAATCCTGGAGCGAGTCGCGCTGCCGCAAAAGCAAAAGTCCACGCGGATGATTTCCGGCACCGCCAAAGAAGCCGCCGCCGCGCTCGTGGAAAAGCTGAGGTTCGAGGCGAGGGTGCTATGAGCGGAGTATGCGTGGTGATGGAAGAGCGCGAAGGGCGCATAAGCCGCATCAGTTGGGAGGCCGCCGCGGCCGGCAGATGGCTGGGCGCTCTGATGAACCTTCCCGTCGGCGCGGCCGTCGTCGGTTCTCACACCGAGACGCTGGCCGCCGAAGTCGCGGGCAACGCGCTGGGCAAGGTGGCGCGCGTGGAGCATCCGCTGCTCGCGCCGTATACCGCCGATGGATTTTCGCTGGCTCTGGAGCAGCTTTTCCGCGCGGAGAATCCAGATTTTGTCGTCTTCCCGCACACTTATCAGGTGCGCGACTACGCGCCCGCGCTGGCCGCGCGGCTGGGCCAGACGCTCATCGGCGACGTGATCGCCATCGAAGACGGCCCGGTCTTCACTCGCCAACTGCTGCAAGGCCGTCTGCGCGGCCAATACCGGCACTCCGCTGGTGGACCGTGTTTTCTCTCCGTGCAAGCCGGAGCCTTTCGCGCGGAAACAGCTGATATCGGCCCCGAGGAGATCGTGCTGTTCACGCCTCGAATCGACTCCGCGCGGATTCGCGTCAAACCCGGCGCGCCCTTCCGAGCCTCCGCGCAGGGCGTGGACCTGGCCTCCGCGCAGCGAATCGTCAGCGTGGGCCGGGGCATCAAGGGGGTAGAAAACCTTCCGCTAGTTCAGGAGTTGGCCTCTGCGTTGGGCGCGGAGTTGGCTGCCTCCCGTCCCGTTTGCGATAACGGCTGGCTGCCGCCGGATCGCCAGGTAGGCAGCTCCGGCCACACCGTCTCGCCCAAGCTCTATCTGGCCGTGGGCATCTCCGGGGCGATTCAGCATCTGGTCGGCATGAAAGGCTCGCGGTGCATAGTGGCCATCGACAAGAACCCCGATGCGCCCATCTTCGAGGTCGCGGACTACGGCATCGTCGGCGACCTCTTCGAGTTGGTTCCGGCGCTGACCGAGGCCTTGAAAGCGGACTCGAACGGCCTGGGTGAATCGGTCCAAACCGACGCCCGATAGTGGCGTGCGAAGAAATTCCGCCCCGGATTCTTGTGCTTGACGAAGCCTGCGACTTACCGACAAGGCCCCCGCCCACCCATGATTCTTGAGATGCCGCGGAGTTGATTCACTCATGGTTATCCTTGATCCCGCGCAGACCGGCGTTGGTCGCGGCGTGAGTTGGCGCTTCCGCCATGCTTTTTGCCGCCGCGCTGGAAACCGTCCCTCCAGCGCTGACTTTATTCTGCGCCGTCTGAGCAATAGCGGTCGGGGCAGTATTAGTCGATGCGCCTCTCATGGCGAAGAACGAGTCCATATCCAAAATCGGCGGATGCCTGGGTATGATCCGGTGGCGTCCGCGCACCGCGTAGTCCACGCCTATCCCCCCCGCGATGTAGGGATTGGCCAGCAGGATCGGAAGGGCATAGACCGTTGTAGCCAGCGATTCGACGATGTCCTTGTTGGAGTGGCTCGGTCGGCGGTATCCGGGAATCTGGGGAATCTCGAATATCTCCAGATGAGTATCGGGATGCGCGCGGGCGTATCTTTCCAGCTTCCAGGCGACCTGCTTGGGCGTGGTCATGCCCGCGTCCGGAAAAATCTCTCTCCTGAATCTTCCGGGAAAGTAGAAGTCGAGAATCGTACGCGCAAAATCGGCGCAATTGCTGTAGAAAAGTTCGAAGCGGGAGCGATTCCGGTCGGCGTTCAAGTGTGCAATCAGAGCATCGTCCTGCTCCTCCGCGGTTGCAAAGAAGAGGGCGTAGATGCGCCGTTCATACGCCGCGCCCACAAGCTCCGTCCACCCGCCTCGCGCCACGCCGCCCGCCGGCAGATTCTCGCTAAGATCGAGCAGATGGGCCTCATGATAGCGACTGCGAAGCCGAGTCACGGTTTCGCGGTCCACGCGGGTTGGCGCCGAGGAAGCCTCCTCGACCGAGTAGAGGTAGGGAACCAGCGGCATCGCCACCCAATCGTAGCCGTCAATCCCCTGGTAGCGAGAGAGGACGGCCCCCATTTCGCCGGGTTCACAACGGCGCAGCTTCACTGGAGTCTCAGCGCAGATGCGTTCAAAATAAATCGCATTGTGACCGGTAGGGTTGAGGAAGCCAAAGAATCCGTAAGGCTCCTCCATCAGCAAAGCCGCCTGCGCGCGAGAGCGCTCACAGGCGCAGGTAAACACGACTAAAGCCATGAGCGCAAATGCACGTGTGCGCTTAAGCATAAAGGCATCGCTCTCCCTGTCGACGGTTGGATATTCCTCTCGACACTTCCAGATTCCGGGGATTCATCCGCTTCCCAATTGAGACACGGTTGGAAAGGCTTGGGCTTGGCTTCACGGGGCTTCCGCCGTGGGGATTGCCAATTCCAGGAAAACAAGCTTCCGATTGGAACACGAACTCCAGAAAAATGTTGCGCCGGTTGCAAAGAATTGTACACGGCAAAAGGTGGGCAAAGGGTGAAGATGAAGATCGATCTTTAGCATGATTTCGGGGAGGGGTGTTCCGCAAGCCCCGCAGTCCGCGGATGAGTCGATAGATATTCAGTGGAACTCGTGTCGCAATGAACTGACTCAATTTTTATGGATTTAACTTCCACCACCAGCACGAGCGCAAAATTAGGACTCTACCTGCGGTTGTGCGACGTAAAATAGAGCGGTGGACAAGGGCGGCGTATTCTTGGCGGGCACAGTGAATGCGCCCGCCAACCGAGCTAGCCGCGTCCAGCGGATTGCGACGACCGTCCAAGCGAAAGATCGTCCCAACCATCGACCAGGAAGGATTGCGTCCCATGAAGCCTCATTTTCGGCTTTTTTCCCTATTTCCGCTCACAGTGGCCGTTCTGGCATCCGTTCCCGCCTTAGCCCAGGACTGGATTCACACCGGCTCCAATCTCGGCAACGACCGCATACGCCTTGCCGCCGCCGACTTCAAGCCGGTGGGCAGCGATCCGCAAACTCCAACCCTAAAAGCCGCCTTCGACGCCACGCTTTACAGCGACCTGGCCGGCGCCGGCATCTTCGATATCGTCTCGAAGAGCATGGCCCCGCAAGCCGCGCCCGGTTCGCCCAGCGAAATCAACCTGACGCAGTGGTCCGCGGCCCCGGCCAACGCGGCCATGGTGGCCTTCGGCGCGCTCTCCTCGGTCAACGGGCGGCTGGCCGTCTCCGGCTGGCTCGACGACACGCGCAACGCCGCCAATCCGCAAGTCCTGGCCAAGCAATACAACGAACAGGCCAGCCAGGATACGGCGCGCACCGTTGCGCACCGCTTCGCCGACGAAATCATCGCCCGCCTCGGCGGCGGCATCAACGGCATCGCCGAAACCAAGATTTACTTCGTCAGCTCGCGCACCGGCAACAAGGAAATTTGGGCGATGGACTACGACGGTCAGAACCAGCGTCCAATCACCCATTTGGGCAGCATCGCGCTTTCGCCGCGCATCTCGCCGGACAACTCGCGGCTGGCCTTCGCCTCGCTGGGAAAAGAGGGCTGGGCTGTGCGTATGTACTCACTGGAGCTCGACCGCATGGTCAGCTTCCCGGCTGGAATCGCGGGCGGCAGCAACCAATCGCCGGCATGGTCCGCCGACGGATCGAAGCTCGCCTTCTCCTCCTCGCGCTCCGGCGACCCGGAGATTTGGGTGGTGGATGCCAACGGCGGCAATCTGCGCAGAGTCACCAACTTCGCCGGGCCGGACGTCTCGCCCACCTGGAACCCCAAGACCAACGCGCAGTTGGCCTGGGTGAGTGGGCGCACCGGACTGCCTCAGATTTACACCATGGACCAGGATGGAGCCAATGTGCAGCGCCTCACCGACGGCGGCTATGCCATCTCGCCCTCGTGGTCGCCGAACGGACAGTTCCTCGCCTTCAGTTGGAACCGCAAGTACGGCCCCGGAGACCCAGGCGGCCAGGACATTTACGTGATGGACATTGCCAGCAAGCGCTGGCTGCAAATCACCCACGAATCCGGCAGCAACGACTTCCCCTCTTGGGCGCCAGACGGACGCCACATCGTCTTCGAGCGCGCCATCGGGGGGCGCCATCAGATTTGGTCCATGCTGGCCGACGGCACCGAGCAGCATCAACTTACGCAAACAGGCAACGACTTCATGCCCAACTGGAGCTGGAAGTGAAGCCTGATCCTCTCACGGCGCCACGGCTGTATTCATGGCGGAAGAAATCCGCCCTATTTTCGTTGCTTGCCCGGCGGAGTCGACGAGGGATTGCTGACCCAATGGCTGCTGGGAAAGGCGTGGAAGCTCAACGATGAAAGGAGCGAGAGCCTTCAGTCTCCTTACAAACTGGAACCGGGACCTCAATCAATTCGTACAGGCAAAGCACGGGATTGCTACCGCGGAATCGCAAGCGGCTCGGCAAAGTCCGGTTGAGGAGGAAAGAGAATGAATAGCACTTTCGGGGTATCTTCTCTGAGTAAGAAGGTGGGCTTGACACTCGCCTTGTTCATGCTGTCCGCTACGCTTGCGGGGACGGCCAGCGCGCAATCCACGGATTCACAGAGCTCGCTCCAGCAGAAGCTGCTGTCCATCAGGCGCGACGCGATGACGGCATGGCAAAAAAAGGACGCAGATACGTTGAAGGCGACGATGGCGCCGGACTTCCTGTTCATCGGACCGCAAGGGGTTGCTCCACGCGAAGGCTGGCTGGCGTCGCTGCCGCACTGTTCGCTCACCAGCTACTCGATGGATCAGGTGCAATTGACCCAGCTGTCCTCGGGTTCGGCCGATTTGATCTACAAGTTGCACTATGTGGGCGACTGCGACGGACACCCGATTCCCACCGACACATTTGTGACCGACACCTTCATACGCCGGCATGGAAAATGGTGGATCGTCGCCACCACATTCACGCCTCAAATGTAAGCTACGAATACGGCCTGATCGACAGAGCGCCGGAGAGAACCGGCGCTCAGCCGCCGTTCAACGCGAAGCGCATTGGTCTCCGCGAACCTGCGAATGCCCGCCGAATCGGGATTGAGTCTTCGGGCTTGACCCCAACGTCAACAAAAACTGTAGCGTTTTGAAACGTTGCGCGCCGGGTTCCGCTTGAATTCCAGCGCGAACTTGATGCCAAAAAGATTCCGAACCAGCGAAAGGAGCAACCCCTTGAATCTTCGTAATCGAATTCCGGTCGCCGTGGCCCTCTTGGCCACGTTGATCTCCGTTGCCGGTTGCAACAAGAAGCGGACACCGCCCTCCGCGCCGCCGCCGCCCGGTCTCACATCGCTTCCCGCCGCGCCCACCGCGCAATTGACTGCCTCCCCCACTGTCATCTCCGAAGGCGATCAGACGGTTCTGAGTTGGCGGACAACCGATGCCGCCTCCGCCTCCATCGACGGCATTGGCGACGTGCCCGCTTCCGGCGTGAAGACCGTCACTCCCTCCGCAAGCACGACGTATCATCTGGTGGCCAAAGGCGACGGCGGCACGGCGGAAGCCACGGCCAGCGTCACTGTCAACGGCAAGCCCGCGGTGGTGGTGCCGGTAAAGACCATGAGCGCGGAAGAGGAGTTCAAGGCCAACGTCCAGGACATCTTCTTCGATTACGACGCATACTCGATTCGCTCCGACGCCCAGGCCGCCCTTTCGCGAGGCGCATCGTATCTGGCCACCCATCCCGACGTGAAGGTCGTCATCGGCGGCTACTGCGACGAGCGCGGCTCCAACGAATACAATCTGGCGCTGGGCCAGAACCGCGCCGATGCCGCCAAGAACGCGCTAGTGGCCGCCGGAGTGCCAGCCGCAAATCTCCGCGTGGTCAGCTACGGCAAGGAAAAGCCATTCTGCTCCGAAGCCACCGAGGAGTGCTGGCAGCAGAACCGCCGGGCGGGTTTCTCGATCGACAGATAACCACAGAGAGCCGTCCTTTCCACAAACTGGGTGCGCCCAGGTCGCGATTTTGGGACCTGGGAGTAGCCGCAGCGTCTAAACTGGAATGGATTCGCGGCGGACACGTCCCAATCAGCCAACCATTTCCGTTTTTCAGGTGAAAGATGCAAAGAAGAAAAATTCGCAATCGGCTTTGTTCGGCGACGCTGCTTGCCATCGTTCTCGTCTCCGCCTCCCTGCCCGCGCGCGCCGCGTCCAAGGAGATGATCGAACTGCAAACCCAGGTGCAGCAACTGCTGGATATGATGCAGCGCATCCAATCCACGCTGGATACGCGCTTCGGCGTGCTGCAAAACCTGGCCCAGCAGACCTCCGACAACGCCACCCAGATGAGCGCCGCCGTCAGCGCGCTGCAAAAGAAGATCGACGCGCAGAGCGAGGCGGCCGGCGGCAAGCTGGATACGACGTCGGGCCAGATTCAATCCTTGACCGACTCGGTCGACGAGTTGAAGTCGCGCATCGCCAAGCTCGACAAGTCGATCCAGGATTTGCAGACGCAGTTGCAGAATGCGCAGACTCCGCCCGCCAATCCCTCCGCGAATGGCGCCCCTCCCCCGAGCGGCGCGCCACCGAGCGGCTTGGGCGCTGTGACACCCGGCGGACCAGCCGCGATTCCAACCATCAATCAGACGCCGCCGCTCCAGGAGACCTTTCAAGCCGGAGTGCGCGACTTGAATGCCGCCCGCTACGACGTGGCTACCGGCGAGTTTCAAGACGTGATTCACTACTACCCGCTCGACGACCTGGCCGGCCAGGCCCAGTTTTACCTGGGCGAGATTGCCTACCGCCAGCAGAATTACGCCGCCGCGGTGAAGTCCTACAACGCCGTTCTGGAAGGCTTCAGCGGCAGCCCCAAGGCGGCCGCCGCGCAACTGCGCAAGGGCTTTGCGCTCCTCCTGCTGGGCAAGAGGCAGGACGGCATTCACGAACTCCGGGTGCTCGTCCAGCGCCACCCGCAGACCCCCGAAGCGGCGCAGGCGCGAACCAAGCTGGCCAGCCTGGGCGCGACGAAGCCCTCGGCGGCGCGGTGAGCATTCATGGCCCGTTTCGGAAAGATTGAATGGAAATATGGGCCCTTTTGCGCGCGCTACTCAGCTTTTGCGCGCGAAGAAATACGCGGTAAACGAGAAGTCGTTTTTCGCCACCAGCGAGAGCGTGGGGGAATACTGAAGCCAGGTACGCAAGGCCCAAACAGAATACCTGAAGAAGGCGAGACTATCGTCGTCGCCCCACCAACGACGTGAATATATCGAATGCCAACTAAGTGGATACGAGCGTTGATAAAATCGGGAAGCTACAGCCACAGCGCCATGTGCCCTGGGCAGGAGCGATCAGCCTGCGCGACCAGCGTCTCGGCCAGCTCGAATCCGTATCGGGCGAAGTAGAACGCCGCGCCGTGCAGCCGCTCTTGCAAGACTCCGCCGGGATAAAGCGCTTGGCAAATAGCCTCGGCCTGCTTCCCCAGCGAGGCCTCGCGCTGCAACTGAAAATCCGCCGCCAGGGTGCGCAATCGATTCATCTGGTAACGTATCTTGCCGGCCGCGGTTTCTCCCGATCGAGCCAATCCGGCATCCAGCCCGCCCATCCACTCCAGCAGCGCGGTCAGTTCGCCTTCCAGCGCCGCATCTGCCGCCGCCAGCCGCTCTTTGCCTTCGATGGGCATGGTACGCTCGGCCAGCAGCTTGGCCAGCGCATCCGGCTGCCCCGCCGCGAAGACTCGCTCCAGCGTCAGTACGTGCTTGCGCAACAGATCGCCGATGGCAGGCTCGATCAACGTGGCGGAAAAGCGCGGCAGCACCGGCGTAAAACGGCCCAGGATGCGCTCGAAGAGCACCGCCGACTGGGCAAAGTAGGCGATCTCCGCCGGACCGCCGATGGTTGCTGAAGTCGAAAGCAGAAAATCCTGAAAGACCGGCCGCAGCAGCGCCGAAGGCGAGATGCGCTCCGGCTCGGTCTCTAAAATCCCCAGCAAATCGGCGGTCGAATAGCTCTTCCGGCCCGACGAATCGCTGGTCAACCACAATCCGGCAGGCTCCTCGGCGCTGGGCGGCAGCCGCTTCAGCGCCAGCCGCGCGCCCGTCCCCTCGTCGATGAGAAACAGCAGGCTGGATTGCGGCCCCACGGCCACCTGCGCGTGATAGCCGGCGGCTTCCAGTTCCCTGCTCCGCTCGACCAGAGCGGTGTGCAGCTCGTCGGCCCGCTCCAGCCCCGCCCGCAAGGCCGGCGCGCCCATGCGATGCGCCGCGCGTCCGCTCGCGTCCAGCACCAGCAGCCCTTGCGCGGCAAATGCCTTTCGGTAAAACTCCCCAAAGGCCTGCGCGAAGGTGCGCCCCGGCTTGTAGGCGGCAGCCAGCGCCTCCATCGCGTCCGAGGCCCCCACCAGCTCCCCCGCCTGCTCCACCAGCGCGGCGATCGAATCGTCCAGCATCACGCCGCCCACGGGCTGCGTTGCCGTGGGCGCATTCGCGTAGACCAGCTTGCGCAGTTCCCGCCGCGCCGGAAAGGTCACGTGATTTATCTCGGCAAAGTCGTGGTCTTCCGTGGCCAGCCAGAAGATGGCCGCATGGGGCCGTCCCGCCGTCGTAGCCTGCCGCGCGCGCGCCACAGCCGTCGCCGCTTTGTACGGCGTAAACAGCGGCCCGCCGAAGAGTCCCACCTGCTGCCCGGTCAGCACCGTTCCGGCGCCCTTGCCAAGCGCCCTCAGAGCCGGCTCAGCCGCCGGCGATGGGTTCTGCTCCGCCAGCAGGCGCAGCAACCCCGGCCAGTGAGACGGAATGGGCGGACGGCTCTGCCATCCATCTGGAGCGATTGCCGAGCCTCCGCCGGGGCCGCTCCCGGCTGACTCCGAAGCGTAAAACCGCAACGCGCCCGCATTGCCCGCGCAATAGTCGAGGAAGAGCCGGTGCAACCCCGGCGCCACGTCAATGGAATAACAATCCGCGGTCGGCAACTCGTTCACTTTTCGCTTCGCTTGCCGCGGGAGAGCTGCCCTCGGCGTGGGCGGGATTGGGATTCGGCACTTTAAGGATGCCACGCCGACCCGATTCGATGCACATCCGCGCGATAGGCCACCCGTAGCCGACGACGCATATTCATCCTGTGAAGAGTTCGGAATCGAGTTCCGCAATGCGCGCTCTATGCCGCGAAGGTCTTGTTCGGGGCGCTCTGGTCACCCAATCCGGCGAGAAGAGCGGCAATGGAGACATCCTCGTCCAAAGCATCCCAATGCAAACCTCGGCTGCCGATCCGCACCTGTTCGCGCTGCTCCTCGGTGCCGTGCAACAGGCGAGGGAACCATGCCAGCGGCACACCGAGCGTACGGCCGTCGCTCAACTCCACCCAGAAGCTATCGGCATCGAAGCGGACGCGCACTGGACTACACGAAATGCTCATTCCACGCCCTCGCAATCCGGTTCCGGTTCGCCTCGACCAAGCTCTGCAACTCGCGCAACGTTCGTGCGTCGTATCCGTCATTGTAAGCGACTCGCACTTTTGGCGCCAGCCAGAATTCAGCCTCCACGCTGTCCCTCTCTACGTGAATGGGAAGCGGCTCTCGCGGCGAACCTTCATTGGAATAAAAGAAGAACCGGAAGCCGCGTTCGCGGAACACTACTGGCATGGCGTCAGTGTATTGCATTTCCGCCGGAAACCGACTCCCGGCCTCAAAAAATCCGCGCGATCAGTCTCCACCGCTTGTAACCAGCGTCACAGCGCGGCTCTCTCCGCGCCCGTAGGCTTGGAACGGAGTAAGGAGGATCGTCCATGCCTGCAATCGTCGCGGAAAACGCCGTTACCATTCAGAATCTTTTGGCTGCTTTTGAGGGCGAGTCGAACGCCCACGCCAAGTACACCGCCTTTGCCGTCAAAGCCGACGAGGACGGTTTGCATGGGGCCGCCAGTCTCTTTCGCGCCGCCGCCTGCGCCGAGCAGATTCACGCCGCCAACCACGCCCGCGTCCTCAAGCAACTGGGCGGCGAGGCCCATTGCGAGATTCATCCCGTCGCGGTGAAAAGCTCGCTGGAAAACCTGAAAACCGCTCTCGCCGGCGAATCCTACGAGATCGAGACCATGTATCCCGGCTTCCTGGCCGAGGCCACGGAGCGCCAGAATACCGTTGCCATCCGCACCTTCCATTGGGCGCTGAGGCCGAAAAGACTCACGCCCGCCTCTACGCCGAGGCCATCGCCCTGCTGGAAGCCGGAAAGAAAGACTCATGGATCGGCGCTGCCCGCGACTTCTACGTTTGCGCGGTGTGCGGCTACACCTCGGAGACCCCGGAAGAGCACGAGCGCTGCCCGGTCTGCAAACTGCCGTGGGAGAAATTCGAGGCGATTCGATAAATCGCCATGCGATCTTGTGCTCGGCAGAAGCGATCTTTGTGCCAGTCTCGTTATGGGCGTTGGTCGATGCGGTTCGATCCCCGGCGAAAAGGATCGGGACTTCGATCCAGACGAGCGATCAATAGGTAAGTCCTTACAGTTCCAACACATTGTCCTCGATCGCCAGCCGGACATTGCCGTCGGATTTGGCCAGGCGGCGAACGGCTTCGGGCTTGTCCACCTTGGCCTTGAGCATCACCAGGGCCACCGGTACGCTGCGCCCGGCGCTCTTGATCGTCTGCACGGCGGTCTCGCGGTCGATATTGCATGCGCACATCAGGATGCGGATGCCGCGCTCGACCAATTTCGAGTTCTGCATATGCACGTTGACCATCAGGTTCTCGTAGACATAGCCTAGCCGGGTCATCGCGCCGGTGGTAATCATGTTCAAAATCATCTTCTGCGCGGTGCCCGCTTTCATGCGCGTGGAGCCGGAGATGACTTCGGGACCGACATCGGTCACAATGGCGATATTGGCGGCTCCGGCCAGAGGCGTCTCGTGGTTGCAGGTGATCCCCGCCGTAAACGCTCCGCGGGCGCGGGCGTAGGCGACCGCCGCCACCACATAAGGAGTCCGGCCCGATGCCGAGATGCCCACCACCACGTCCTTGCGCGTGGGGCGGCGGCGGGCTATGTCCCGCTGCCCCAGCTCTTCCGAGTCCTCGTTGACCTCGACGGCCGAAGCCAGCGCCTTGGGCCCGCCCGCCATGATGTACTGCACCTGTCCCGGTGCCGTCGAGTAGGTGGGCGGGCACTCGGAGGAGTCCAGCGCCGCGATGCGACCGCTCGACCCCGCCCCGATGTAGATCAACCGTCCCCCGTCGCGCATACTGCGCGCCACCTGGTCGATGACCTGGGCAATCTCCGCTATCCCCTTCTTCACCGCCCCGGCGACCTTCGCGTCCTCATGGTTGATGATGCGCGCGATCTCCAGCGCGGACTTGGTGTCGAAGCCCTGCGAAGCCTCGTTTTGGCTCTCCGTAATCAGTTGTTGAAGCAGGGAAACCGGGTCTTTCTTAGTCTCGTTCCCCTGCGCGCAGGCGGTTTCCTGCATCGTCGAGCTGGTTACCATCGCGTCTGTCCCCAACTATTGATTGTATCTGTAAATCGGTCAACGCCGGCGAGAATTCTATCCTGGCGCCATCGCAATGGGATGGCCGTCGCGGGAGAGCCGCAAGGCCTCTCGAACCGCGTCGTGAAAGGCTGGCCGCACCTCGCGGATGCGCTGGCTCCGCCGATCGGGCCAGGTGCGGTTGGTCAGCAGCGCCACCGCGATCCCCGCCTCCCGGTCGATCCACAGAGAACAGCCGCTGTAGCCCAAGTGCCCGATCGAACGCTGCGAAAAATAGCGACCCGATGAGGAATTCTCCGATGGAGTGTCCCAGCCCAGCGCCCGCGAACTGCCCTCCGGGGGTTGCCGTTCGGCAAAGCGCTCAACAACGGGTGCGTGGAAAAGTCGCGGCCGCGCGCCACCCCCTCCGCCTTCGCGCCCGGCGGCAAGAATCTCGCCCGCAAAACGCAGCAGGTCCGGCACGTTCGAGAAGACCCCGGCGTGGCCCGCGGCTCCCTTCAGCAGCCAAGCGTGCTCGTCCTGAACCTCGCCCTGGATTCGGCGATGGCGCAGCGTCGTATCTTCCTCGCTGGGAGGAATCAGCGGCCGCGCCTCGGACGCGGGACAAAAGCAGGTGGACGCCATTCCCAGCGGATGAAATATCTCGCGCTGAACCCAGGTGGCCAGAGGCTCGCCGACGCAAACCTCCAACGCCCTCCCCAGCAGGATGAAGCCGGGATCGGAGTATTCGACCCGTGTCCCCGGTTCGGCTTCGAGGGGCAGTTTCAGGCAGGCGCGATACAAAGCCGATGGCGTCCCGACTGAGCGAAAGAACTCCCGGTACCCAGGCAGTCCGGAGTTGTGCGCCAGCAGGTGATGCACCTTGACGCGGCGCGCGCCGTCGCCCGGTGCGCGGCCCGCCGCAAATCCCGGCAGAAAATCGCAAAGCGGCCTATGCAGATCGAGCAAACCGCGCTGGTTGAGCAACATGGCCGCCGCCGTTGCAGCCGCAACCTTGGTCAGGCTGGCCACGTCGTAGACTGTTTCGGAAGTGACCGCGAGCGCGTCCTCGTCGTACGTGAAGCGGCCCAGAGCGTCCTGGAGCGGCGCCGCGTCGCCGGAATTGCCTAGAGTCACTATGCCAAAGGCACAGCCGGGAAAGGCGCGGGCAGCGATAGCGTCTTCCAGGATGCGATATGCCGCCGCGAACCGGTTACGCAGGCCGGATGGCAGGGAATCGGTCGGGATAATCGTGGACTCCATCGTTCTCTATTGCATCGTAACCCGAATCCACTCCCGTCGCCAGGTGGCGCACCCTGAGTTGTCAATGTCATCCCGACCTGCTCTCGAAGCGTGAAAATGCCTCGATTGCCGATGCCCTCACCGGTGGTAGGGAATCTTGCAAGAAGCTCTGCCGCTGGGATTTTTGAGAGATTCTAGAAAGGCAAAGAGTATTTTGCCCACTTCGCGGCTCAAGCTCGCAGCTGCATAGATAAGTGCGTTTTCTCCAAACTTGGGTGCGCGTACGATTTCCAGTTGCGTCTGCAACTCCCAATTTGACTCGCGCGATACCGGGAAACTGACAAAACTCTCCGCTGTTCAGCCTTCCCTGTACTTCCGCAGACGACTAATGCGCGATGGGAATCTTACCTTTCGAGTTCACACCTACGAAGTTATCGTTGAGTTTCTCTCTGACCGTCAAGCGATGGTCTGGAACGGAATAACTGAATGGAATACCGGTGTCGAGTCCGGCCGTGAAATCGAATGAGGTTGGACTCTTCCAACCGCTGAATTCGTGCCAAAGACAGGTACCGCCAAATTCATCCTTCACTTTTACCCGAATCGTATCGTTGAATCTTCCTTTAGCGATACGTTTTGTTACCTCGGAGGAACGCATGATGCCGAAACCTTCCCAACGTCCCAAAGGAAGCGCCAGAAGCTCCTTGTCTGGCGACCATACGCCACTAAAATAACCATGTGGGTCATCAAGGCTTGAAGGGTCGATAGGAGAGTAGCGAATTTCGGTTCCGTGCTGGAGGTCTTTGATCGTCAAGTATTCGATCAAGTTCGTGTGGGTGCCATTTTCCCAGTGGTATACCTCGCCATAATAAAGGACGGCCAATCCGTATTTCGTGTTTTCCTCGGTTTGCAGGAGATGAATGTGGTCGTCAACTGACTCAAGTGTGAAACCAGTATCTTCCCCGGATCGCTTGGCATGACTCGAATCGACGGGCGCGCTCTTTTTTGAACAGCCCGGCAACGCGCATAGAGCGAACATTGCAGCAGCGAGGATGACCAGCCACTTATACTCGCTCTTCATAGGGAGAATCCCGCATCGGGAGGAACAACCACCACTCCGTCCAACCATTCAAAGGTGTAGAACGGGCTTCGTTCGTACAGGCCGTCTCCGATCTTGTCCCAATGCACCTCGAAAACCATGCCATAGGACAAAAGAAAGTTGTGCGTTGCTCCTCTCGCCAGTACATAGGCGAACCTGACTCTGGATAGCTTATTGAATGCATCCATATCGTTCTGTCTGCGCCCGTGTGAAGTGAGATTGTAGTTGACGATCATCTTGTCTTCAACTGGTACGTTTTTGTAATGCTTGTTCTTCAGAGCTTGCTGATAAGCAAATGGATGCTCCTGATCCCCGTCGCGAGGATTCTTCACGTCTGGATTCCAATAGTAGGCGTTCCAGCCAATGCTTACTAAATATAGCGCCATATCTCTACCGGATTTTGTCCGAAAACCGTGGATAACTCTTGATCGGTCGGTTTGACCCATCTGTTCGAAAGCGTATTCCAGGGTCTGACAAACGTAAATCGTGCAGTCGGTAACGCTTTTTCCCTGATGGTCACCGGGATACCGATTGCCAACTTGATCGTCATGGTGCTTGAACAACTCCCACATCTTGTTCTCGGCGTACTGACTAAAGGTCTTGGCGGAAGCAGGTGCTTGTTGAGCAGGATAGGGTGGCGGCGGCAATTGCGGTGGCACTCAAGCGTCCTTTCCATGACTTTGAAAATTCGAGAGAATTATATAACATTCGGTTTTAGATATGCAGATCATCCAATATCGCAATCTGGACGGCTCTTCGCATTGCGCCCCAGAATATTGACCATCCCGCGCGGAAAACTCAATCAACCCTTTCGCATACGAATCTGCGCAACCAAATCCCGCCTATTGACCTCTGACTCCGATCCCTGTTTATCACGGCTTGAGATGCGTAAACATCGGCAGCTTGGTCACGTCGTTGAAGATGATGAAGGCAAACAGAGCGACCAGCACCACGAAGGCGGCCTGATAGATGCGCTCCTTGACGTTGGTGTCGATGTCGCGGCGGATGGCGCCCTCTATCAGCAGCAGAAAGATCATGCCGCCGTCGAGGATCGGGAAGGGCAGCAGGTTGAGAATGCCCAGGTTGAGGCTGATCTCCGCGGCCAGTCCGAACTTGGGCGACCAGCTCTTCATCTCCGCGGCCTGGCCGGCCATGCGCGCGATCCCCACTGGACCGGCAAGCTGCGAGGCCGAAACCTTGCGGGTAAAGATTCGCTGCAAGACTTCCAGGATAAGGAAGGAATTGTCCGCGCAGAACTGGCGGGCCTTGGCCGCGGCGGCGGGCAAGGGCAAAGGTTGCGGGTGGCCGGGCGGATCGGCTTCCAGAATGCCTAGCCGCCAAGCGGAATCGATCATGGCCGGATGCGCCACTAGGGGCGCAAGCGTCGCTCCGTTGCGGATCACGGTGAGCGCAACCGGCTTGCCCTTTCCGTCTTGTAGATAGGACTGCATGGGAATGACGGTGTGAAATACGTGGCCATCTACGGCCGCAATCGCATCGCCGTCGCGCAGGCCGGCTTGCGCCGCCGGGGAGTTGCCGGTGACTTCCTCGACGACGATGGGACCGGGAAGATACTGCAACATCAGCCCGGTCTTGTCCAGCTTGAACTCCTGGCCCTTCACTTCGGCGGGCAGATGAAGCGAGAGTTGCAGAGTCTTTCCGCCACGATCCACGGTGACCGGCACGCTCTGATTCAGATTCAAGACGGCGCGGGTTTCCACCAGCGACCAATCGGGATTCTCCACTGTCTCGAAGCGGCGAATCGCGTCGCCGACCTGGAAGCCGGCCTGCGCCGCCGCCGAGCCGGGGACGACCCACTCCACCGTGGCGGTCTTCACATCGTCGTGTACCTCGTTGATCCAACTGAAATAGAAGAGCATCAGCGCGAAGGCCAGCAGGAAGTTGGCCACCGGACCGGCCAGGCCGATCAGCATCCGCTGCCAGCGCGGATGGGCGGTGAAGGCTCCGGGGTCGTCTGTCGGCGCTTCAGTATGTGTGCCGGGAGCCTCGAGATTCTGCTCCGGCGCCTCGCCCGTCATCTTGACGAAGCCGCCCAGCGGCAGCAGGCAGACCTTGTAATCGGTATCGCCGTATTTGTAGCCGAAGAGGCGCGGTCCAAAGCCGAAGGAAAACGCTTCCACGCGCACCTTGCACAGCTTGGCAACAGCGAAGTGGCCGAACTCATGGACGATGACCATAAGTCCGATCAGCACGATAAAGGCGACGACGGTGACTAACAGATGGTGAAAATCGATCATAGAGTTACGGTTGCGACCTCAATCGAGCGCCTTGCGTTCAGCCTACCGCGCATCCCGTTGATGCCGCCAGCGCGCGGGCCGATTCGCGCGCCTCCCGATCCGCGACGAGCACCTCGGCAATGGTGGCGGGGTGCGCCTCGGGCGTGGAAGCGAGCACTGCTTCAATTGTACGCGGGATTCCAGTGAACGGGATGCGCCGGTCGAGAAAGGCTTCCACGGCAACCTCGTCGGCGGCGTTCAGGGCAATGCAGTGCGCCCCGCCTTTTTCAGCCGCCTCAAAAGCCAGACGCAGGCACGGAAAGCGCTCGAAGTCGGGCGGCTCGAAGTCCAGGTGGCGCAGCGCGGCCAGATCGAAGGTCAGCGCCGAGGCGGGCCGTTCCGGGAAGGCCAGCGCGTAAAGGATGGGCAGCCGCATATCGGTCACCGAAATCTGCGCCAGAATCGAGCCGTCCACATACTCCACCAGCGAGTGAACCGTGGACTGCGGATGCACCGTGACCCGCACCTGGCTGGGCGGCACGTCGAAGAGCCGGCAGGCCTCGATAATCTCCAAGCCCTTGTTGAGCATGGTCGCAGAGTCGATGGTGATCCGCCGCCCCATCACCCAGGTGGGATGCTTGAGCGCCTGTTCCGGCGTAATGCTTGCAAAATGCTCCAGCGGCGTCTGGCGGAACGGCCCGCCCGAGGCCGTCAGCCAGACAGTCTTCACCTCGGCGCGCGCGCCCACTCTCATGCACTGATGGATCGCGTTGTGCTCACTGTCGATGGGCAGGATGGGAACGTTGCGCTCACGGGCGGCGCGGGTGAGAATCTCGCCGGCGGCCACCATGCACTCCTTGTTGGCCAGGCCCACCGGCTTTCCCGCCAGAATCGCCGCGTGGGTAGCCTCCAGCCCCGCCACGCCCACAATCGCCGAAACCACAAAGTCCGCATCGGGCAGGGTCGCGCAGGCAACTGTCCCCGCGGTTCCGTAGACCGTTTCGATGCCGGTAACTCCGGCCTTGCGCAGCCGCGCGGAGAGCTGCGCGGCCAGTTCTTCCGTGGCCAGTGAGACCACCCGTGGCCGCCAGCGAACGGCCTGCGCGTACGCCTCGTCGAGGTTGCGCCCGGCCGCCAGCGCCGCGACAGAGTAGCGATCCGGGAACTGCGCGACGATGGAAAGGGCGCTCTGGCCGATGGAGCCAGTGGAACCGAGTATGGCGATACGTTTCAATTCAATCTCGAAACTCGGGAAGCATCCCGCTTCTCTCAGTCTATCTTGCCTTGCGCCCCGTTAGCTTCCTTCGTCGAAAACCCCACTTCTTCTCGATCGATGAACAATTCTTCTCATCCCTTGACGGGCGGTTTCAATCCCAACTCGCGCATGGCGATTTGCAGATCGGCCCAGGCTTCCTTCTTCTGGCGGGGATCGCGGAGCAAATAAGCTGGGTGATAAGTGACGATGAGTTGCGCCCCGCGCACGGCATGGACGCGGCCGCGCAGGCCGGCCAGGGGCTGGCGCGTGCCCAAGAGATAAGTGGCGGCGGTGGCTCCGAGAGCTACCAGAACCTGGGGACGCACCGCATCGATCTGGCGGAAGAGGAACGGAGAGCAGGTCTCGCCCTCTTCCGGCGCGGGAACGCGGTTGCCGGGCGGGCGGCACTTGACCACATTGGCGATGTAAACCTCTTCGCGGCGAAGGCCCATGGCGGCGATCATGTTATTGAGCAATTGGCCGGCCTTGCCGACGAAGGGAAGGCCCTGCGCGTCCTCGTCGGCGCCGGGGCCTTCGCCGACAAACATCAGGCGCGCGTTGGGCGATCCGTCGCCGAAGACCAGTCGGTTGCGGCCCTTGTGCAGCGGGCAGCGGGTGCAGTCGCCTATCTCGTCGCGGATAAGTTGGAGGGCCTCCTGCGCCACCTGCGGTGGGGCTGGGGTTTTTCTTGAATTAGTTATGGGCTGGCGCTCCTGGGATTGGATGGGCTGGGAAATGTTATCGGGTGGAGATTCTTGGTCGCCTGCGCTGTTGCAGGAAAGACGAAACGCAGGTCCTTCGACTCGCTGCGCTCGCTCAGGATGACATATAGAGGGAGTATCTGAAGGTGGAGAATCTGAACTCTGAGTTAGCGATGGAACTGCTTCCGGCACGGCGGATAGCTGCGCCAGCAACGCGGGGTCCACGGGACGGCGATAGAACTCGGTAAGTCCAAGATCGCGGTAGAAGCGGACGCGGGCCAGCAGGGCTTCGCGGGATGCGGAATCGAGTTGAGAGGCCAACGCTGCTTGCTCCTGATAAATTTGCCGCTCGATAAACAATCTCTACTCGACCATAACTTGCCGGCGGACGGCGGGAAGAACGGAATCAGGGAGATCGCTCTCTTTGCGCGCCCGATCTTGTCTCAGTCTTTCCAGCCGGAACTTCTTGTCCTCCTGATCGTCCAGTTCGAGCACCATCGACTGGGGACGGCGCAGGGCGAGGATTTCGTCTAGAATGCGGTCGGCGAGCTGGCGCTTGGGCATCGCCGGCAGCTCGATGGAGGTGGTGAGGGTGAGGAAGGTGGCGGCGTTGTTGTCGGCATCGAAGCCCAAACCCTCGGCGGCCACGTCGTTCACGACGATGGCGTCGGCGCCCTTGCGCAGGAGCTTGGCGCGAGCGTTGGTCAACAGATCGTCGGTTTCGGCGGCAAAGCCGACGATGAGCTGGCCGGGACGGCGGCGGCGGACGACCTCGGCCAGAATGTCCTCCGTGGGAGCGAGTTCGACGGTAATGGGGCCTGTTCGTTTGAGCTTCCGCTCGGAAACGTTGACGGGGCGATAGTCGGCGACGGCGGCGGCTTTGACGATGAGCGTGGACTCGTCCATGCGCGCAAGCACGGCGTGGCGCATCTGGTCGGCGGTGGTAATTCTAATCAGTTCGCAATGCGCGGGCGGGCGCAGGGCGGAGGGTCCACTGACCAGGATCACCTTGGCTCCGCGGCTCTGCGCGGCCTCAGCCAGGGCGTAGCCCATCTTGCCGCTGGAGCGGTTGCCCAGGAAGCGAACGGGGTCGAGAGCCTCGCGTGTGCCGGCGGCGGTGACCAGAACGACTTCGCCGGCAAGATCGCGGCGGCGGTCGAGGGCCAGCAGGACGGCCTCGGCAATCTCGGCCGGTTCGGCCATGCGGCCCGCGCCCACCATGCCGCAGGCCAGTTCTCCCGTGCCGGGATCGACGATGCGGACCCCGCGCTGGCGAAGGGTTTCAAGATTGGCTTGGGTGGCCCGGTGCTCCCACATATTCACGTTCATAGCCGGGGCGACGACCACCTGGGCCTGGGTGGCCAAATAGAGCGTGGTGAGGAAATCGTCGGCGATGCCGTGGGCGAATTTGGCGAGAATGTTGGCGGTGGCCGGTGCGACGACCAGCGCGTCGGCCCACTGGGCTTCGGCAATGTGCTCGATGGAGGAGTTGTAGGCGCCGGCGTCGGCGTCGTCCCAGAGGCCGGTGACCACTTTGTGACCGGTAAGCGCGGCAAAGGTAAGCGGCTGCACAAACTGACAGGCGGCCTCGGTCATCACGACGTGAACTTCGAGACCTTTGCGTTGCAGGGCGCGGACCAACTCGGCCGCCTTGTAGGCGGCGATTCCGCCGGAGACCCCAACGGTTGCTCTCATGGCTCGATTGTAGAACGTTTCGATTGCGGATAGGAATCGCCGGGCGGGTTCTTCGCCGCGGCTCCCAGCCAACGGCAAATCCGCACTTACTGGACGCGACGACAAATGGATAAAAGGAAGATGCCGAGAAATTGCGGTAATACACTCAAGCCGTTTGAAAAGGGAAACGGGTGGGACGCTGGAATATCCGAGTGTCGACTCGAACGAATGCTGACGTTCTCTGAACGGCGCAATAGGGAATCAAGTCTGCCAGCTCTTCCCCACGAGCTCGCCATCGAAACAATGGGCGGCGTCCCTGCCTACTTCCATTCGACGAAGATCGGCTTGCGCTGGACCGCTTGCGGTTCAGGCAACGAGAGTGGCCGCGTTTCACGATGCCGCGCACCGCGTACCCGCGCCGTCATTCTGGCGCGCCTAGGAGCATTCAACTGGAAACTCGAAATGGAGGGGAAAAATGAAAAGGCGCTTCACACCAATCATGCGTTCGGCAAGGACTTCGATAGCGCGGATCGTCCTTCCGCTCTGTCTGACATTCACCAGAGTTTCCGCCTGGGCGGTGCTGCCCATCATAGTTTCCAGCAGCGAGCAGCAAAAGGGGACGCCGGCGGGGGATGGCTATCTGGTCTGGAATGTGCCAGGGCCGGTCGGCCCTAAGCCAGTTAACCCGGCCGATTATGGATTGTGCGGCGTGTACTCGTTGAAGGGAGAGTTCACCAACCCCAAGACGGTCGCCAAAATCATCGTCGAACCGAGCGGATATTACGGGGTCTACGTCAAAGCGTTGGCAACCAATCCCCACCCTCCGGTCATTGCCATGACTTGCGTTTACTTGAGGGATTTCACGCATCTGCCTCCCATTTCGGACGCGGTGGGTTCGAGTCACTCCCTTACCGGGACCGGCACCCCCGCTTCGTCTACCGGGAATATCGGCGGTCCCGCGGATGCGTGCATCTGGGCGGGGGTGCAGGGCGCTATTTCGGAGGCGCCGGAATATACGGCGACGGGTGGGCCGGTAGGTCCGCCCTTTGTAGGGGCGAATTTAGGTGGGGTGCCTCCAATCCTCGCAGGTCAAACCCAGCTCCAGGCGTATACCGACCCCGGCTTTCCGATGACGACATCCGCCTTCTGCACTGGGTACACGAAACCGGGCTTCGCGTGGATTTATTACCCGATGGGAGGGGGCGAATGCGAGGATAATGTGTTTCAACCTCTACAAACTTGCACTATCCCCGCCACGTCCGCCGGAGTGAGCACGAACGAATACTGGTGCTATATAACCGGCGCCTCCGGGCCAAGCGCATTCAACGATAAAGCGGCCGTGTCGAACTTCGAAGTCGCGCTTTCCCTAAGCAATCCCACGCCGAGTGAGCACTTTTACGAGGGATTCGCAAGCAACAACGCCATCGGCGAAGGCGTGACCTGGAACTGCTTGAAGTTCGACCAATGAATATGGCCGCTCTCGATTCTTCCGCGCCAGTCGAAAGCGGCCTATAATGGGGTATGGCGACAGTCCGGCAGCCCATACCGGAAGGAGTTCCCGGGGCACCCTCGAATCTCGCGGGGAAGTTGGAGCTGGCGACGCATGAGCTGGACCGCAAGTTGGTGGATCGGAGCGCCATCGACCGGCGTTTGGAGGCTCTGCTCAAGCGAGTCAAGGCCAACCGGCCCAGCGACGACGTGGCGCTCATCCGCAAAGCCTGGGAGTTCTGCGTCAACCATCACGAAGGCCAGATGCGGGCCTCCGGAGAGCCATACATCGTTCACCCGCTCGAGGTGGCCGAGGTGCTTGCGGAGATCAAGATGGACGCGACGGCCATCGCGGCTGGCCTGCTCCACGATGCCGTAGAGGATACGCCCGCCACCAGCGAGGAGATCGAATCCGGCTTCGGCCTCCAGGTGGCGCATATCGTCGAAGGCGTCACGAAAATCGACAAAATCCAGTTTGCCAACCGAGAGGATCGTCAGGCGGAGAACGTGCGCAAGATGCTTCTGGCCATGGTCTCGGACGTGCGCGTGGTGCTCATCAAGCTCGCCGACCGGTTGCACAATATGCGCACCCTGGAGCACCTGCAACCGGAGCGCCAGGAGGCTATTGCCCGCGAGACGATGGATATTTACGCGCCCCTGGCTCACCGTCTGGGCATGGGCAAGGTGCGCGGCGAACTGGAAGACTTGGCCTTCCGCTACACCGACCCGGTGAGTTACGAGCAGGTCACGGGAGCCATCGAGGCGCGCCGCATCGAGGGCGAACAGTTTCTGCACGGCGTCGAGGATACTCTGGTCGAGCAGTTGCGCGAAAACGGCATCGAGGCCCGCGTGGAGTGGCGCATCAAGCGCATCTACTCGATCTTCCAGAAGCTCGAACGCTCCAAGGTCTCCTTCGATCAGCTTTACGATCTACTGGCCGTGCGCGTAATCACCCAGGACGTGGCCTCGTGCTACGCGGTCTTCGGGCTGATTCACACCCTGTGGAGGCCGGTGCCGGGCCGCATCAAGGACTTCATCGCCATGCCCCGCGCCAACCGCTACCA
>CAZMHC010000024.1:0-34982 GCA_964565955.1 uncultured Occallatibacter sp.
GAGCGGCTTGCCCTGGGCAAACTCGACCACCGAATAATCGAACTCGCGGCGGCAGATGAAGTCCAGCGCGGAGCATTCGTTGAGAGCCTTTTCCGGCGATGTGGTCACCGGCGGACCGACAAAGGCGATGCGCATCGACGGATTGGCCGCCTTGATGGCTTCGGCGAGGCGCTGGTCGCCCTCCCAGCCCATCGTCGAGGTGAAAAGCACCAGAAACTCGTAATCCTTGCAGATTTTGATGGTCTCCGCGGCTGAAACGTGGTGCGGAGGCGCGTCGAGCACCCGCGAACCCTCCAACAGGCCGGCGGGGTAGGTCAGCCAGACCGGGTACCAGTAGGACTCAATCTCGCGCGTCGCCGGCCAGCGCGAACTCGCGCCTCCGTCGAAGTTTTCGAACGAGGGCGGATTCAGAAAAAGCGTCTTCAGGGGCATTGTCATCCCTTTCATTCTAACATTCAGACGATTGTGGGGCCGTTTCGATTCAGGTTGAAGTCCGGGGCGGCTTTTTGCGCTGGACTGCGTCGAAGAACCAGCCGTTTGCAATGTCCATTTCGGCAAGCCCAGCCTGCCCCAGGCGAAGAAAAAAGCCCGCCATGCGCCGCCTCCGAAAATGCAAACGTTCAGCATTGGCCCTGACAGACTCGCGCGGCAAGGCTTTCCACTGGCAACCCGTGCGCGGCACATAAACGATGGCGGAAAAGATTTGGCGCGACGGCATCGGCGGCTGACCGCCGCCCGGCTAGCGAAGCTGAACGCGATCCGCCCACCGCCGCGGAAGAGGAATCGAAGATTCATTCTTCGCCCAAAACGGATACTTCCCACAACTTGATCTGTGCCATTGAGAAACAATGAACCATTCTCGGTGTTTATTCAATGTCTATTTAAGGATAAGCACTAAGGTTCCTCGTGTTTATTCTCAAATGAATTGCCCGTAACAACGTATGGCCGCGCGGAAAACCGCCCGGAATTCCGCCGGCACAACCTCCGCCAACCTGCTAGAATCGATTGAATCCACTCCTCGGAGAGGCAATGCAGGCAATCTTGGCGCTCGAAGACGGGCGCATCTTCCGTGGCCACGGCTATGGGCACCCCGGCGAATGCCTGGGCGAAGTCGTTTTCAATACTTCCCTTACCGGCTACCAGGAGATCGCCACCGATCCCTCCTACGCCGGCCAGATCGTCATTCTCACCAACCCCCAGATCGGCAACTACGGCACCAACCAGGCGGATAACGAGTCGGCCAAGCCCTATATCGAGGGCCTGATCGTCCGCGAGTTCTCGCCCATCAGCTCCAATTGGCGCTCCGAGCAGGTCGCCGACGAGTACATGGAGCGCTATTCCGTTCCGGTGCTAGCTGACATCGATACCCGCGCCCTGGTCCGCCATCTGCGCACCCACGGCGTCATGCGCGGCGTGATCTCGACTGCTGAAAGGAACACAGACCTCCTTGTCCAAAAGGCGAGAAGCCTTCGCAAGATGGACGGCACCGATCTGGCCCGCGTCGTCTCCACCAGGTCGATCTATACCTTCGACGCGAGCGATAGCCGCAACCAGACGGGAGACCCGCTTCTGGCGATCGGTTTCAAACAGAGCGACAATGCCGGGCACCCCATCCTTGACGCAGCCTCTTCGCGGCAAGGGTGGGAGACCGCGAAACTCCATGTCGTCGCTTACGATTTTGGCATCAAGCGGAACATTCTCCGGATGCTGGTGCGCGAAGGCTGCCGCGTGACGGTGGTTCCGGCGGAGACCACGGCCGACGACGTTTTTGAACTGAAACCCGACGGCATCTTCCTCTCCAACGGTCCCGGCGATCCGGAGCCGGTCGATTACGCCGTGAGCGCCATTCGCCAATTCCTGGGTCGAGTGCCGGTCTTCGGAATCTGCCTCGGCCATCAACTTACCGGGCTGGCTCTGGGCGGGCGTACTTACAAACTGAAGTTCGGCCACCACGGCGGCAACCACCCGGTAAAGAACACGACCAACGGCAAGGTGGAGATCACCGCCCACAACCACAACTTCGCCGTCGATCCCGACTCGATCGACGCCAACGAGGTCGAGCTGACCCATGTTGACCTGAACGACCAGACGCTCGAAGGCTTGCGCCACAAGACGCTGCCGTTGTTCAGCGTTCAGTACCACCCCGAAGCCGCTCCCGGCCCGCACGACTCGCATTACCTCTTCCACGACTTCCGGCGGATGATGGAGGAGTGGAAATCATGAGTGCTCTGACTACAATTAAGAGCATTTTTGCAACCTAGCGGGGCCAAAGCTCCGCTGTTTTTTGGAAACATAGAAATTCAATCGATTGTCATTTGAATCTCCAAGTGTTTGTTGATTTGAATGCGAGTCGAGGGATGATTTTTCGATTAGGAATCCACATCATGGATTTATTGACATCAATTGACCAACTCCCACTCCAGCATTTGGATATGCTTTCGCGTATAGGCGAGGCAGATGAATTCTTACTGCAAAGGTTCGATCAAAAGATGGTGATTAACCGTGATCTGGACCGAACGTTGGTGAGCTTCCAGGCAAATCGAGAGGAGATTGGGAATCGATGGTGCAAATACCGTGAGGGTTTTTCGGCTTCCCTTGTTCGATATTTATGCGACAAAGTTGGTCTTGTTGAAGGAAAGGTTTTGGACCCGTTTGCGGGAAGTGGAACGACTCTCTTAGTCGCTGCGGAACTTGGAATCGATTCAGTCGGAATCGAATTGCTGCCAAGCGGAGCAGAAATCATTGAGGTCAGGAAGGCCGTCTTAAGCGCAAACAGACTTAAATTAGCCAAACAACTTCGAGAAAGAGTCGAGGCCCGAAAATGGGTTCAGCCCGGCGAACGCGTTCTTTTTACACATCTCAGGATAACCAAGGGCGCTTTTCCGCAAGAAAATGAACAACTACTTGAGCGGTTTCTATTCGACGCTTCATTGGAGAATGATGAGCTAATATCGCGGCTACTTCGTTTTGCGGCTATGTGTGTGCTTGAAGAGATTAGTTACACACGGAAGGATGGACAATATCTGCGTTGGGACCATAGATCTGGGCGTTGCCTTGGGAAAAAGGTCTTCGATAAGGGGCGAATAAAGTCATTCGATGAGGCAATCTGCGATAAACTCTCACAGGTTGCCGACGATATGGATGGTAGTAAGGACCAGACGATGCTTTTCCCTTCCGAACCTAGCAATAATCGCGGGAATATCGAATTGAATCGAGGCTCGTGCCTCGATATTCTTCCCACTATGAAGACGAATTCAATTTCCGGCTTGATTACATCTCCACCTTACTGCAATCGATATGACTACACAAGAACTTATGCTCTGGAGCTTGCAATGCTTGGAGCCAGTGAAATTGATGTGCGAGCACTACGACAGACAATGCTTTCTTGTACTGTCGAGAACAGAGATAAGCCTGACTTGAAAGAGAAGTTTGGGCGAGATGTTTTTGATGCCGCTTCGACCGCATTTGAATCACAGGAAATGCTTGGACTTGTGCTTCAATACCTTGATATTTGCAGGAGAGACGAGACCATCAACAATCCGGGCATCGTCCGTATGGTGAAGAATTACTTCTTCGAACTTGCATTGTTGATCTTTTCAAGCGTGAATGTGCTAAAGCGTGGAGCGCCGTTTGTGATGGTAAACGACAATGTCAGGTACCAAGGTGCACACTTGCCTGTGGATTTGATCTTGTCAGATTTTGCCGAACAAGCTGGGTTTGATGTCGAAGCAATTTGGGTTCTAGAACGAGGTAAAGGGAACAGCAGTCAGCAAATGGGACTTCATGGCCGACAGGAAGTCCGGAAATGTGTTTATGTTTGGCGGAAGAGGTAGGCAAAATGGGAGTTGCATATTTGAAACATCTGAAATCTAGCAAAGACCTCAGAACCAGTTATGAGGCAATTCGAGCAGGTTTTGTAGCTCTCGCTCTTGAAAGGAATCATCGAGCCACCCCGTATGTTGCACAAGCACAATCGTTAAAGATGGCTGCCTCAGTTACGAAGAATCCAGAAGAGTTATTGGAAATCGTGCAAATCAGACCAGCACTGATCACTGCAGCCGGATTGTCCGATAAGGCGTTGAAGTTCATGAATGAGGATGACAAAACAAAAGCCATTACAGGTCTGATCGAAAAATTCCTTAAACCGGCAGGCTCGGACTTTGTGGAAGAACTTGTCTTTCGCTTTCTTCTGACTAGTGGAGATACGCTTGGCGGATCGATGAGAAATGTGGGAGGTTTCCTGGCGCAATGCAAATTATCTAGATCCTTGATTGCTTTTTTAAGACTCGGTTCCGGACCGATATTTGTTCAAACTAAAAGCTTGAAAGAGTGGCGTCAGTTATCAGAGGATGACATCGATATTGAGAGGAATTTGCGCGGACTGAGTTGGACATTGGGAAAGAAACACCGCACACTCATTATGAATTTGAATGTTCCGATTGTTGATAAGAACGTTGACCTTTGTTTGTTAAATTGCGCCCCAGATAAATTTGTGCCGACTGGAGTGAAAGACTCGGAAAATTATGTCGCGCTTGGCGAACTTAAGGGTGGAATTGATCCAGCAGGTGCGGATGAACACTGGAAGACAGCCTGCTCTGCGCTCGGAAGGATACAAGATGCATTCGACAGCATTGGAATGAAGCCACATCTGTTTTACGTAGGTGGTGCGATTGAGGCTTCGATGGCAACTGAAATATGGGATCGCCTTGAAGACGGAAGATTAGAGAACGCTGCTAATCTCACGAGTGCTGACCAGATTAGTTCTATTGCACAATGGCTTTGCTCTATTTGAACCGATTCTATGTTGTATCTACCAGTTAATCAAAGCTTGATGATCAAGTTTTGAATCAAAAAATGAAATGCGAACAAGAAGGGCGAAATCATGCCACGCAGAAATGACATTCAGAAGATACTGGTGATCGGCTCGGGGCCGATTGTGATCGGCCAATCGGCGGAGTTCGATTACTCAGGAACGCAGGCCTGCAAGGCTCTCAAGCAGGAGGGCTACGAGGTGGTGCTGGTCAACTCGAACCCGGCCACCATCATGACCGATCCCGACCTGGCCGACCGTACTTACATCGAGCCGCTCACCCGCGAGTATGTCGAGGAGATCATCCGCATTGAATCGGAGATGCTTACCTCCGATCCAGCCTCCGGCAAGTTTGCGCTGCTGCCCACTGTCGGCGGACAGACGGCGCTCAATCTGGCCGTCGATCTGGCCGACGCGGGCATTCTAGACCGCTTCAACGTCGAGCTAATCGGCGCAAAGCTGGAGGCCATCAAGAAGGCCGAAGATCGTCTGCTTTTCAAGGATGCAATGCTTCGCATCGGTCTCGATGTTTCCAAGTCGGCCTTGGTGAACAATCTTCGCGACGGCCTGGAGTTTGCCGGCAAGTTAGGCTTTCCGGTTCTCATTCGCCCCAGCTTCACGCTGGGCGGCACCGGCGGCGGCATCGCATACAACCGTGAAGAGCTGATGGAGATTCTAGCTCGCGGCCTCGACCTTTCGCCAGTCCATGAATGCTTGATCGAAGAAAGCGTCCTCGGCTGGAAAGAGTACGAACTTGAAGTCATGCGCGACTTAGCCGATAACGTCATCATTGTTTGTTCCATTGAAAACTTCGATCCCATGGGTGTGCATACCGGCGACTCGATCACCGTGGCTCCGGCGCAGACGCTCACCGACCGCGAGTACCAGAAGATGCGCGACGCGGCCATAGCCGTCATGCGCGAGATCGGCGTTGAGACCGGCGGTTCCAACGTGCAGTTTGCCGTCAATCCCGTCGATGGCCGCATGACGGTGATCGAGATGAACCCGCGCGTCTCGCGCTCCTCCGCGCTGGCCTCCAAAGCTACCGGATTTCCCATCGCCAAGATAGCCGCCAAGTTAGCTGTAGGTTATACTCTCGACGAGATTCCAAACGACATTACGCGCAAGACCCCGGCCTGCTTCGAGCCGACCATAGATTACGTCGTGGTCAAAATACCCAAGTGGCAGTTCGAGAAGTTTCACGGCTCCGACGAAACGCTCGGTCCGCAGATGAAGTCGGTCGGCGAAGTGATGGCCATCGGACGCACCTTCAAGGAATCGCTGATGAAGGCCTGGCGCGCGCTCGAAACCGGCAAGAAGACAGGCGCCGAGATTCTGGAGCCGCGCCGCCTTACGCAGCGACTGGTAACTCCGCAACCGGAACGGCTCAGTTACATTCGCTATGCCTTTGAACGCGGCATGAGCGTACGCGAAGTGGCGCGGCTCACGACCGTGGACCCGTGGTTCCTCCATCAGTTGCGAGAGGTAGTGCTGGCGCAGAGCGCGATAGCCGAAACGACTCTGGAGACTGTCTCGACCGAGCAACTGCGCCAGCTCAAGCGTCTTGGACTGAGCGACGAGCGCATTGCCGCGGAGTGGAAGCTCGAAGGCCATGCGGGTACGCAGCGGGTGAGGGAACTGCGCGAAGGGAAGGGAATCAAGCCGGTTTTCAAGTTAGTGGATACCTGCGCCGCCGAGTTCGAATCGATGACTCCCTATCTCTATTCGACTTATGAAGAAGAGGACGAGGCTCCGCCGACCTCGACGCATAAGATTGTCATTCTAGGTTCAGGCCCGAACCGGATAGGGCAGGGAATCGAGTTCGATTACTGCTGCTGCCACGCGGCCTTCGCTCTGAAAGACGACGGCTACGAGACCATTATGGTGAATTGCAATCCGGAGACGGTCTCGACCGACTACGATACTAGCGACCGGCTTTACTTCGAGCCGCTCACTCTCGAAGACGTTCTCGCGGTTTACAACCACGAAGCTCAATCCGGGGCCCCCATCGGCATGATCGTCCAGTTCGGCGGGCAAACGCCGCTCAATCTTGCCCAGCGCCTTCGCGCCGCCGGCGTGCCTATCGTCGGCACTTCGCCGGAGTCGATCGACTTAGCCGAGGATCGCAAGCGTTTCGGCAAGTTGCTCGATGAGTTGAAGATTCCGCAGCCCGCGGGCGGAACGGCGAGCAGCGTCGAGCAGGCGCTGGCCATCGGCGAGCGCATCGGCTATCCGGTGTTGGTGAGGCCGAGTTATGTTCTGGGTGGGCGCGCCATGGTCATCTGTTACGACGGAGAAGCGGTGACTCTTTATATGCGCGAAGCGGTCGAATACTCCCAGGAGCGGCCCGTGCTCGTCGATCGCTTCCTGGAAAGCGCCATCGAAGTGGATGTCGACGCGCTCTGCGACTCGGAAGACGTAATTGTCGCGGGCATCATGCAGCACATTGAAGAAGCAGGCATTCACTCCGGCGATTCCTCGTGCGTACTGCCGGCAGTGAGCATCCGGGAAGAGACTCTGGAGACTCTGCGCACTTATACGCGCAAGCTGGCCTTGGCGCTCAAGGTCGTCGGTCTGGTCAACCTGCAATTCGCCATTCAACGCGACGCGGAAGGCCATGACCATGTGTATGTGATCGAGGTCAACCCGCGCGCCTCGCGCACCGTTCCGTATGTTTCGAAGGCAACGGGAATTCCACTGGCGAAGGTCGCCGCCCGACTGATGACCGGCCGCAAGCTGAGCGAGTTATTGCCAACCCAACTGGCAAGCGGCAAGGATATGGAAGTCGGCAGTTACTATTACGTCAAGTCGCCGGTCTTCCCCTGGTCCAAGTTTGCGGGAGTCGATACCGTTCTTGGTCCGGAGATGCGCTCCACCGGCGAAGTTATGGGCGTGGCCGCCACCTTTGGCGAAGCCTTTGCCAAGGCGCAGCTTTCGGCCGGACAGATTCTGCCCACTGGAGGCACGGTCTTTTTCAGCGTCAACGACCCCGACAAACTGGCCGTCGTCGATCTGGCTCGCCGCTATCTTCATCTTGGTTTCAAAATAGTGGCCACCGAAGGCACAGCCAACGTGCTGGAGAAGGCTGGCCTTTCCGTTAAACGAGTTTTCAAAGTCAAGGAGGGCCGCCCGAATGTAGTTGACCTCATCAAAGGAGACAGCATTCAGTTGATCGTCAACACTCCGCACGGCCAGGATACCTTCTTCGACGAGAAAGCCATCCGCAGGGCCGCTGTGCTGGCCAGAATTCCAAGCATCACGACTATAGCCGCCGCGCAGGCGGCGGTCGAGGGAATCGCGGCCATGCAGACGCGGCAGACCACGGTCTACGCGCTCCAACAGTTGCACGGCATGACCGTGCCTTTACAATGAAGTCATGCTGATTGAGGGCATCTTTGCCGCCGTTCCCACGCCGTTTTATCCTGACGAACGGGTCTATTATCGCAAGCTGGAAGCTAACATGGCCCACCACTCCCGCAGTTCGCTGGCGGGAATGCTGGTGCTGGGTTCCACAGGCGAGGCGCCGATGCTCGACGATGCCGAGTCTCGCGAGGTATTGCGCGTAGCCGGCGGAGCTGCCGCGCCGGAGAAGGCGCTGATCGCCGGAACCGCGCGCGAGAGCGTCAAGGCCACACTCGAGTTATGCGAGGCGGCGGCTCTGTTCCAGTACGACGCGGTTCTGGTCCGCACCCCCACTTACTACGCCGACCAGATGACTCCAATCGCTGTCCTGAATTACTTTCGCAGCGTGGCTGACCGCTCGCCTCTGCCGGTCCTGCTTTACAACATTCCCCAATGCGCGCCCTACGATATTCCCATTGGGCTGGTGTCTGAACTGGCGCGGCACCCCAATATCGTCGGAATCAAGGATTCAAGCGGAAGCATCGAGCGGATTGCCTCTACGGTCGAATGCACACGCAACACCCGCCGCCGCACTGTCGCGGTGACGCCTATCTTTGAAGCGGTAACTCAGCGTATGCGTTCTTCGCAGGTCGATAACTCAGGCTCCTTTGTTTCCGCCGATGCTTTGGCGGGAGGCGCAGCCGTCGCCGTTGCGCCTCCTGCCGCGCCTCTCAAGACGCGCGCCAAAGATGTCGGCTTTCAAGTGCTCACGGGCGCTTCGGGCAAGCTGCTGGAGTCGCTTGAGGCAGGCGCGTCCGGAGCCATTCTAGGCTTCGCCGCCTTCGCGCCGCAGGCTTGCCTTGAGGTCTATCTTGCATGGAAGGACCACGACTTGAAGCTAGCCGAAGAGAAGCAGCGACGCATCGTCGCTGCCGGCCGACGCATCGTCGGCGAACTTGGCGTCAGCGGCGTGAAATACGCCTGCGACTTCAACGGCTATTACGGAGGACGCGCTCGTTCGCCGCTACTGCCGGTTACCGCGGCAGAGAAGGCCGAGATTGAGGGGCTACTAGCGGGAATCCGAAATTGAGATTCATCATGTCCGATAACAGATATTCTGTATACTCAAAACGCGCGATTGCGACTTTAAGATATGTGTATGAGGAACTCTCGCCACGCTCTAGTACTCACTCACGTTGCTTTTGAAGACCTCGGTTCCCTCGAACGACCGCTTCGCGAGCGCGGTTTCGAGATCGAGACCGTCGATGTGCCCACGGCGCACTTTCCGTTGCCGCAAGCCGCGTCCTGCGATCTGCTGGTGGCGATGGGCGGCCCCATCGGAGTCTACGACCGGCAGGATTTCCCCTTTCTCGACAACGAGATTGCCTGCCTCAGGCAGCGGTTGGCGGAGCGCAAGCCGGTGCTTGGCATCTGTCTCGGCGCGCAACTCATGGCCGCCGCGATGGGCGCTCGCGTCTACCCTGGATCGCGCGGTTCGGAGATCGGCTGGTTCTCGATTCAAGGCGCTGCGAATGCCAATCCGCCGGAGTGGTTTGCCCCTCTGCTCGCACCTGGACTGCGTCTCCTACACTGGCATGGTGACACGTTCGATTTACCGTCTGAAGCGAAGCATTTGGCGAAGACAGAACTCTACGAGAATCAAGCATTTGCGGTCGAAAACTTCGCGCTGGGGTTGCAGTTCCACCCGGAGGTCACGGCGACTGGCCTGGAGCGCTGGTATGTAGGCCACGCCTGCGAACTGCGCCATGCCAGCATTTCCGTCCCTGGACTTCGCGCCTCCACCCGCGAACACGCTCCCTCGCTTGAAGCGGCGGCGGCTCGATTCTGGGAGCTCTGGCTCGACTACATCTTGTAGCGGCCCAGATCCTCGTCGTTCAAGCCCTCAAGCCAGCCGCGCAACTGCTCCGGGGACGGCCCTTCGGGGGGGCCTGCAGTGGCAGCCTGCATCACCTGCTCGGAGACGTAGATAGGGCAATCGGAACGCATCGCCAACGCGATGGCGTCCGAGGGCCGCGCGTCGACGGTGATGGACTCTCCTCCCTGGCGAAGCCACAAGACAGCGTAAAACGTGCCATCTTCCTCTTTAAGCTCAGAAATTACAATACGTTCCAGTTGGACATTCAAGTGCCGGATAAGGTTTTTCGTCAAGTCGTGGGTCATCGGTCGCGGAAAGGCCACCTTTTCTATCTCCATGCCGATGGCCTGGGCCTCAAAGGGCCCAACCCAGATGGGCATGACACGATCTGAAGCGACATCCTTGAGCACCAGCACCGGCATATTGGTTGTCTGGTCGATCATCAACCCGCGTATTCGCACTTCAACATCCATAAATTTCCTTTCCGCGTTCGCTTTCAAACTAGACGGCCTCGCCTACCAAACTGTTCGGATGCGTAGCCGTAATCCTCACCTCCAGATAGGTGCCCGGAGCGGGTGCGATAGGTTGAGAGCAGGTAAAGTTGACAGGTTTGTTCTGGCTGGTGCGTCCGATCACCTGGCCTCGCGCCGGATTGAGACCTTCAACCATCGCTTCCATAATTTGCCCTAAGTGCCTGGCATAATTGACCCGTTGTATCTCCCGTTGACGGTCGAGCAACGCTTGAAGCCGGGTCGCTTTTTCGGCCTCGGAGATGGAGTCGATCATGGCAACCGCCGGAGTATTGGGCCGGGGCGAGTACTTGAATCCGAAGACGCAATCGTACTCGACCTCGGCCAGAAGGTCCATGGTCTGTATGAAGTCGTCCGGGGTCTCGCCGGGGAAACCGACGATGATGTCGGTAGAGATGGAGATGGGGCGGCGCGCGGCCTCGATCCAGGCGATCCGCTCCAGATACCACTCGCGGGTGTACTCGCGGGCCATGGCTTTGAGGATCCGCGAAGACCCCGATTGCACCGGCAGATGCACATGGTCGCAGAGCGTCGGCACGGCATCGATGGCATCGACAATATCGCGGGTAAAGTCGCGCGGATGACTGGTCATGAAGCGAACCCGGCGAATGCCGGAGACCTGGCCCACGGCGGCCAGCAATTCCGCGAAGCTCCGCTTCCCTTCCGGGTCTCGGTAGCTGTTCACATTTTGGCCTAGCAGTTGAATCTCGGTATAGCCGAGATCGGCGATGCGGCGAGCCTCGGCCAGCACGGAAGCCGAGCCGCGGCTTCGCTCCTTGCCCCGCGTGTAGGGCACAACGCAGTAGGCGCAGAACTTGTCGCAGCCCTCGATGATAGTGATATAGCCTCGGTATGGATTCTGGCGGGAGGTAAATTCGGTCTCGAAGGTCTCCTCGGTCTGCCGGTCGTCGAGGCCTGTGATGCGGGTCTCCCCTGCTTCCAGGCGAACCAGCATCTCCGGCAGTTTGCGGTAAGAGGCCGATCCCGAAACCAGCGAGACGTAGGGGGCGCGCTCGAAGATCTTTTCGCCCTCCTGCTGGGCCACGCAACCCAGCACGGCGAAGCGCTTGCCCGCTTTGTGCAGCTTTTTACAGTCGTTGAGCCTGTTGAAGACCTTTTGCTCGGCTTTGTCGCGGATGGAGCAGGTGTTGTAGAGGATCAGGCCCGCATCCTCTTCGCTTTCCACCTGCCGGTAGCCTTCGTGCCGGAGCGTGCCGATGACCTTCTCGGAGTCATGGGCGTTCATCTGGCATCCGAAGGTCTCAAGATAGAAGGTTTTTTCGGTTGCCATGGCAATCCTCAGTATACTGCGATTCCGATTGGATCAAATCGTGACAGATTCGATTCGCCATCCCAAATCCGTCCTGCGATTGATTTCCGAGTACCCACCTCCAACCGGATGCTGGTCTACGGCGCGAATCGACCGAGCAAGAATATCTTTGACGATCTTCGGATCGATGGATTGAGGGAATAGACGCGAGTGGGTTGTCGGCTGTTCCAGATGGAAGATAAACCTAATCTTAAGGAGCAGTACTGCGCTGCCCCAGAGACTATCTGTATTTAAATTGCCGGTTTCCCCGGCGTTGGCCCGTCCCGCCATCAGACAAGCTAAAGTGCCACGCGCTTTTTCTGCCAGCTCCCGCCCAACGGACAATTTCTTTTCCCGCTGGTGCTGTCTGTAATCTTTTGCTTCAATCAGCCATAGTGTGCGGGAGTCCGGTTCGTAAGCGACTACATCGACAGCCTTTGTTCCACCTGCAAAGTCCTGGAAATGATTCGAATAAAAAGTCGACTCGTCGAATTTGACGGCAATCCAAGAGTCTGGAAAGCGATACCTGAAAGCGCCCTCGTCCACATATGGCATCTGCTCTCAACCCTCCTGGAGGTAACGCTCGGTCTGTTCAATGTCCTCATCCAGCAGGACAAGAGGGTGAATATCTTCAAGACTCTCCGAGGAGACAACGGTTACGGATTGTTGGTCCAGGTCTTTCGATATGCCGATAAAGCAGGCCGCGGGCGATCTTTCCTTTCGTTTCTTAGAGGCTTCGGCGAGTATTCGTATTTCACGCAAGAGAAAGAGACTGTGCGTCGCCAGAACGATCTGAAACCCGTGTCGTCCAAGCGTGAAAAGAGCGGCAGCCAAGCTACGAATCAATTTTGGATTCAGGTTGGTTTCCGGTTCATCCCAAAAAAGAGTGCCTTTATTGCTCAGTGAGCCGTTGCGGAGAAGGAATGTTAGAGTGGCCAGCTTGCGAACTCCTTCCGCCAAGAGGGAAGCTTCGAGCTTGCCTCGACTGGGTGCAACGAGGTAGAACCGTCCATTATCGAGCACGATATGGCCCTCGATAAGTTTTTCGAGTTCCTCGATAAGCAATACCACATCCTGGGGATGGCGTTTTTTGGCGGGAGAATCGAGTGCCTTGGCGAGGTCGTAATATGTTTCATCGAACTCTAGGTGATGCTCGTCGTAAAGGGAAATGAAGCCAGGAAACATGGAGAGCATCTCGTGCGACGGGAAAAAAACCGGACCTGCCATATGCGGCTTGACCAGAAAGGGGCGACTAACCTTGACTTCCAGAGAATTTGTCGCAAATCTGAATGCAAAGCCTCGGGACAAGGATTCCACTAAGTCGATTTTGACTTCGCAGCGATTTCTACCTTGTTGCCGAGAGACCAATCGTCCTAGAGCCTCCGGCTTGCAAACTGCAACCAGCTTGTTCGCTATTTCTCGCTGTAACGCAACTTTGTCTTGCCGTGGAGCATGGAGAAACCTGCTGCCAACGTAGGAGACCGCGTAGGCAAGCCGCATCAACTGGCTTTTCCCGGTTCCATTCTCTCCGACAATGACATTAAGACCGCGCGACCAGTTGATCTCGGCGTGAGAAAAGACTGTGAAATTCTTGACCTCAAGACGCTTCAGCATATCGAAATCCCTTGTTTGAAAGAGGTATGTACGACAAAGGGCAAGTAGCGAGCTAAAGCAACTCTATATCACCACGCAGCTTCCGAAAAGGCACGGAATCAAATAGATCAACGCCTCACCGCAAATCTGTGTGCAGATAGGCCACCAGCGCGGCCATCTGCTCCTCGGTAAAGCGTCCAGCAAAGGCGGGCATCATTCCCTTCCCCGCCAGCACCACGCGGCGCACTTGCGCATCGGTGGCGGCGGCTCCGCTGGGCAAGTTTGCGCGGGAGAAAAGTCCGCTCAGGTCGGGCGGAACCTTCTTCAGCGCCAGATCGTTGTCCTCGTGGCAGTGGGCGCAGCGAACCTCGTAGAGGTGCTTTCCCTCGGTCTGCTGCGCAGTGAGCTGCGGCCCGGAGCGGCAACCGGCCAGCCAGAACGCCAACCCAGCCGCCGTTCCCAGAGGCAGCAATTCCCTTCTCCGCTGCGTTGGCGAACCACCCACTCTCATGCGTTCAACCGCCTACGCCTTCCGCGCAAACTGTCCGCTCACGTAGTCCCAGTTAAGCGCCTGGAAGAAGGCCTTCACGTACTCGGCGCGCCGATTCTGGTACTTAAGATAGTAGGCGTGCTCCCACACGTCGATGCCCAGGACGGGCTTGTAGCCGACTGAAAGCGGGCTGTCCTGGTTTGGGGTGGTCCAGACGAGGACCGTTCCATCGGGCGCCTTGACCAGCCATGCCCATCCGCTGCCAAAGACGCCTAGGGCCGCGGCGGTCAGCTTGTCCTGGAAGGCGGAGAGCGAACCGAACTTTGCGTCGATGGCCTTGGCCAGTTCGCCGCTGGGCGCGGAGGCCGCCCCGCTGCCGGGTTTGCCCAGCGTCGGCCACCAGAAGGAATGATTGGCGTGACCTCCGCCCTGGTTGCGAATGGCGGTGCGAACCGATTCGGGCAGAGCGTTCAGGTCGGTCACAAGTTCATCCACCGGCTTGCCCGCCAGTTCGGGATGACCGGCGACGGCGGCATTCAGGTTGTTCACATAGGCCTGATGATGCTTGTCGTGGTGCAGGCGCATGGTCGCGGCGTCGAAGTAAGGTTCCAGGGCATCGTAGGCGTAGGGCAGAGGCGGCAGCGTGAACGGTCCGGTTGGCGGTGTCGGGGCTGGCGTTGCGGCTTGGCCGCCTGGGATAGCCTGGCCGCTCAGGGTTTCAGCCAGAAGCAGCCCGCCGGCCGCGCCGCCAAGACGTTTGATTGCGGTTCTCCGGTCCATCATGTATGAATGACCTCCATTGCGTTCGATGCGCAAAGACGGAGAAAGTCTGCGCGGAAATCGCGGCCGTCGCCACTCGCAAGACAGCGGCAATCTCAAATAAAATCGCGCATCCGCGCGTCAACCGCGCACTTTAGGATAAAGACGATGACTCCAGCGGACGAAAACCTGACCCCCATGGCGCACTCCGCGCGGAACCGCTGCTTCGGCTGCGGCCCGGCCAACCCGATCGGTCTGCATCTTGAGTTTCTGCTTGCCGAGAACGGAGCCGTGGTCTGCCTGGCCACGCTTCCGCAGCACTTCGAGGGCCATCCAGGCTATGCGCATGGCGGCATCATCGCCACGCTGCTGGACGAAACCATGAGCAAAGCGGTTCGCGCCAAAGGCTTCACGGCCATGACCCGCCAGATGGAGATCGACTACCTCCGCCCGGTTCCCTCGAACGCCGCGGTGCGCATCGAGGGCCGGGTGCTGCGCGACGAAGGCCGCAAGCATTGGACCGAGGCAAAGATTCTGAGCGCGGGCGGGATCGAGTTGGCGCGCGGCAAAGGGCTGTTTATCGAGGTCCGCATCCGATAATCGGGCTTTCCGCTCGATCTTGCAGCTTTTTTCCTCTCGATGCGAAATGCCCCGCCCCGCGCAAATCCACGCGAAGAGGGGCATTCGCCTTGTCTTGCGGAATGGATCGCGGTCCGCCCCGCGCATGGATCAGTGAATCATGTTGATGGTTTCCTGGGTGATGGTGTCGAAGGTGGTCACAGCTTTGGAGTTGGCCTCGAAGGCGCGCTGGGCGATGATCAAGTCGGAGAACTCGGCCGAGATGTTGACGTTCGAGGCCTCCAGCGAACTGCCTTCAAGCGTGCCCAGGTCGCCCGTTCCCGCCACCCCCACGGTGGCCTGCCCGGAGGCGGCGGTGGTCTTGTACTCCGTCGATCCCACGTCGGCCAGTCCCTGCTCGTTGCCCACCGAGGCCAGCGCCAGTTGCCCCACGTTCTGCGTCTGGCCATTCGAATAGGTGGCCGCCACGGTGCCGTCCGAGCCGATGGTGAAACTCTGATACACGCCGCTTGTGTACCCGTTCTGGCTGGTGGACGAGGTCGAGGAGGCGGCCGCGGTCTGGCTGATGTTTCCCGTCCCCGCCGCTGCGTAGAGATCCCAGGTCATGTTCAACGGCGCCGCATCGTCGGAGAGGCCGCCGAAGGTGACGTTGGCCAGATCGGTGGCCGGAGTGATGAGGTTGCCGCTCGAATTGAAAGCCAGCGTCCCGCTGCTGTTGGCCGAGCCGACGGCATCCTGAATCAGGCTTCCGGAGGTCGAGACGTTGGCTCCGGTAATCGACAACTGCCCGGCCGCGGTGGCCGTGACCGTTACCCCGGCGATCCCCGCCGTGGTCAGGGCGTTGGAAAGCGCCGTCGCGTAAGCGATCAGCGTCTCTCCGCTGGTCACCGTGGGCGCCGCGGTGGTTGCCGTGGTTCCGCTGGTGGTCAGTCCGCTGATGGTCAGATTCGTCTTGGGATCGACCGTGCCCACCTTGCCGCCGCTGACTCCGAAGCTGTAACTGATGGTGGTGGCCGTCAGATCCTGACCGGCCGAGCCGGCCGTCTTGAGCGTCGCCGCCGGTCCCACGATCGACAGTTGTCCGCCCGTCGCGGTCACCGAGACCCCCTCCGGCCCGGTATCGATGCCCGCCTTGGTCAGCGCATTGGTCAGCGCCGCGGCATATTCGGCCACCGTCTCGCCGGCAATGACCGTCGGCGCGGTGGTGACTGCCGTCGGAGGCGCGCCGCTCACGGTCGGCCCCACGATGGTGATATTGGTCGACGGATCCACCGTCGCCGTGGAACCGAAGTTGTAACTGATTGTCGTGTCCGCCAATCCCTGCTTCACCGAGCCGGTGGTCGAGACGTTGGCGCCTACGATGGACAACTGACCGTTGCCGGCCGTGACCGTCACGTTGGCGATCTTGGCCGTCGCCAGCGCCGCGGTCAAAGCCGCGGCGTACTGGGAGATGGTCTCGCCGGAGGCTACCGCCGGCGCCGCGATGGTCGCCGTGCTCCCGCTGGCTGTCTCTCCGCTAATGGTCAGATTGCTGGTCGGATCGACTGTCGCATTGGCCTCGAAGGCGTAATTGCTGGTCGTTCCCAGCATATTCTGGCTTACGCTGCCAGCCACCGTCACGCTATCCGGCCCGGCGATCGTCAGGACGCCGTTGGCCGTGGTCACGGTCACTCCGGTAACATTGGCCGCCGCCAGCTTGTTCTGCACCTCGGTGGCATATTGCGCCAGCGACTCGCCGGCCGGGTTCGACGGCGTGACCGTCACGTTGGCCGTTCCCCCCGTCGTGGTCGGCGCGGAGATCGTCAGACTGCTTGTGGGGGCCACCGTGGCCGGCGCCGTCAATCCCGTATTGGGGTCGGTGTAGGTGCCGAAGTCGAAGCTGGTCTGCGCTCCGGTGAAATCCTGATACACCTTGCCGGCGATCGACATATCGGAGGGTCCGGTGATAGCCAGTACGCCATTGTTGTCCGCTACCGTTACGTCTTTGATGCCATTCGAGGTCAGCGCCGACTGCAGGGAGCTTGCGTAGCTCGCAACCGACAGATTCGAGGTGAACGCCGGCGCGGAGACGGTCGTGACCCCTTCGGTGATGGCCAAATTGGTCGTCGGATCCACCGTGGCCAGCGCGCCGTTGCTGGAGACGAAGTTGTAGTTGGTGGTCGTCAAGGCCACATCCTGTTCCACCGCGCCGCTGAGATTCAGGGTTGCCGTCGGCCCGGAGATGACGATCTGGTTCGGGGATGGATTCGTGATCGTTACCCCCGCGAACTTTCCGACCGCGGCATTCTTGACGTCGTTGTAGAAGGTCGCCACCGATTCGTCGGGATTGGTCGGCGGAACGGTGATGGAGGTAGTCGGCGGCGGACCGCCGCCGGCGGTCGGCCCGACGATGGTCAGACTCGTATTGCCGTTGACCGTCCCGGTGGCGGCGAAGGTGTAGGTGGCCGTCGTCGTCCCCGGAACCGTGGTCGTGTCCGAAGTTGCGGTCACGGTGGAGGTGCTGGGCGTGGCGGCAACCGCCGGGGCCGGCGCCAGTTGCGTGGAAGCGGTGGCCAGCGCCGGAGCCGTGGGCGAAACGGAACTGGTAACCGTCGTGCCCAGAATGTCTTGATTGACGTAGCCGGCGACGGTCATGTTCGAGGGGCCGGTCAGCGACAGTACCCCGTTCGCGCCGGTGACCGTTACCCCGGATATGGGTGGAATCTGCGCCGCCAGCGCATTGGTTATGTCGGTGGCATACTGCGCCACGGTTTCGCCGGCGGGATTCGACGGCACGACGGTGACCTTCGTCAATGCGCCGGAGGTGTTGGGCGCGGTAATGCTCAGACTCGAGGTCGGATCGACCGCCGCCTGCGTGGCCAAACCCGTGGCTGGATCGGTGTACGAACCGAAGGTGAAGTCGGTCTGCGCTCCCGAGAAATTCTGCACCAGGGTGCCGCCGGTCACCATCGTGGTCGGCCCGGTAATCGACAACTGGCCGGTCGCCGGCGTGAATCCCACCGTGACGCCGGTGACGCCCGCCTGCGTCAGCTTGGCTTGCAGAGCCGCCGCATAGGTGGCCGCCGTCTCGTTTGCATTGACCGCCAGCGGACCCACGGTGGCCGTGCCCCCCGAGGTGGTCGGTCCCTTCACGGTCAGGCTGGTGGTGGGATCGACGGTGGCCAGCGCGCCGTTGCTGGTCAGAAAGTTGTAATTGAGCTGGGTTCCACTGAAATCCTGGCCCAGGTTGCCGGCCGCGGTCAGAGTGGCCGGTCCGACGATGGACAATTGGCCCGCGGCCGGGGAGTTGATGGTCACCCCGACGATGCCGGAAGCGGTCAATGCGGTATTGAGGTCGGTTACATAGTCCGCGAGCGTCTCCGGCGCCGCCCCGCCTCCGTAGGTGAATGCCACCGCGGGAGTGGTCACAGCGGGAGGCCCCCCGGCGGTCAACCCGGTCAGCTTGAGCGTCGAGGCGGGATCGACCGTGGCCAGAACTCCGTTGCTGGTCGGGAAGTTGTAGAGGAACGTGCCGGCGGGAGATCCCGGTTGGGCCGTCAAAATATCGTTCGTCACGGCGGTCGCCGCCGGCGCCTCCGGGTTCAGGGTGGGATTGGTCGTGACAGTGGTCGGCGCAGCCGCTGTGACCGGGTTGATGACCGTGGTCGCCGGCTCGGCTTCGGTGGTAGCGGCCGTCACAATGGTCGGAGTGGGCGTGGGCGGCGTCACCGGCATATTCGCCACGGCCGCCGCCGGAGTTGCCGGAGCCGCCGTCAACGTGTCCGGCACCGCGATGTTGTAGCTCCAGGTATTGTTGCCTAGATTGGTATAGGTCACCGTGGCCTGATAGGCCTTGCCCAGCGAGTCGTAGATGGTGATCGGACCGGTGGTTTGCGTGCCGATCGGCGAGGCGGAATCGAGATTCTGGGTCATGCTGAACTTGGTGGTCGCGGCCGGCTGCATCACCTGCCCGGTGGGAATCGCTATATCGCTCAACGCGCCGCCGGTATTGATGACCCCGTTCACCGCCGCATACCCCATCACCGCCAGGCCGCCGGTGGTTTCAAGCGTTCCCGTGGCGCTGGTCTGGAAGTTTCCGTCGCGCGTGTACAACTGGCTGCCGTTGTTGTCCAGCACAAAGAATCCGTTGCCGTTGATCGCCGCGTCGGTCGAAATTCCCGTTGACGAGATCGAGCCGCCGGTAAAGTCCGTGCTGTTCGAGGCCACTTGCACACCCGTGCCGACCTGAATCCCGTCTCCCGATCCGGTCGTCCCCACCGCCTGGTAAAACAAGTCGCTGAAGTTGGTCGTCTGCGCTTTGAATCCCGTCGAATTCATGTTGGACAGATTGTTGGCGATGGTGTTCAGCGCCGTGGAATCGGCGTTGAGTCCGCTCAGTGGAATGTAAAAACTGGGCATGGTGAATCTCCTCTCGAAAGTCGATGCGGGCCTCGGCGGCCGGCGGGTGAACGAGCTTCATTGCGCGCTGGGCAGACCGCTGGGGATCGACGGCGTCCGATGCCGCCCGTCCAGAGCGTGGCCTACGCGATTGGCCGCTGGATTGGCGGCGGGAATGCCGAGATTGCCGGCGGCGCTCTGCGTTGTCGGCGCGCCGGCCGCCGCGGCGCTCAGGGCGGAGGACTGCGCGCTCGCCCGGTGCGCGACGCCATGAAGATGCGGGGTCGCGGCCGCGGCATTGCCGCCGCCGGTCGGGGAGGTTGCGGAGACCGCCTGGCCGGTGGCCGAGCCGCCGCCGGAAGCCGCCGTCGAGGCGGTTGAATCCGCCGTCAACGTCTGGTTGATATCGATCAACTGCTCCAGGCTGTTCACATTCACCAACTGGTTGATGTATTCGTTGGGGTCGGTATCCGCCGTCGGGTCCTGATTCTGCATCTCGGTCACCAGGAGGGTCAGAAAATCGTTGGCCGAGATGGTGGCCGAAGAGCTGCTTGCGCCGCTCGAACCGCTCGTCCCGCTCGTCGAACTGGCCATGGGGGATGCCCCCGCGCCCGTCAAGGCTTGGCCCGTCGTCAGGGAATGATTGTGATTCAGAATTCCCGCCATTGCCGCCATATCCCTCTCCTTCTCTCCGGCCTCTTCGCCGGCCGCTCCATTTTCATTCGCGCTTCCGCGTCCGCCCTTTGCGCGTCCTAGCTCAGGCGATCACCGAGATGGAAACGCCGTCCGTCCGCATCGCTTGGGTTGCATCCGACTCTCGATTCCCATCCGAGGCATTCGGGGCGGCGATCGCTTGCGCTCCGGTTGGCGCGCTCGATTGCGGGAGCGCGCGCGCTCCCCCTTCGGCCTCCTGTCCAGAGTTCCCGCCGGTTCCTGGCCCCATCCCCGGGTTGGCACCCGAATCGCTTCCCTGCCCCGCGCCCTGCCCCGCTCCCTGTCCGGTTCCCGGCCCGGTACCCGGACCGGCCCAGCGATCTTCCGGCGCCGCCACTGTCACCGACTCCACCGGAGCGCGATGTTCCGCCAGATAGGAGTTCAATCCCGCCATTTGGTTGCCAAGCTCCTGGGCCGCCTGCGAGGAGCCGGGCACCACCGCGGCATGAATGCCGCCTCCGCCCAGCTCCGCCCGCACTCCAACCCAGCCGAGAGCGGGGTCCTCGTACCCCGCCTCCGCCCGTCGCGCTCCGGCATGAATCCAGGTCGTCGCGCTTGCGGCTTCCCGCGCATCGAGCGCCGCGAAGGGATCGTTGCCGTCCGGCGACGCGCTTGGCGAAGCTCCAACCGCCTCGCCGGGTGCGCCGATCATATGCAGCGATGCGCGAGATTCCGCCGAATCGAGCGTCGGCGCGGAGGCCTCCGTGCCTGGGTTGTATGAAACCGAACTGTCTATCGGACCGCCGGGAACTCGATTGCCTGGCGCGACTGAATCCGTTCCTTGCCTCCGCTGTGCCGATCCCTGCGCCGCGTTCCCGCCGCCGGTCCTGGCCGCCATGGGCGCGCCCGTTGCCGAGGGAAGCGATGGCGATAGAGCCGCATAATCGGCTGCAATCGCTCGCTGCGCTCCGCCGCCGACGACCGCCGCGGCCGCCATGCTTTGGCCGGTGGGCGGCGCCTCGATCGAACTCCAGCTTGAGTCGGGCGGCGAGGGCCGAGCTTCCTCCCCGGCGCGTGTCGAGGGTCTGCCCTGTGCGGTGGAAGCCGCTCCGCTTGCGGCGGCATCGCCGCCGGAGACGGCGACGCTCTGGATCGCGCCGGACCCGGTCGCCGGCGAGGCGGCGATCGGAGTGCGCTTCCCGTGCGCGACCGGCAAAGCCGCCTCGGCGGTGGGCCGCGCGGTGGGTGCGTTCGAGACTCTCGGCAGCTCGCCGGAAGGCGCGGCGGAGAGTGCGAAGGTTTCATCGCTCTCCACGACCTGTTCTCCGGCGGCGATCGAAGGCGTCTCCAATTCCTCGGACAAGAAAACCGAAGCCGGCGCGGTGAATGCCGCCCCCGAGGCGCGATTCTCGCCCGCGCTCACGGATTCGTTGGCCGTCAGCTTCGGCGAGGGAACCGGTTCATCGGGAGCCGGCGTTGCCACTGCCTGCAACCCCGAAGTTGAAGAGGAACGCAAGCCCGGCGCGTCCCCATTGGACGGCGCGACCGAAGCCGGCGCCAGGAGGGCCGCCCCCCAGGCGCGATTCTCGCCCGCGCTCACGGATTCGTTGGCCGTCGGGTTCGGCGCAGGAACCGATTCGTCGGGAGCCGGCGTTGCCACTGCTTGCAACCCCGAAGTTGAAGAGGAACGCAGGCCCGGCGCGGCCCCATTGGACGGCGCGACCGAAGCCGGCGCCAGGAGGGCCGCTCCCCAGGCGCGATTCTCGCCCGCGCTCACGGATTCGTTGGCCGTCAGCTTCGGCGAGGGAACCGGTTCATCGGGAGCCGGCGTTGCCGCTGCTTGCAACCCCGAAGCTGAAGAGGAACGCAGGTCCGGCGCGGCCGCATGGAACTGTGCAACCGGGGCCGGCGCGGTGAATGCCGGTTCCGCGGCGCGATTCTCGCCCGCGCTCACAGTCGCATCGGAGACGGTAAGGGACGGAACCGGAGTATCGGGCGCAACCTGCGCGGCAACCGCTCTCGAAGCTCGCGCGGCGGCACCGGAACGATCCGAGGCCTCCGGCGCGCCCGACTCTTCGCCGGTTCGATCGACCGGCGCGTACAAGGCTCCCGCCGCGGCGCTGGAAGCAAGCGGAGCGCTCGATGGCGCCCCGGAGGGCGCTTGCTTCCCGCCGCTCGCCATGTCGACAATATCTGTCGACGAGAGTCGCGGTCTGGATTCCGCGGCCGTCGCAACCGGAGTTGCCGCTCCCGACGAGAGATTCGCGTTCGCGCCAACCGGCATCGGCGGGGGAGGATTCTCGACCGTCGCAGCGGCTACTCCCGGTGCCGTTGCCCCCGGGTCGGCTTCCGCCTTCTCGGTCTTGCCGGAGCGAGCAGGGCGCGCGCGGTCGGCGGACTCGCCCGCATGAACCTTCGCCGCGCCCCTCGCAACGGTCGGCGCGGCGGTTTCCGCCAATCCCGCCGGAACTCGCAGCCAAGCGGCGATGCCGGCGGGGACAATCGCCGGAGACGAGTTCGTCCATCGACCCGCCGTCCCGATTCCGGAATCCGGCTGCGGTTGCAGGGGACGCGCCGAGGCGTTGGCTGGCCTCAAGATCGCCGCGGCAATCCCCCCGGACGAATTGGGCAAAGCGTTGGGCAAAGCGTTGGGCAAAGCGTTGGGCAAAGCGTTAGGCAATGCGTTAGGCAAAGCGTTGGGCAATGCGTTGGGCAATGCGGTCTCGGCGGAAGCGTTGACGGCAGCCGCCTCCTTGCCAAGCGCCTCGCCTATCTCGTCCCCACTCGCGTCGAGCGATGCCAGCAACGATTGCATTCCGGCCCGAAAGCTCGCGGCCCCCGAGGGGGAGGCCGGCGAAAGATTCCCTCCGACCGCCGGCGACGATCCCAAGCCTTGCTGGAGCGCGGACGCTTTCGTCGCTGTCCGTCCCTGCCCGGAAGCGGCATGGATTCCCGCCCCAACTTCGATTGCCGATGCAACGGTCATGCGGTGAGTCGGAGCAGATGATGTGCCAAAGGCGGCGGAGGAATGGTTAGAGCATTGTCACGAATGGAACTGGAATTCCGAATCAGGAAACCTCGGCGCCCGCCGGTCGATTTCCTCTAAAGTTTCTCCGTCGCGTCTTCGTCGCGAGTTGTCGCTGGCACCGGCGCGGTCCGCTCCGCACCCGCTTCCGTCCCTTCCCTATGCATTCGGTTCCGGAACCAGTCGTCAAGAGCCTGCTGGACGCGCCGCTCGGCCACGACGGCATCGCGCGCCTCGTTCTCCTCGATCAGGGTCTCGGCCTGGCGGCGTTCGACCCGCTTGATGAGAAATTCCCGACGCAGCTCGCCCACCTCGCGCCTGGCCTCCGCGATCATGGGCTCGAGCGCCACGGCGCGCCGCGCCGCCGCATATGTCTCCTCGATCCCCGCCAGCCGGTCCGGCAACTCGCCCGAGCGGGCGCTGGCGATCACCAGATTCCGGCCCCGGCGGCCAAGATCGACGGCGGCCGCCAACGCCTGCTCCAGCCGGTTCAACTCGCCCTGCGCGGATTCCAGCGCCAGCTTGCTCTGCTCCTCTTGAATGTCCCGAACGCGCAGCAGCCGGCGCATGGCGCGCGATACGGCCATCGCTCAAACCTCCGCGGCCAGAGCGGCCAGACGGCGCACACAATCGCCAAACCGTACCCGCTCCTTGGCATCCTGGGTCATGAAGGCGCGCATCGCCGCGCGGGCGCGCAAGGCGCGGTCCAGGTTCGGGTCGGAGCCGGGCTTGTAGGCCCCGATGCGCACCAGGTCCTCGGAACGGGCATAGACGGCCATCAGCCGACGCAGCAGCCCGGCCTGCTCGCGATGCTGGGCCTCGGTCACCGCCGGCATCAGCCGGCTGATCGAATCCAACACCTCGATGGGCGGATACCAGCCCTCGGCGGCCAGCGCGCGGGAGAGCACGATGTGTCCGTCGAGCAAGGAACGGACCGCATCCACCAGCGGATCCTGCTGGTCGTCGCCCTCCATCAAAACCGTATAAAATGCGGTGATAGATCCGACCCGAAACTGGCCCGTGCGCTCCACCAGCCGCGCCAGGCGGGTGAAGACCGAGGGCGTATAACCCTTGGCGGTGGGCGGCTCTCCGGCGGCCAGGCCGATCTCGCGGGCGGCCATGGCGAAGCGGGTCAGCGAATCCAGCACCAGCAGCACGTGCTTGCCCTGGGCGGCGAAGAACTCGGCGATGGAGGTGGCGGCCAGAGCCGCCCTCATGCGCAACAGCGGCGACTGGTCGGAGGTCGAGACCACCACCACCGAGCGGGCGCGCCCCTCGACGCCCAGCGAATCCTCCAGAAACTCGCCCACCTCGCGGCCCCGTTCGCCCACCAGTCCGACCACCGTCGCATCGGCCTCGGTGTTGCGGGTCATCATGCCGATCAGCGTGCTCTTGCCCACCCCGGAGCCGCCGAAGATGCCCACCCGCTGCCCCCGGCCCACGGTCAGCAGAGCGTCGAGCGCGCGAATGCCGGTGCCGAGCGGGGTCTTGATGGGAACCCGGTCGAGCGCCGGCCGCACCGCGCCCTCCAGCGGCAGCGTGGCGGAGACCCGCGGACGCCCTCCCTCGTCGATCGGTTCCCCCAGCGCGTTCAGAACCCGGCCCATCAGCGCCTCTCCCACCTCGATCTCGGGAGTCAGGCCCAGGGCCGCCACCGAGTCGCCGTAGCGAATCCCCTCGCTCGTCTCGACCGGCATCGACAGCACCGTGGAGCCGCGAAATCCGATCACCTCGGCCAGATGCGCGCGGCCCGCCTGATCCAGAATCTCGCAGCACTCGCCCACCGAGGCCGGCGGACCCGCCGACTCGATGGTCTGTCCCACCGATTCGAGCACGTGCCCCCGCCAGCGCCAGGTCTGGCCGCGCCGCAGCCGGGCGAAGTAGGGAGCCAGCAAGGCCGTCATGGGATCGCCTCCCGCAGCGCGTCGCGCGCGGCCGCGGCCGGCGCGGCAACCTCGGAGCGGCGATGCCCGGCGCGGTCGAAGAAACCGCATTCGATCTCGCCCAACTGGGCGCGAATCCCCAGGTCCACCGATCCCATCTCGGTTTCCACGGCGCAGTCGCCCAGCCGCATTCCCTCCCCGGCCATCACCGTGGGCTTCGCGGCCAGATTCGGCAAGAGGGCGATCGCCTCGCTCCACAGGTCGAGTTCGGACGCGGGCACCCGCAATCGCACCTGGGTGGAGCCGGATATCTGGCCCAGCGCCACCCGCACCGCTCCGGTCAAAAGCAGTGGGTCCATCTGCGCCTCGCGGCGCAGAATCCGCGCCGCAACGGCCAGCGCCAGTTCCACCACCTCGCGCTCGGCCGCCTGCAGATAGCGTTCGCGCGCCTGCGCGAAGCTTTCGACCAGCTCGGCGGCTTGCCGCGCTCGCTGCGCGCGTTCGCCCGCCTGCGTCTCGCGCTCGGCCTGACGGCCCTCGGCCCGACCGCGTTCGCGGCCGGCCTCGAAGCTCTTGCGCGCCTCATCCGCCAGACGGGTCTCGAACTCGCCCCGCAGGCGCGTCTCCACGGCTCCGCGCGCCCCATCCCGCGCCGATTCCGGTCTCGCGCCGGCCTCCAGCGACCCGCCCCAGCCTTCCCAACTGGCCTGCGGCGGCGCATTGGGATCGGACGCATACTCGAAGACCTCGATGCCTTCGGTCTTGCCCTCCGCGGTTGGCGATCCGGTCTCTCGCACGGCTTCCCCCAAAGTCAGGCAATAGGCAATGGAGGTCAGGGATCGGAATTCCGCGATCGTCCGAACGCGGGAACCGCATCCGGTCCCGTCTTCATCGCCCACAATTGGCGGCCGGGATTCCGCTTTCAACCGCGCCCCGACCGCCAGTCCCCAGTCCCCAGTCCCTAGTCCCTATTGCCTAGTCCCTTGTCCTCATCACGCCAGCATCTCGTCGCCGGTCTCCAGTTTGAGAATGACCTTGCCCTCGGCCTCCAGCCGGCGGGCCAGGTTGAGGATCTCCTGCTGGGCCTGCGCCACCTCGCGCGAACGCACCGGGCCGAGCACCTCCATGTCCTCTTTCAGCATCTCCACGGCGCGCGAACTCATCGACTTGAATATCTGGGCGCGCAGTTCCTCGTTGGCCCCGCGCAGGGCCAGCGCCAGTTGCCGCTTGTCCACCCCGGAGACGATCTCGCGGATGGTGGCCGACGGCACCGTCACCAGGTCCTCGAAGGTGAACATCAGATTGCGGATCGAGAGAGCCAACTCCGGCTGGCCGTCCTCGATGGTTTCCAGAATCTTCTTCGACTCCTCGGCGTTGAGGCGGTTGAGCAGATCGGCCACCGCCTTGAAGCCGGAGTAGCTCTTGCGTCCGGTATCGCCGACGTTTTCCAGGCGACGGTGCAGGATGTGGGCCACCTTCTGCGCCATCTCCGGCGAGAACTGGCGCATCTCGGCCAGCCGCTGGATGGAGACCACCTTGTGTTCCTCGCTCAGATTGTCCAACACCAGCGAGGCCCGCCGCGGGTCCAGATGAGCCAGCACCAGAGCGATGGTCTGGGGATGCTCGCTGTCCAGCAGCTTGCCCAACTGCTGCGGATCGGTGCGCTGCAACTTGGCCAGATTGCCCTGGGCGGCCTCCTGGGAACGGCGCACCAGCGACAACAGGTCGTCGGCCCGCTCCTTGCCGAAGGTCTCCACCAACAACCGGCTGGCGTAGTCCAGCCCGCCGTGAACCATGAAGTTCTGGGTCTCCAGCAGCTCCCAGAACTCCTCCAGAACCTCGCCGGAGAGCTCCGGCGTGATGCCGCGCAGATCGGCCAACTCCTCGGTGATCCGCTGCACGTCCACCTCCGGCAGATCGCGCAGAATCTCCTTGGCCAGGTTTTCGCCGACGGCCACCAGCAGCACGGCCGCCTTGCGCGCTCCGCTCAGATTCGCCGCCAGGCGGCGCCGCTGTCCGTTGTCGTTGCCCTTCTCCGCCAAGGTTCCGGTCCCTTCCTTGAAGCTCTCTCTCGCCCCCGCCCCGCCTTCTTGCGGCGACGCTCGTGGCCGATCGGACGGTCTTCCCGACTCCGAAGCCCTCGGCCCGGGCGACGGTCAATCGGAGTGAATCCAACTCTGCAACAGACGCGAACTCTGCACCGGCTCCCGCTTGAGGTGGTCGCTCACCTGATCGAATATCTGCTGCACCCTGATTCGTTCCGGATCGAGCTCGACCGGCTCCGGAGGTTTCAGCGCTGGCGGCGGCGCGCTGACCGCGAACTCCTTGGCCGCCTTGACGGATTCCCTCGCCCGAATGCCGGAGCGCGCCCGCCCCAGCGCCGGACGCACGCCCAGTGCCAGCACCAGCAAAAGCCCGGCCAGCAAGGCGGCGTACTTGACCAGCAGCGGCGAGTTCTCGGCCCTGGACAGCACATCGCCGGTCAGCGAAGGCGTCTGCGTCGGACGGTTCTCGTCGAAGGCCAGATCCTCGACCGTCAGAAGATCGCCGCGCGCCGCGTCGTAGCCCACCGAGGCCTGCGCCAGCGCGGTAAGTTGGCGCAACTCGTCGGGCCCGCGCGGCCGCCAACTGGCCGCCTTGCCCTGCGCCGCCGCTTGGGCCAGACGGTCGTTGACCACGATGGCCGCCGTCAAGCGCCTCACCCGCCCCGGGTTCTCGACGACGTGCTTGACCGTCTTCGAAGAAACGTAGTTGCCGGATTCGCTTTTGGCCGTCTGCGGCGGCGAGGTCAGTTGCGGATAGACCGGCAGGGCCTGGGAGTTGGGCGCGTTCGAGGCGGTGCCGGGAACCCCGGCGGCCACCGGCTGCGCGCCCGTCGTCTGTTCGGAGCGCTGCATCGATACGGTCACGGTCTGATCCGGGTCGTAGGTCTCCTGGGTCTCCTCGGTGGCCGCCGGATCGTAGTCCAAGGTCACCGACGCGCGCACGTTGCCCGCGCCGGTGACTGGCTCCAGGGTGGCGATCAGTTTTTCTTCGAGAGCCTGCTCGGCGCTCAATCGCAGCGCCTCGGGGGTCTTCGGACCGAGCGGCAGATGCCCGGCCGCGTCGACCAGCGCCACCCGCTCCGGGGCCAGTCCATCGACGGCCGAGGCCACCAGGTTGCGGATCGCCTCCGCCTCCCCGTCGGCCAGCGCGCGATGGCGCGGCTTGAGCACCACCGAGGCCTTGGCGGGCCGCTCGGAGTCGCGAAAGAGCGAGTCGTGGGGCATCACCAGATGCACCCGCGCCGACTCGATGTCGGCCAGGGTGCCGACGGTATGTTCCAGTTCGCCCTCCAGGGCGCGCTGATAGTTGACCTGTTCGTCGAACTCCGAGCCGACCCAGTTGGGTTTGTCGAATATCTCGAATCCCATTCGCCCGCTCTTGAGCGCGCCTTTGGCGGCCGTCACCAGCCGGGCCTTGTCCAGTTGCGGCGCCGGAACCAGGATTCCCGCGCCGTCCGAGGTGGGTTCAAAGGGAATCTGCGCCTGGGTGAGAACCTGGCCGGCCAGGCGGGCGTCCTCCGGGTCCATGTTCGAGTAAAGAACGCGCCAGTCGGTGCGCGCCGCGTACCAGCCCAGACCGCCGATCATGGCCGCCAGCAGCGCCGCCGCCAGCAGCGCCCAACCGCGCTGCGCGGGCTGCATCGCCGCCCACGCCACCCGCGCCCGGGCCAACAATCCAGCCGCCCGACCACCAAGTCCGGGCTGCCCCGGGGTGGCCGGCGCGCTCTTCTCCAACTGTGTTCCGGTGGCCATCGTCTCCGTGTCCCATCGCTCTCAGGCCGCGTACAAACCCTGATTCCAATCCTTGGCTGACATCCCCCAGTGCAACGTCGAGAGCGCCAGGGAGCGGCGCCCTAAAACTGCATTCCGATCACCTGCTGGTAGGCCTGCACCGCCTTGTTGCGCACCGCCAGCGCCAGTTCAAAGGCCATCGAGGCCTTTTGCGTGGCGATCATCGCCTGATGCACATCCACGCCGGAGCCGGTCATCAGCCCGGCGACGGCGGCATGGGCCTGGTTTTCCAATTGGCTCACATCCCCGACCGCATCGGTGAACAGGTCGGAGAACGGGGCCAAGGAGGAGGCCGTTGCCCCGCCGGAAGCGGCCCTCGAAAACGACGCGCCGGTCTCGGAAAGAGCCGGCATCGTCGCGGCGATCGAAGTCACATGGTTCATCGCATCCTCCCTGCCCCTTGGCGCGCTGACGTCTCCCGCGCGGACGATTCCCTGCCCGCCTACGACTTGGCAATCTCCAGCGCCGAGGAGATCATGCCCTTTTCGGCCTGCACGGCGGAGCTATTCAGACCGTAAGCACGTGTCGCCCCCATCAGGTCCACCATCTCTGTGAGGGGATTAATGTCGGGATAGGAAACGTACCCATCGGGCCCCGCGTCCGGATGCCCCGGATCGTAGCGCTTGAGCGACTCCGAGGCATCCTCGACCACGGCCGCGATGCGCACTCCCGGCGCCGCCGGTCCGGCGCCGCCGTCCGGAGCGGGCAAGTCCGCCAACGGAAAGGTTCCCGGAGCCGCGTTTTGAACCGGGTTTGCCGCTCCACCCGCGCCCGAGGCCGATACCAGCGACTCCAGAAACTGCGGGTCGCCCCGGTTGGCGGCGAAGATCACGTGCTGGCGGCGGTAGGGGCCTCCAGTCGCGGTGCGGGTGGTCTCGGCGTTGGCCATATTGGCCGCCACCACCTCGGCCCGCATCCGTTCGGCCCGCATGGCCCCGCCCGAGGTCTCCATCAATCCAAACAGGTTCATCGGCTTCTCTCCTTTGGAACTAGCTCTTAGCTTCTAGCTCCTAGCTTCTAGCTTCTAGCTTCTAGCTTCTAGCTCCTAGCTTCTAGCTCCTAGCCGCCCGCCTCCGGCCTCTGATCCAGCCCTCGGCGTCTCTTCCCTTCAATTCGCCCTGAACTCCATGCAAGCCATCCGCGAGACGCTTCCATCCGCCAGCAGTCGGAAACTAAGAGCTATAAGCTAGCAGCTAGAAGCTAGCAGCTAGCAGCTAGCGGCAGAAGCTCTCACTTGTCGGAATGGATGGCGTCCAGCACACTCTGATTTTCGCCGCGCAAGAGGGCCACGCCGATCTTGAACTTCAGTTGCGCCTCGGCCAGATTCAGCCCCTCGCGGTCCATGGAGACGTTGTTGCCGTCGGGCCGCGCGATCAGCCCGTCGACGGCCTTCAAGCGCACCGGCCGCGCGGCCTTTCCCTGGTCCGCATCCGCCATCGCCTCGCGCATCTCCGCCTCGAAGTCCATCCCCGCGGTTTTGTACCCCGGGGTGTCGATATTGGCCATGTTGGCCGCGGTCAACTTGATCTGGCTGGTGGCCAGATCGAGATAGCGGGCCAACTGGTCGCTCAACCGGGTTTCAACCTGCATCTCCATGGCAAGCTCCCTCGCTCAGTTCACCGGCGATCCGAAGTCGATCTCCCGCGCCGTCACCGCGGCCTCGTCTCCGGCCAATATGGCGGCCCGCTCCAGCACGTGTTCGAGTTCGCGGACGTTGCCCGGCCAATCGTGCGCGGCCAGTTTGGCCAGCGCCGACGGCTCCACGCGCTTGACCGGCTCCTCGCGCCCCATGGCCTGCATGAAGTGCTCCACCAGCAGCGGCAGATCCTCGGCATGGGCGATCAGCGAAGGGGTGCGGATGAGGAAGACGGCCAGCCGGTAGTAGAGGTCGGAGCGGAACTTGCCCGCCTGGGTGTGCTGTCCTAGCGGTTGATGGGTGGCGGCAACGATGCGCACGTCCACCTTGACGGTCTCGTTGTCGCCCACCCGCTGCAACTCGCCGCATTCGACAAAGCGCAAGAGCTTCGATTGCAGCGCCAGCGGCATCTCCCCGATCTCGTCGAGAAACAGCGTTCCGCCGTCGGCCGACTCGATGCGCCCGATGCGTCCCTGCACCGCGCCGGTAAAGGCGCCGCGGGTGTGGCCGAAGAGTTCGGCTTCCAGCAAAGCCTCGGGAATGGCGGCGCAATTGATGGCGACAAAGGGCTTGCGGCTTCTCGGCGAGAGCCGGTGCAGGGCCTCGGCCACCAGTTCCTTGCCCGATCCGGTCGGTCCCTCTATCAGCACCGGCGTCAGCCGCGGCGCCACCAAGCGGATGCGGCGGCTGACTTCGAGCATACAGGGGGCGTTGCCGATCAGCTCCGGCAGCCGCTCGGCGGCCGTGGCTTGACTGGCGACGCGCGCATCCGTGGCCGGAGCGAACTCGGCGCGTGGGAGTGTGTCAGCCGCGCCACGGTCCGCGCCCGTGGCGCGTGGCGAGCGGGCCGGAAGCGGCGGATCGGCTGGAGACGATCCCGGACGCGGAAAATCGGATGGCGGGATCGGACGGTGGAGCGCCGGCGCCGCATTCCAGGCGGCGGTGTCGGTATCCTGCGAACGGCGCAGGGCGTACAGCAACTCCTGGCGATAGGGTCCGCGCGGACTTTCCTGGGGCGAGGAACCGCCCGCGGTAACCAGGTCCACTTCCGGGAAGCTGCCGCGAAAGTCCCTCAGGAATTCGGCCATATCCAGATCGGGCAGCCAGGAATCGACGATGATCGCCTCGGGCAGCGCGGACCGGGCTTCGGCCCAGGCTTGCGCGCCGCCCTCGGCCTCGCGCACCTGCCAGCGCAGGCCGGTAAGCGTTTCGTTGAGCCGTTGGCGGAAGCTGCGGTCGGCGCTGGCCACCAGCGCGGTTCTGGAACGGAGGCGAATGGCGGGAGGAAGAGCGGGCACTGGAAGCGATAGCATGGTGAATTCTCCGGGATGACGAAAGGGTTGAGATCGAGCCTGTGAAATACCGTTGGGTATGGGAGAGCGCGCTGCCTTCGGGACGGCGCGCCCTAATGCACTTCCATAATCGAAGCGGCGGCCGGCGGCGCCGCCGCCGCGGCCAGCGCGGGAAGAACGAGATCGGTCTCGCAGGGCACCATGTATCCCTGCCCCCGCACCGTCCGCAGCAGATGACCGGGCGGCGGGTCTTTGAGCTTGCGGCGCAGGTAGTTCACGTACACATCCACGATGTTGGTGGTCTGCGCCGGCTCCAGGTTCCAGACCGAGTCCAGCAACTCCACCCGCGATACGCATTGGCCGCGGTTGAGCATCAAGTGCTCGAGCAGCGCGAACTCCTTGTTGGTGAGCGGAATCGACGCCCCGGCGCGGCTGGCGCTATGGTCAAGACGGTCCAGTTCCAGATCGCCGGCGCGCAGTTGCAGCCGCGCCTCCCGCTTGCGCCGCAGCAGCGCCCGGCAGCGGGCGCGAAGTTCATGCAGGCTGAAGGGCTTGGTCATCAGATCGTCGGCGCCGCGATCCAGGCAGCGAACGCGCGTTTCCACCTCTTGCCGGGCGGTCAACACCAGCACCGGCAGGTCGGCGTCCAGCGCCCGCACCTGCTCCAGCACTTGTTCGCCGTCCATCGCCGGCAAATTCAGATCGAGGATGGTCAGGTCGGGCAGATCCTGGCGGAAGGCCTCCACCGCGGCGCGACCGTCCTGGGCAACGCGGACACGATGTCCGTCGGCCTCCAAGCCACGGCTCAAAAACAGCCCCAACGCTTTATCGTCTTCTGCAATCAACAATCTCATGGCGGCTTCTCTCTCCGGCCTCGCCCTCAACCTCGCGCTTCGCCCTTCGGTCCGCTCTAGACGGCCCGCTTAACGTGCGCTAAGACGCGGCTCCCCTCTACCTTCTCGCGGGGAAGATGGGAGCGCAAGATTGGAAGAACGAAAGGTGAGGGAGGGATTCCTGGATCGGAATCGACAGGGGAAGCTGTCCTAAAATGGGGCAGACGCGCGAGCGTCTCTTCCCACCCGCTTCTGGCGGCAACGGTCGCCGAAAGAATCCGTTTCCTCCCCTTCGCCAAGCGGCGATATCCGCGCCATGCGGCGATCCGCGCGCCAACATAGAGACCTATGCGCCATGCGGCGATCCGCGCGCGATCCAGATGCCTTTGCAGGGAGATCGCGCCTCCTCTCCAATGCGGCGCCCGCAAAAGCGATCCAAACCCGAACGGCTCTTTCGTTATCGGACGATTTTCTTCGGTCTTTAACCCCGTTGGGCGCGATCGGGCTGCCGCCGCGCATGAAGAAATGTTTGAAGTACCGATTCATGCCGCTTCTTCGCGCCCCGCAAAATATGTTGCCATTCGCTCTTTATTCGCTATAATGCTTGCATGGCTCTGACACGAAGACAAAAAGAAGTGATCGATTTCCTGGAATCGTTTGTGGCGCGCAACGGCTACAGTCCGTCTTTTGAGGAGATAGCGCGGGGCATGGGGCTGAAGAGCCTGGCCACCGTGCATAAACACATCACCAACCTCGAAAGGAAAGGGCTGCTCGACCGCGTCCACAATCACAGCCGCTCCATCGACGTGCTGCCGCCGGGAGCGCACAGCCGATCGAGCGACCGCCTTCCTCTCATCGGCCGCATCGCCGCCGGTTTGCCTATCGAGGCTTCGGAAACCTCCGAGACCATCTCCCTGCACGATGTGGTCGGCAATCGCGATGTCTTCGCTCTCGAAGTGCGCGGCGACTCCATGCGCGACGAGCACATCGTCGGAGGCGATTACGTATTGGTTGAACGCACCCGCACCGCGCGCCAAGGCGAGATTGTCGTGGCCCTGGTCAACGGCTCGGAGACCACGCTGAAGCGGTTCTACAGCGAAGGCAACGTGGTGCGGCTACAGCCCGCCAATGTGGAGATGGAACCGATTCGCGTTCCCGCCGCCAATGTCGCCATTCAGGGCCGCGTCTTGGGTGTGTTGCGCAAGTACAGGCGATAACGGAGAGCCGGAGAACGGGAGAAACGGAGTGTCGCCGGCTGACCGCCGGGAGGAACGATTCCCTTCCGCGGAATCCGACGCGGGTGTTTGAGAATCTCGCCAGTGGCTCAAGCGAACGGTTTCGATGCCAAGGCGCGCGAACGCGGAGAAAAATGTGGAATCTGGAGATGCGGCGGAAGCGGTCTCTCGACCGCTTCCGCCGCGTTCCAACAGTTGGCTGAATGCCGACCGTCGGCTTAGTTGACGGTGCAAGGCGATCCGTTCAGCGTGAACGTTGTCGGGATCGCATTGGTGGTTCCGTTCCAGGTGCCGTTGAAGCCGATGCCGGTAAGGCTGGCGCCGGCCGCGATGCTGCCGTTGTAACTCTCGTTGGTCAATGTCACGGTCGCGCCGCTCTGGGTTTCGACGGCGTTCCAGAGCGATGAAATCGTCTGGCCGTTGGCAAAGGTCCAGACCAGCGTCCAACCGGCGATCGCGGTGCTGCCGTTGTTGACGATGGTGAGAGTGCCGCCGAAGGCGTTCGAGCTTTGCGGGGTTATCGCATAGTCGACCGTGCAGCCGGCGGAGCTAACTGGCTGGGTAACAGTGAGGGGGATGGAGGCGGTGGCAGTCAACGAGCCGGAGGTTCCGGTAATCGTGACTGGATAGGTTCCCGCCGCAGCCGATCCGCTGGCCGCAAAGGTAACTACGCTGCTGCCGGTGGTGGGATTGGTGCCGAAGGTGGCGGTAACTCCCGAAGGCAAGCCCGTCGCGGCAAGAGTGACGCTGCCGGTGAATCCTCCGGCGTCGGTTACTGTAACCGTGTCAGTGCCGCTGGCGCCCTGGGCGACAGACAGCGTGGAGGCGGACGGAGCGAGGCTAAAGCTGCCGCCGCCGGTGGTGGGCGCGGTGATGACAAACGCCTGCGTGTAGGTGCAGCCGCTGATCGTGTAAGTCGCGGT
>CAZMHC010000025.1:0-23854 GCA_964565955.1 uncultured Occallatibacter sp.
TAGCCTCATCAATACGGTCGCATCAGGAAAAGCACCGCCCATTTAGAACTGCTGGAGAAGAGAGTCGCGCCCAGCTTGCCGCATATTGCCTTTCGCATTGTCGGCCGGGAGCGTTCCCAAGCGAGGGAACCGGACGCGAGCTTCCCATTCCAGAATTCATCCATCCATTCATGCGCGTTTATTTCGCGCTTCGGCGCCGGTTCCGCCTAAACTACGCTGTATAAGGAACCGGGGCGATGGCCATCAGTATCGGGAATCTCGAAGATCAACTCTTGCATATGTCCAGCGAGGGTGCGCCCGGGCGCGAGTTCTGCGAGGCTATCTCCGAGTTGGCGCGCACCGGCCGCTTTGCCCAGTTGCGCGAGATACTTCCCGCCATCGTCTACGACGAGCTTTGGGAGCGTTACCAGCTCGACCCTCCCGCGTTCGTTGCCGGATGGAAGATGCTGGCTCAGGAGATGCGCCAGGGATTCATCCAGCACGCCCGCCAGCGCCTCACCTCGCTCACCAAGCTGCAATACGCCGGCTACGAGGCTCCCACCCCAGCGTGGCAAGAGATTCAACGCGCCCTGGACAGCCAGCAGAACGACCTGCTGCGCACCGCGTTTGCTTTGGAGTTGCTGGAGTTGGTCGAGCCGGCCGCCCAGCGCGCCGCCCACTTGCGCGAGTGCGTCGTAGCTTCGCCCAGCTCCGAGGAGGCCGACCGCTATCTCGACGAGGCCACCCGCTGTTACTTCTACGGCCTCTTCACCGCCTGCGCCGTCATGTCCCGTTCGGTGTTAGAGGAAGCCATCAAGCAGAAGCTGCCCGCCGCGCTCTCGAAGCAGATCGGCACCCGCTACCGCAAAACCGCCACCCTCGGCAATCTCCTCCACGAGGTCAACAACAATCTGCAATTGACCGGCTTCGATCCCGACTTCCCCCGCGTGGCCAACAAGGTCAACGATGTGGGCCGCAAGGCCGTCCATCAAGGCCTTTTATCCGAAGACGAAGCCCGCTCCTGCCTCCAAGACGCCCGCCAAGCTCTGCAACTGCTCTTGCGGCAGTGATGTGAGGCGCGCACCATCTGAGGCAGGAAGGTAGAGGTCAAATAACCACTTTCAGTGAAGATCGTATGGAGTTCTGACTTGAGTGACGCCAATCTTCAATAGATCGTCGGTTGGATTTCGAAATGCAGGCGCTTCGGGATAGACGGGCGCGAGATAGGTTCCGGTCAATTTTGATTCTTCAGCCTCAGTTCCGAGAATGTTCATTAAAATCAATTGCGCGATCAATCGCCCCGGATACAGGATAAGAGGCGTGTTTGATGCGTTGGCAATTTCCAATGTAAGGCATCCGCGGTAGGAAGGATGAATCCAAGGCGCAGTTTCGATGACAGTGAAAGTTCTAGCAACCGAAGATTTTGTCAGAATCTCACCGGAGAGATCGCTCGGCAACTTTATGAACTCCAGAGTCGATCCGAGAACAGTTTCGTGTGCAGGTACAACCAAGTAACTTCCCAGCGGCACGTGGACACGAACATGGGACTGATTTGCGGAATTTTGACATGGATAAGTGAATGGGACAGGAGGCACTTGCGGTAACAGAAAATAAGTTCCCAGACGCAAGTCGATCGAGTCTGCATCGGACGACTCAGACAGTATTTCTTCCCGCTCAAGCAAAGGCGTTATCACCAATGACTCGGCTTCAGTGATAGGCAGTTCCAGCCGCCTTTTAATTTCGCACTTATGTAGGACTCCCATCGCTTATGATCCCCGCTTTGTCAACAATCGATGATCTTCCAAGGCTTTCAAAAGCCACAGTTCGAGCCTTGCAGAAAGTCGGCTGCGAGATTGAATCGAATCAGGCTTCTCACCATCGATATTCTCAAGCAGAAGTGAGAGTTTTTCCAGCAGAAATTGATAGCCAGCATTGATTAGGACAACAGGTCTGGGATGCTCGACCTCTCCCTCGAGGATGATTGTCGAAGGCACTATAGCTCGCCGTAAATATTCAGCAATAATCGGAGATTGCCTTTTGAAATCTGCTACGTCATCATCGTGTCCCTTTACCCTTGACGGGACATAGTCTATCAGCCAATCGCACAAATCATCGTAGCATTGCAATAATCTTCCCTGAGTGACCGACTCAGGAAGTTGATTATCAATCTCGATTGTGAATAGCGAGGCTCGCTTAACACATGATTTAAGAACTTTAGCGGGTGCAGAAGACCAATTTTGTATTTCCTGCCACCATCCAAGTTTATCGAGGAGCTTCTGATGGCTATGGAAACGAGCCACGTCTGCCGGATGATCCTGCTCAAAGCGGTAGAAAACGTCTGGCTCTCCTTCGGGCCGTCCGATGAGCATCGACGCAGCCACCAACTGAGAGAAGGCGAAAGAGAATGCGGGCCCAATCAGGCAGATGGCGAACAAGTCGCAAAATGTTTCTTCAGTCCAACCGCTAATCAGATCTCGACAAAGTGTTACCTCTTCGTCCCTGAGCGTTTTGCCTATATCGCGTACCATGCGATCAAGAGCATCGTCTATTTTCTCCTCCACATATCGATACACGTCTTCCTGAAAAATGAAATGCCCCATCTCATGGGCAAGGGAGCAATTCAGGAAAAGACCATCGGCTTGAGAATATGGGATGCCGATGAACCCCAAGAATTTCGGAAAGGAGGTCGCGCCAACTTGCGACGCGATGCCGTCAGCGACTCTCGGCACAATGGCCGAGGGAACCTCGAAGTAATTTACCTCTGCTGCATGGAATAGCGTGAACCGATAGGAACTCCACTCCTCCGTTTCGTGAAGTCTGTCATGTAATACTGCAATAAGAGGTGTTGGAAGATGCAAAGTATCTGCATCGAGTGCTGGGCGAATATATTGGTGCAGACTCTCCCAGTCTGACTTCAATTGCAGAAGTTTTTGTCGCTCTGAGTTTGCTATCTCCGGGTATTGTTCTTGCAGCATCGAATCGGGAAACGACTGCAAATACGATAGCGATTTGAGCCCCAAGCCTCCAATATGCTTGAAAAATTCACGGGATGTTTTGTCGAAGACAGGGTAATCAGCGCGGAGTTCCGCGCACATCTGTACCAATAGCGCGATGAAACGATGGAGCTCCGCGACCTCTTGACGTACGATTTCTTCGGAAATGGTCACCGGGTTGGGGTGTAGCGCTTGGCTGTCTGCGCCCGTTTGTGGTGGTATAGCGCCCTGCGTTCCAATGCGTCAAAAAACGGAATGGCAGCGAGTGCACTATTTGTTCTCTCGGCGGACGTCGGTTGAATCACAATGTTCAGCTTTCCGACCAGCGTCTTCCGTGCCTCATCATTGAAAACCTCTTTGATGGCGAGAACGCTTACATACCGACCGAACGGCCCACGCTCGCGCAGGGATCTAACCGAGGTTTGGGTACCTCCCTGAAGAGAAGCCAGCACCTGATGAATGGACTCTGCGAATTGTTGTTCATTCGTAGTACCGTCTTTGACCAGACGGATCAGCGAGTCCGTGATCTTTCGGACATCGAGAGCCAACGTCAGATATTCCGAATTTGACTGCATTTGCGTGCGCCTCCAGTTGACGGGATTTCGTTCCGCTATCATAATCCATACACTGTAGTGTAAAGTTTTGCTTGATGTCAAGCAAAACCTTACATATTATCTTGTAAACCGAAACGAGACCGTGTCGGACAAGTGTGAGCGAAGATGTCAACCCTCAGTGCGGCTGTGGCGGATGAATTCAAGCGGATTCTTGCAGAACGCAAGTTGAGCGTCAGCGCAGCCGCGCGCGAACTTCGCGTAAGCCGTCAAGCGTTTCACAACTACTTAAACGGAACTTCTGTTCCTCGGCCCAAGACCTTAGGTCGGGCGATGGACCTGTGGGATTTCAAGCTCAAAGTTGGGGATGTTTCTCTTGATAGGTCTTCGTTTCCAAAGCGGGACGAGAACGTTCAAAGGCCCGAACAGCTTTCGTTATGGGAGGCGTTGGACTCGATTCGACCGCAAGACCTCAAAATCGCGGTTGTACGGGTCGGGTCGAGTCTTAAGGTCGATGTGAAAATCGATATTCCCGCCTAACCCTATTTGTTGCTTGGCACTCTAAGCTCGATTTTCGGGCCAGTGAAACCTCATACTCAATCGAATTTGTCCATCGAGTGAATCCAGCCATGCACCCCCGCCTTTTATACTTGAATATCCATGTCCTACGCCTCCGCCATTGGCCAGCTCAACGCCCTGGTCGCCGAGCTTCACACCCCGCCCGGCCAGCCCCGGCGCAAGTTCTCCCTCGACGAGATTCGCGTCCTGCTTGCCGCGCTGGGCAATCCCCACAAGCGTTTCCCCTCCGTGCTTATCGCCGGAACCAACGGCAAAGGCTCAACCGCCGCCACCCTGGCCGCGATTCTGGTCGCCGCCGGCCTGCGCGCCGGCCTCTACACATCCCCGCATCTGGAGCGCCCCAACGAGCGCATTCGCGTCGACCGCGCCGAGATCTCCGACGATCACTTTGCTATCCACTTCTTCCGCGTCCAGGATGCGGCGCAAGCCTTGCTCCGTGAAGGCAAGCTGGCCCAGTCGCCCAGCTTCTTCGAGACCCTAACCGCTATAGCCTTCCTTCACTTCGCCCATAAGGGCGTCAAGTTGGCCGTCCTTGAAGTCGGCATGGGCGGGCGGCTCGACGCCACCAATGTCGTCGATCCCCTGCTCTCCATCGTCACCGACATCTCCCTCGATCACACCGAATGGCTCGGCCCGACAGTCGCCGCCATCGCCCGCGAGAAAGCCGGCATTCTTCGTCCCCGCGGCACACTCATCACCCTCCCGCAGCATCCTGAAGCCAACCAAGCGCTGGACGAAATCTCCGCCGAGCTGCGTGTGCGCTATGTGAACGCCTCCGCCTATCTGCCCCCCCCTGGCACCTCCCCGGACGCTCCCTATCCGGTCGGAGTGGAGCGCGGGACGGTCCGCGTCGATTCCCCGCTCCCCGGCGCGCATCAGCGCCGCAACGTCGCCCTGGCCATCGCCGCCGCCGTCGAACTTGGCAAGCGCGGCTTTTCCATTCCCGCCGCCGCCATCGCCGCCGGCATCCGCAAGACCCGCTGGCCCGGACGCTTGGAGCGCATTGAAATCGCCGGCATCGAATGGATTCTCGACGTGGCCCACAACTCCGCCGGCGTCGAGGCGCTCGAGTCGAGTCTGAGCGGATTCTTGCGCGGAAAGCGTCCGCGATGCCTGATCTTCAGTTGCCTGCGCGACAAGCCCCTCGCCGAGATGGCGGAGACGCTCTTTCCCCTCTTCGATGAGGTTGTCTTCGCTCCCATCCACGCCGTCCGCGCCGCCGCACTGGAAGACCTGCTCGCCGCCGCCCGCGCCACCGGAGTTCCCGCAACCGCCGCCACATCCGTCCAGGAAGCCATCGAAGTGGCCCAGGCCCACGCCGCCGCTGTCGTAGTCTCCGGTTCCGTCTATCTCGTCGGCGAGACCCGGTCCCTTCTCCGCGCCCGCATGGAAGCCCAGCCGTGACGCCGCGCCCCAATCCGCTGCCCCAGCTCTACCGCTGGCGCACCAACCTGCTCCAAGCGCCGCTCTTCTTCCTCCTCACCGCGCTTTTTGGAAGCCTCGCGCTGCTCGTCTCGCTCACCGACCGCCGCGGCAACCTCCAGCACCGCATTGCCCGCCTCTGGGCGCGCGCCGGCTTATGGGTCTCCGGAGCCAAGCTCACCGTTCTCGGCCAGGAAAATCTCCGCCGTCACCCCGTCGCCGTCTACGCCTCCAACCACACCTCTTACATGGATACGCCCGTCGTCTTTGCCTCCTTGCCCATGCAATTCCGCATCCTCGCCAAGAAGGAACTCTGGCCTATCCCATTCATAGGATGGTACTTGAATCGCTCCGGCCAAATTCCCATAGACACCGCCAACACCCGCGCCACGCATTCCAGCCTGGGCCTCGGCGTGAAAGCCTTGCGCGCTGGAACCCCACTTTTTGTCTTCCCCGAAGGCAGCCGCACCCCCGATGGCCATCTCAAGCCATTCTTTTCCGGCGCCGCCTATCTCGCCATCCGCGCCCAGGTTCCTCTCGTCCCCATTGCACTCAGCGGCGTTTACCATCTCCTCCCCATGCGCGCCAGCCACTTCTACCCCTGCCCGCTCACCCTCTCTGTGGGCGAGCCGATCGAAACCGCCGGCATGACCCTCCGCCAAACCGACGAGCTGACCGCCCGACTCCGCGCCGCCATCGAAGGCCTCGGCTCGCCGCCGGCAGCCTCATCCGCCGCGCCGGAGCCAGTGGTCTTCCAAATTTGAAAGATGGAACCTGGGCACCCCATTCCGGCCGCCGGAATACCTTACAAGGCTTTGGCTTTCGGGGATGGAAACCGGTCCGGTTCTTGCGCAGCGGAAAAATCCGCTTGCAACGTTCCACTCTTTTGTAATAGCGTTGTTACGATGCGGGATGGCTTACAATCCTTACTGAGCCTTTCTCGCGGCTCGACTCGTTTCCATCCCATCGAAAGGGCACGACGATGCGCAAACGATTGAAAACATTATGGGGGGGGGGCAATTGAGATGCCATTCCACCGCGCCGCCTCCATTATTTTCCTGATTTTTGCGGCTTTATTTCTGGTTCTACCTAGAACCGCAAGCGCCCAGGTATGGGTTTCATCCGCATTCACGGCTGGCCCTGGTGATGGACAAGAGACAGCCACCTGTAGCACTTCCGCTGTCGATCCATCCACAGGCCAAGCTACACAGACGGCGGCCGATTACGATCAGTTCAGCGTATACTGCAGCGTCACTCCATCCAATGGAGCAGCCGCGATCACGTCCTCGCAGTGTCCACCTCTTGTCCCTGAATCATACATTCCCCTCGGTGCATATCCTGCGGACAACGGCAACCCCACGGCGCAGTGTTCGATCACCTTCCCGATACAGACAGGGATCGAATACACTGTTAACTCCGTTCATTTTCTTTCGTTCAACACGGTTGCCTACAATGGGTTATATTCCGATCCGGAGGGCTTCTTCTCTTCCGATTACGACTATTATTATTTCTCTAATTCTACCCAAGGGACTAGCATTGCGCAGGAGGTCACCTGCGGGATAAGGGGCGGCTCATGTATCGAAAGCAATCTATACAGCGGCTGGGGTGTTATGCTGCTAGGAGGCACAGAAACTGGCTATATAACACTCGATCCATATGAGGCGCTGGCGGCTACCTCTGCTTGCTTTGGCCCCACTTGTATCTGTCCCGATCCAACGCTAACTTCCGTAACACCAAATATCTGGAATACCGGAACAAGCTACAACGTCACAGCCACGGGCACAGGATTTGTTACTTCAGCCAACGCCTGGGCGGATTGTCCCATGACCAACCTCTTTATCTACGCGCCAACCGGAGCCGTGCCATTCTCCAACATGAATGTCGTGAGTCCAACCCAAATCACATTCACTGTACAACCGCAGGCCAGCTACCCAACAGAGCCAGGAAGCATTGAGGCATTCAATTATTCTTCATCTGGGCCGAATGTTCCAGTGCAGATTGTCAACTGTGCCCCGACCATCGCCTCCATCGCCCCCAGCGCATGGTTTGCCGGGCAAACCTACAGCAACGTCACCATCACCGGCACCAACTTCGTCCCACCTGCCAATGCCACGGCAACTTGCCCAGCGACCGCCGTCACCGCAACCATGCAGACCGGAAACGTGAATCTGACCAACGTGACCGTCGTCAGCCCTACGCAGATCACTGCCACAGCAGCGCCCGACGCCAATATCCCCACCCAGATTGCCGAGATCACAGTGAGCAACCCCGGGGCCAGCGCAGGCACTTTTAGTGATGGCTTCGGTTACGCTTCTTCCACTGACGCACAATCTACGGCAAGACAGCCGGTTCTTGGCAACCAGCTATTCCTGAATGGCGGCGCCAACGCAATCAGCACCACCGACGGCTCCCAGCCTCCTGTGCAAACTGTAGTCGTCGGCCAGCAGGTCGCCTTGACCACCCCCGATTTACCTGACGGCATCTCCGCCACAAGCACGACATGGACTGTCGGTGGCACGAATATTGGTGGGTATATCGCGTCCTCTGCTGGAGGCAGCGTTCTGCCAACAGCTACGAGCAGTACCCTAAACCCTGCACCAACTAGCTTGACAACCTATTGGGTCTATCCGGGTAGCTCTATCCCTGTGACTTACCAATACTGCGTCGACATATTAGTCGACCTTTCGTATGTATGCAGCCCCATAGCTACTGCGGAATTCGATATAACCGGACCGACGGGTGGCGCTATGAGCGTCACTCCCTTCGCCCCATCCGTCACCATCGCCGACCTCGCCGCATGTACCGATTTGAACGGCACAGCATGGCCAGCGGGACCGTACCTGTTTTATGCCCAGAGGATCACCGGAAGCATTTGCGCCCCGGCTGGAACAGTCGGTATCAACTTCAACGATCCGACCGGGTACCTGAACGCCTCTGGGGGCAGTTTCAGCCTTGTTCAGTTAATCGGCAGCGATGTTGTGACGGGAGGCTGTTGCACCTGGGGTCCCGGCTTGGACACACAGTACCCCGCCGGTTCGCCTCCTTACGACGATAGTCCTTTTATCTATCTCCCGCCTACTGCCAACAGCGCGAGCAGGACTTTCGCCGCGAATATGTTTTTAATGTGGAATTCCAGCATGGCGAATTCGATTCCGGTTCCACTTGGATATCAGCAATGGGGATTTTCCAGCACAGCTATATGCAGCTCGAACTGCGGATCAGCAAGCAATTGGACGGCAGCTAACACTCCAGGAACGACACCGGGACCTGTCGGCAACTTTGTACCAAGCTCTCCGTCCCAAAAGCAAACGAATGATGGTTACAACATACTTGAGGACGGTTATCCAACGTGGACTAGCGTCTCAAAATGACGCGACAGTGCACAATCGCGCGGAACGAAAGCGCACAAAGCGCCAAAGTTCAACCGTCACGGCACAGGCATCTCGATGCAGGCCTAGCCAAGAGAGGGGACTTATTCATGAGAAGGGTAATGAAAACGATCTTCGCGTCGCTTTTGCTTGCCGGCGCGTCAGCGATGGCTTCCGGCCAGACCATGGCCTCTGAACAGGCCGAGGGTGTTAAAATGCCATTCACACTCACGATAAGCCACAACCGAACAAACCCTACAGTAGAAACCACCGCAGCCCAAGTGGTGAAGGATGGTTCGTGGGTGGCGTTCCGGATTAGGAAGACAAACACCTCAGATCAGGAAATCCCCGTCCGGCCGCATGGATGCCTGCTTCAGTATGACGTGCGAGACAGTAGTGGCAATCCAGTTGCGCACAAGAAATCGAACGGTGTGCAAGGCAGTATCAGAGGTATGCGGCCAGCGGACCAACCGGAGATGCTGCAACCCGGTGAAAGCAAAGTCATTTTCGATACTGTGAGCAGTTGGTACGAGATTGACGAGCCCGGAACCTACACCTTCCAGGTATCGGAGCACGTCTCGGATGACCCCAACTCAGCTGTGGTCAAATCAAACATCTTAGAAATTACCGTCTTGCCGCCAGATACGCCAACCAAGAAGCCGCAATAGTCCCACATTTTCCTTTAAGAGGAGGAGCCGATGCAAATGAAGATACGTACCGGAATTCTCACTTTGGCCATCGCCGTGGCATCGGTTGGTGCGGCGCGCGCGGATTTGGTTCTTACCTTGGCGCCATCCTCCCTCAATGTGCTTCCCGGCGGCAGCGTCCAGTTTACCGGCACACTCACCAATACGGGCTCAACCAGCGTGTTTCTGAACGGCGATTCCATCACCTCCAGCGTTTATCTCTCCGGCAATTCAAGCAATCTTCCGGTCCCAAGTCTGACCGTCGACGATAAGCCCTTCATCTTCGGAGCTCCACTCATGTTGCAGCCGGGGGGCACGTATTCAGGCCCGTTCTTCATTGTAACGGCAAATGCCGCGATGACCTTTGGGAGCTATTTCGGTACATATTCCGTCCAGAGCGGACCGGACAGAAAGACCTTTACCACCGCGCCCGGAAGCACGGCACTCTTTACCGTGGTGGTGAACGAGATTACGCCCTACATCGCCCTGAACGGCGTGTGGAACGCCACGCCCGAAAGCGCTGTCACCGTAACTTCGGGAACCTCTGTGAGCCTTGGACCCTGGCCTTTCGACGGCACTTGGTCCTGGTTCGGACTTAATGGTTTCACTTCCACATCGCGCGAGATCGACAACATTCCATTGAATCCAGGCGTCAATACTTATGTGGCGACTTATACCGATCCCAACTCGGTGGTAAGCTCGGAAACGTTTACCATTACGGTCAACGAGATTGTTCCCTATATTGCGGTGAACGGCGTTTGGAACCAGACCCCGGAAAACACTGTAACCGTTCCTTTGGGTTCCGCGGTGAGTCTTGGCCCCTGGCCGCAGAGCGGCGGAACATGGCTCTGGACTGGCCCCAACGGCTTCACATCCACCGCGCGCGAGATAGATGACATCCCGTTGAGCGTCGGTTCCAATGCCTTCGTAGCCCAATATACGGACGCCAACGGCATCGTGAGCACCGAGACCTTCACCGTCACGGTCAGCGGCTGCTCCACAACCAACCCGATCACGCCTTATATCGCGGAGAACGGCGTTTGGAACTCGACGCCGGAAAACTCAGTTACGGTGACTGCGGGAACCAACATCAGCCTCGGTCCCTGGCCAAACAGCGGCGGAAGCTGGAGTTGGACCGGCCCCAATGGTTTTACCTCGACCGCCCGCGAGATCGACAGCATTGCGCTAAGCGAGGGGGCGAACACATTCGTGGCAACCTACACAAGCCCCAACGCCTGCATTTATACGCAGCCGTTTACCATCACAGTGCAGTAAACGCGCCTGGGCCGCCCCGGTTTCGTTCTTGGAACCGGGGCGTCCAATTCGCCATGCGGGCCGCTCACCGCTCACGTTTTATTCCCGCGAAGACCGTGACGGGAAACTACGGTCGCAAAACTTTAGCCGCCGGCAAAGAAACCACTATGCAACCAGCCGCGTCTAAGAGTACATTGATTGCTGCCATGTGCCTTTTTATCGCCATTCCCGAACCCACCAGCGCCGATCCGGCCTACAATCAGCGTTCGCTTCAGCCTTATCTCTACTCCCTTCACGCCGCCGGAGCCACTCCCCTGGTCGTGCCCCTCCACGAGCGGCAGGACCGCGTTGCCAAGCTCCTTACCCGAGTGCAAGGAATACTTCTTCCCGGCAGTCGCTACGATGTGGACCCACAAAGATACGGCGAAGACCCGATCCCCGAGTGCGGCGAAGCCGACCCCGCCCGCACAGCGGTGGATGAGCTGCTCCTCCAGGATGCTTTCAACCTGCACAAGCCCATCCTGGCCATCTGCCACGGCGCGCAGACCCTCAACGTGTGGCGCAACGGCTCCCTGATTCAGGACCTCAAGACCGAGGTCAATCACCGCCCCGGCCGCGAGGTCGCCGAAGCCCACTCGGTGCGCATCTCCCGCGGCTCCAAGCTGGCCTCCATTCTTCCCGCTCAAGAGCCGTCTCAGCCACAGGTGAACTCCAGCCACCATCAGGCCATCCGCGAAGCCGGCGACAATCTCTTGGTCAGCGCCATCTCTCCCGCCGACCGCGTCATCGAAGCCGTCGAGCTGGACTGCGACGACCACTTCGTTCTCGCCGTCCAATGGCATCCCGAGCGGACGTACTCCCAGAGCGCCTTCTCTCGCGCCATCTTCGCCGCCTTCATGCAAGCCGTCGGCCAATGGCAGCCCCGCCCCATCGAGGAATCGGTTGTGCCGGTATAACTCGGGCAGAGAGCATGGCGATGCCTCAATGTCTCGCAAGGCAGCTATCCGAAAAGCTAGAGAGCGCATCCCGATAAGTCTGTCGTCCTCGGCGGAGCGGGCCGCCGCAAATTTGTTTTTGCGGCAGGATGGGATATACCTATCTACAGTTCCTTATAGCTTCTGCCTTTGCCGCTCGTTCATTGCCCTGAAGCTGAAGTCGAGCCTCACCAATCCATGACCGAACCTCAGAATCCCGTCGCTGCCTCCCTCAACGCCCTGCTGGCCGCCGCCTCCCTGGATTCCTTGCCCCCCGAACAGACCGTACGTTTCGATCTCTATTGTTCGCTTATTCTTCGCTGGAATGCCCGCGTCAACCTTACCGCCATCCGCACCCCGGAGGGCATTCTCGCTCGTCATTTTGTCGAGTCCATCGCCTGTGCCCGCGCCCTGCCCGTCGGGATCGCCACGCTGCTCGACTACGGCTCCGGCGCAGGTTTCCCTGGAATCCCCATCGCCCTCTGCCGCCCGGAAATCGCCGTCACCTTAGCCGAATCGCAAAACAAGAAGGCCGCCTTTCTACGCGAAGCTCTCCGCGTTCTGGAAATCCCCGCAACCGTTCACTCCGCCCGCGCCGAGTCGCTTCCCGCCCTCTTCGATTGCGTAACCCTCCGCGCCGTAGACAAGATGGGACTGGCCGTCCAGGCGGCATCCAAGTTGGTTCGCCCCAACGGCTGGCTGGCGCTGATGACCACCCACGCCGAACTCGAAAAGCTCAAGCAAGCCGCAGGCCCCGAATTTTCCTGGCCTCAAATCGCTCCCATCCCCGGCAGCGGCAATAGCTTGCTTGCATTTGGTAGAACCATCTCATAATCTGGTTTTGAAAGGCCGCCGTGTGCCACAGGTCTCGTCTTTGAGACCTTGGGATTTGTCTCGACCAGACATGATCCCTGACCCGTTATTCCTAGTCCTCGATGAACGACCTCGCCGCAAGCGGCGAGGTATCCCGAAAAAACCCGATTTGACGTTACGCCGCAAGCGGCGGGGAATCAGCCCCAGAGAGATTGAAACCACCCCTATGTTCCACGTGGAACATTTTGGGAATCGGCCCAATGCGGGAATTGTTCCACGTGGAACAATATTGGTTTTGGCCCAAAACGGGCGAGATTTCAAATCGGAACCGGCACAAAAAATAGTCGAATTTCAGCCCGAAAAAGAGGAAGTTTTCCACCGCTTCGCCCTTTTTGCCGCGCCACAATCCGTCTTCGCGGCATACCTGGAACTGCTTGCCCTGCTTGCGTTTGCCCGCCTTTTCGCTGGCCTCGCCGCAGGCGCTTTCCACAGCTTGGTCCAATTCTCCACAGTGCAACCGCCTACCCGAAAACAGCTTCGCCCTGTACCCTGAAATCCCATGGGAAAGATTCTCGGCGTTGTCAACCAAAAGGGCGGAGTCGGCAAGACCACCACTGCGATCAACCTCTCCGCCTGCCTCGCCATCGAAGGGCTGAAAGTCCTCCTCGTCGATTGCGACTCTCAGGCGAACGCCTCCTCCGGCCTCGGTTTCCAGCGCGACGAAAACCGCCGCTCCACCTATGACGTGCTCCTGGGCGACGCCACCGCCGAACAGGTCATCCTACCCACCGAGATCGCGTTGCTCTCCCTACTGCCCGGCTCCAAGAACCTCACCGGCGCCAATATCGAACTCGCCGCCGCCGAAGATCGCGCCCTTCGCCTTCGCCGCGCGCTTGAGCCTGTGCAGCCCGCCTACGACCTCATCGTGCTCGACTGCCCTCCCGCCCTCGATCTGCTCACTCTCAACGCTTTGGTAGCCGCCAATACGCTGATCGTCCCCATGCAGGCCGAGTACTTCGCCCTCGAAGGCGTCTCCGAACTTCTCTCCACACTGGAGCGCGTACGCGCCGCCTTCAATCCGCAACTCACCATCGAGGGCGTGCTGCTTACCATGTACGACGACCGCACCAACTTAGCCCAGCAAGTCACCGAGACCCTTCGGGAGCACTTCCGCGACCGACTCTTCCGCACCGTAATCCCCCGCAATGTTCGCCTCGCCGAGGCTCCCAGTCACGGCAAGCCCGTTGCGCTTTACGATGCCCGCTCTCGCGGAACCGAGGCCTACTTCGAGCTGACCGGCGAATTTCTTGCCCGCAATCGCATCGAGACTCCACGCAAGGCGAAAGGCACGGCAACCGCGCCGGTCAAGCCCGATTCGGAGATTCGTTTCTGGCCATATGCATGACGATCGTCCCGATCTCCTCTGAATTCTCCGGGACTTTAGAAGCTGCAATGAGATGCACGAGCCGGCGCGCTCAGCCGCCAAAAGGAACTTGAACCATGACTATCGCCGCCATCGATCCCAAACGCCGCGCTCTGGGCAAAGGCCTGGACTCGCTGCTTCCGCGGGTGCAACCCGCCGCAACTCCCGCCTCTGAATCCGAGGGCGGCAAACCCCGAGAGATTCCGCTCGACCAGATCGACCGCAACCCCTTTCAGACTCGCTCCACCGTAAACGAAGATCATTTGGCCGAGTTGGCTGCCTCCATTGCCGCCAACGGCGTCGTCCAGCCCATACTTGTCCGCCCACTCGCCAGCGGGCGCTTCCAACTCATCGCCGGCGAGCGCCGTTGGCGAGCGTCGCAACTTGCGGGCAAAGCCACCATCCCCGCCATCCTGCGTCAGGTCTCCGACGAGCAGGCGATGGAGATCACCATTGTCGAGAACCTGCAGCGCGCCGACCTCAACCCCATGGAGCAGGCCCGCGCCTTCGAGCGGCTCTCCAGCCAGTTCCATATGACTCAGGAGCAGATGGCCGTTCGCACCGGAAAGGACCGCGCCTCCATCGCGAACTTCCTACGCCTGCTGCGCCTCCCACCCTCCGTGCAGGCCCGCGTCGAGTCCGGCGAACTCAGTTTCGGCCACGCTCGCGCTCTCTTGGCCTTCGAGCGCGGCGATGAGATGGAGAAGGCCTCCCAACAAATCGCCAAAGATTCGCTTTCCGTTCGCCAGACCGAGGTCTACGTCCAAGCCCTCCTCCACCCCGAAAAGGCGGCCAAAAAGGAAGCCAAGCCCGTCCCCCCCATCGACCCCAACGTCCGCGAGGTTCAAGACCGCCTACAGCGCGCCCTCGGTCTCAAGGTTCTCATCGAAGACCGGAACGGTCGCGGCAAAGTCATCATCGAGTACTCGCGCCTGGAAGACTTCGACCAGTTGCTTGAAAATTTGATAGGGGAGTGAGAACCGACTTATCCCGCACCGGCCAAGCGAACGGCCGCCTGCCGCGAAGCGCAAACCGGAGCGAAAGCAGCAAAGCCTGAAGGATAGATGGCGAGAGAACCCGATTACCAACCTGAGACTTGCCAGCTTTGGTCCGGATTGTGCGCAAAGCGGAATGTTTTTTGGCCGTTGGACGGCAGCGGGTCGCCATCCTTGGGATAAATGACGATGGATTCCGAGCAAGTGAGCGTAGGAGCCTCGGGCGAACCGCCCGCCTGGCCGCACTGCTCGTTCACGTCGAACTTCTTGGCCGAATCGCACCATCTGGACCAAGCCGCCATCTTGCCCTGATAGGCGCCGGCGAAGACCGCCTTGCAATCCTTGGCGCTCTTCCCGGAAGCTCGCGCGAAAAGGCTCTTGTAGGCATTCAAGCCTTGCTCCAGAGCCGCCCGATCCGGTCCGGTTGGCGCAACGGGCGTTTGAACGATCGTCTGTTGCTGCGGTTTCGGTTCGCGCACTTCCACGTTCTGCTCCGCAAGCAGGGTGGTTCCATTGGCGGTCAACTCGTACCTGGCGCTCTTGCTTGGAGTCACCGTTCTGCTGCCCTGTGGGGCGACAGAACCAATCTCGCTGATCGAAACGGAAGAGGCGTTATTGACCTGCCACGCCAGCGTGACGGATTGCCCGCGCTCGATCGAGTTTGCGCTCACGGACAAAGAGCCGACAGGCTGGGCGGCCGGAGTTGCAGTCGCGATCGGCTGGAGTTGCGCGGCCAGCGTCTCGGTTTGGCCCGCGTTGACATTGACCAAACGGTTCGCGGACTGAAACTTGTCCAGCGCCACATAGACGGAGTGCTGGCCGCCGTTCAATCCTTGCACGGTGTAATTGCCGCCTGAATCCGCGGTCCCTTTGTACTGGCCGTCGACCGAAATCTGCGCTCCGGCGTTGGTCTGTATGTTCAACTTTCCAACCGCTTGCAAATTGCCTGGAGTGGTCGGCTTGGGCGGCGCCGGTTTGAGGAAAAATGTATCGGCCTGATTCCGGTTTGCGGCAATCTGTATGGTGTGCTCCTGGGAATCCGAATCGTCAGGAGCGGAATACTTGACCTTATGTGCGCCCTCGGCCAGCGCGATCGGTACGCCAATGCGGTGCAGTCCCATGTTTTTGCCATCCACCGAGAGCTTGAACTCGGCCACATTGCCCTGCGGAGAAAGCGTTCCAGAGGTTCCGGCGGGCAGCACTTTGGTCAATGAAATCGCGTCCTGGACCGTTTCTCCGGCATTGACTTCCAGCTTGTCGGTGAAGGCCTCAAAGCCTTCCTTGGTGACCTGGAGCTGATGCGTCCCCGGCTTGACCTCGACCGTGAGATCGCCGTTGGCATCGGCCTGTGAAGGTGAGCCGCTATCGATCGAAACCAGGGCGCCCGGCGGAGCCTTGGCGATCTTGATATGTGCCGTCGTCAATGGCGGGGGCGGCTGCATCTTCCATAGAACCACAAAGATGACAATGGCCAGCAACGCGACGGTTGCGGCGACGATGGCCCAAATCGGCATCTTGCCGGGCTTGGCGGCCGCAATTTCGGTCAATTGCTTGGCAAATTCATCGCCGGAGGACGCGGGGCCTGAATGCTCAAGCGCCTTCTTGACCGATTGCCCGATGCGCTGCCAATCGGCCTGTTTCTGCGCGCTGGCAAACTCCAGCCATTCGGTCGCGCCTTTCAAGGCGGACAGCGATCCTTGCGGGTCGCTCCTTAGCAGCGCCGCGCGCGCCGACTCGATGGATTTCGCGACAACATCCTGGGCGTGCGCCGCGCGCGCGGATTGAAGCTCCTGAATGGCTCGCGTCAGCTTGGCGGATTCCCCGTAAGCGTGCGAAACCGCCTGCAGCGATTCCAACCCCGCGGAAAATCTCTTGTTTTGGGCCGCTTCCCGAGCCGTCGCGATCGCCTTATCCGTTGCCTGTTTTTGCTCCCGCTCGGCCCGCAGCGCGGTCAGGAGTTCCCGAATCGGTGCATTCCCCGGAGTTGCCGTGAGCTGCTGTTGCAACAGTTGGATCGCTTCATCCAACTCTCCGTGTTCCTGCAAGAGCTTGACGCGCTTCTGCAGCATTTCGATCTTGCGGGCGTTGGCGGCCTGCTCTTTGCGAACCTCCTCAAGCAGCCTGGACAAAGATGCGTCGCTCGTCTCGCGGATGCCGGATTCCAGCAGGCGCGCGGCCTCTTCCAGCCCCCCTTCGCGGATCAAGCGGCGCGCTTCGGAAGCGCAGCGCTCCACAATCCGGCTGCCGTGCAGCTTCGTCTGCTCTTCCCGCGCAAATGCCAATAACTCGTCGATGTTGGCGCGATGGCCGAATTCGATTTGAAACGACTCCAGAGCCTGAATCGCCTTGTCGAAATCCTTCCCATCCATCAGCCCGCGCGCCTTGAGCAGCGTATCGGCCTGGAGCCGCTCCACGCGGATTGAATCCATCCGCTGACGCAGAGAGCGCTCGTAGGAGACCAGCCGTTCCTCGCCGGGCATGGCATCCAATGCCTTCTGCAGAACGGCCAGGGCTTCGAGCGGGGAGCTTTCGAAGAGGTCCTTGGCTTGGGAGATAGCGCCATCCACAAAGCGCTTCGCCTCGAACTTGCGCGCCTCGCTGTCCACCTCCGCCTTGAGACGGAGGAGCATCGTCTCGTTCGGCAGCTTCTGCAGCGCGCGATTGAGCAGATCGGCCGCTTGAGCGTAGGATTCCGTTCTTATGAATTCGGCGACTCTGGACTGAATCTCATCGAGAACGATGCGGCGCTGTTCCTGCTCCCGTACCTTGGTCAGTTCCCGGCGCAGTTGGTCCACATCCGGATTGGAAGGGTCCATGCTTTCGGCTTCGCCCAGGAGCTTGTCCACGGCATCGAAGTTTCGCGCTCCGAACTCCTTTACCGCGTTTTCCACGATGGCCCGAACTTTGACTCTCTGCGTCTCCGCCTCGGCCTGTCTGACCAGAACTCCGTTCATGGCGACAAGTTCGCGGTTCTCCGGATCGTCCTCGAGAGCCTTGGCGGCAATGCGCAACGCCGCGGTCACGTCGCCCCGGTTCTTCGCCGCATTCGCTTCCGCAACGGCGCGCAAGCTCAATTCCGCGCGGCGTTTCCTCGCCTCGACAGATTGAATCTTCAGCTTCAATTCCGTCGATGTGGGATCGAGCTTTTGCGCATCTTGAAGCAGGGAGAGCGCGCCATCGAGGTTCCCCGACAACAGCGACTCATCGGCGCGGATCGTGTATTCTCGAAGCCGCTCGGCGCGCTTGGCGCGTTCCTGATGCTCGCGAACGAACTTGCGCAGCTTGCGCGCCTGGGTGTGCGAGGGGTCCAGCTTGATGGCTTCGTCGAGAAGCTCCAGGGCCGGCGAAAAGCGGCTTTCCGTGGTCAATCGCTCGGCGTCGTTGAACAGCTCCGCGACTCTGCTATGTTTGAGCTCTTCGATCACTTCGTGCAGCGCGTCGGCAAAATCCTCGCCGGTCGAATAACGATCGTCGGGGTTCTTCGCCAGCGACTTGGCGATCACCTCGTCCAGCGCCGGAGGGTAATTCTGAAGATAGACTCCGAGCGCCGTATGTTCTTCGTTGACGATCTTGTAAGAGGCCGTCACCTCGCCGCCGGTGAACGGTTCGACTCCGGTGAGCAGCTTGAAGAGCATGACTCCGGTGGAGAAGATGTCCACCCGCCCATCGATCGGCCCGCCCCTGAACCGCTCCGGCGCAATGTAGAGAAGCGAACCGATGACCTGGCTGGTTTGCGTGAGTCCGGTCTTCCCGTCGGCATCCTGTATCTTTGCGATCCCGAAGTCGATGATCTTCGCCACGCCGTCGGGCTGCACGATGACGTTGGCCGGCTTGATGTCCCGATGGATGATTCCGTTATCGTGGGCGTACCCGATAGCCGAGCAAACCTGCTCGATGATCCGGAGCTTGGCGATCATGTCCAGTTGTCTGCCGGATGCAATGATCTTGTCCAGCGGTTCTCCCTCGACGAACTCCATCGCAATGAAGGGGAGATCGTCCTGGACCCCCATCTCGTAGACGGCCGGTATATTGGGATGGCGAAGGGTGGCGGCCCGGGCTTCCACCTGAAACCGCGCGAGACCGTCGCCCTGCGCCGATTTGAAAGGCCTCTTGATGGCTACCCGGCGGCCCAGGTCCTCGTCTTGCGCAAGCAGAACCTCGCCCATGCCCCCGGCGCCGAGAACCCGTACAATCTCGTATTTTCCGATCTTTCCGGCGGAGACTCTTTCCATTGTCGTGATCGAGATCTTTCAGATGCGGACGAGAGATTCCCATCGCTGCGCCCAGGCGCCACCCTGCCCAAAAGAACGCGCCATACCCAAACGGTAAAACTCTTCCAAGACTAACGCTATCACAAAGGGTCAGGATTATGGAATTGAGAATGGAGGCTGCGGTCGCCAATGAAGCTTCCACCGAACGGCTCCGCACCCTCGGAGCGGCGTGAGAGCAAGAGTGGGAACCGTCGCGATTCGATGGCTTTGCGATTCAACGAATTTTTTCTTGACACAATTTTTGGCAGACTGTTAGACTCGCACTCCGACAGGAAAGTTGCATTCCGCGATGCCGTCTAAAGTTGGCGATGGAGTCACCCAGGGCCTATTCTCGCAGCCTGGGAGGCGGAAGCGGAAGCCAATTGTTTCAATTCGACGAATAAATCCCGCCGCATACCGGGCTACCATGGGGACGCTGTCCGTCGGATCAGCAGGCGTATGCTATCGTCAATATCCGGGGGGAGAATTCGCTCCGCCTTAACGATTTCGCTCCGGCAACGGGAATCGGCATTGTGCGTGTCGGCGCCGCTTTTTGTTATCCTGGTTTTTCGGATTGCGCGCCGTCGTGCCGCGTTCTTCGCGTTGTGGCCTTTGCGCTTTGCGATGCGGCCGTGGAAATGGCCGCAATGAGTTTGGCCGTCGTTCAAACCGAGCCGCATCGCGTGGCTCCTTTCGCCTTGCTGTCCTTTGCTGCCATAGGCAGTCTTGATTCTTCGTTCTGAATGTTGTTTCGGGAATCTTGCCTTCGTTTTCGCAAACCCGATCGCAATCTACTTTGACCTCACCCCTCTCGCGAGGTTGGCGCCGCGCCAATTCGCGCCGAGGATTCCCGGTTCATCCGTTTGGAGAATTTCGATGACTCGCTCTAAGTGGCTTCGTTCGTCCGCAAGTGTCGCACTGGCAACCGCATCCTTCCTGTCTTTCAGCTTTTGCCTGGCAAGCCGGGCTGGGGCGCAGAGCGCGCCTTCCTTCATATCCGCCCCTTCTTTTTCCCTCGGCTATCCTGCCACCGATACGCAATTGAGCTTTGCGACGGGCGTTCTGGGCAGCAGCGGCAATCCGGACCTGGTAACGGCGGACTCCACTGCCGGAACCATCACAGTTTGGCACGGGGACGGAAAGGGCGGCTTTACCGCCGCCGCGGGTGACACATATACCGTCGGCGGCAATCCGACCGCCGTTCTTGTCGTCAATTTGCGTGACACCGGTAAATATTCCGACGTTCTCGTGTGCAATGCACCCACGGGATACGTGAGTGTGCTGATAAACAAAGACGATGGATCGGGTACGCTGAATGCGCTTGGATCGTATCCTGCATCGTATGGTGTAAACCCCACGCCTGCCAGTTTACTCGCTATGACAACGGAAAACTTTGGAAGCGGATTTGAGGACGTGGCAGTTGCCGGACCGGCAGGGCTTTACATCTTGGGCAATATAAGCGGAAACGGGAGTTTGACGCTCGAGAGTTACCACAATTTGGGCAAAACGCCAACCGGGATTGCAGCGGGCAAGTTTGAAACAGCCAACAATAACTACGACTTAGCCGTTTCGAACTCGGATGGATCGATAAGCCCATTTTATTACGCTAGCGCTTATACTTTCACTTGGGGCGAGACTGGGACTGGTCCTGACATCGCTGTTATTGGAACTTCTCTTTCCTCCATCGTTGCAGGCAACTTCGGCAACGGCAACACAAGTCTCGCCGTCACGGAATCGGCCACGGGAGAGGCGGGGGTTCTGACTGGGAACGGCGACGGAACGTTCAATGCTCCTGTGGCTTATTCGGTGGGGAACGATCCTGTATCCGTTGTCGCGGCCAGCGTCTACGGCAATGCCTATTCCGATCTCGTCGTAACCAACAAGGGCAGCGATACCGTCAGCGTTTTGGAAGCGAAGGGCGACGGAACGTTTGAAAATACGATAGAATTTGTTACCGGCAATGCACCTGTCGCCGCCGTGGCCAACAAGTTCTACGGGACGAGCGACCTCGACCTGGCTATCCTGAACTCGGCCTCTCAATCGGTGACCGTGGCGCAGGGAAATGGAAGCAGCACAAGCCCACTCCAGGCCAGCCGTTCTTATGAAGTCGGCTCATATGCGGGCGCGGCGAATCCAGCCGTGGCCTACGGGAATCTGGGCGGCAAGAGCGGCGGCCCCGCTTCGCTTCCCGGACTAGCGATCGCCAACTACTGCGGCACCGACCACACTTGCGCCTCCAAGGGGAACGTCGCGGTCTTTACGGATGCGAGCGGCACCGGCGTGTACACGCCCGCCTCCACGCCCACCTACACTTTCGGCACTGCCGGCCTAGGTCCAATGTCCGTCGCGCTGGCGGACGTGAATAACGATGGGATTCTGGATATCCTCACCGTCAACCAGGACAAGAAGGTCTACGTCTTGCTTGGCAACGGGGATGGAACCTTCCAGACGCCGACAGACGTTGCGTCGCTGTCAGGCTCCGGTTCTCCGTTAGCGATTGCGGCGGGCTTCTTCAACAGCTTCCAGGGCGTGGCCGTCCTTGAAGATGGCTCACCGGGCAGCGTTGAAGTCCTGCTTGGCAATGGAGCCGACGTTTTCACGGAAGCGACAGGCTCACCCTTCACAGTGGGCTATTCTCCAATATCCATCGCAGTCGGGCCTCTCGGCACAAGCGGGCAAAGCGATAACATCTTCATCGCAAATAACTGCAACGCAACAAACTGCACATCGGGCGGCACCGTGACGGAGCTGTTGGGCAATGGAAGTGGAACGTTCCAGGCCACGACATCCGTTCCCCTGCCGGGCGAGGAGAACACCGCCAACCCCACTTCCATCGCTATCGGGAACCTGCACAATTCAACATCTTCGGACCTGGCGGTTTCGTTCTCCAACAATAAAATAGCCGTAGTGTCGGGCGACGGGAGCGGAGGGTTCTCGGCGGACAATATCCACGTATATTCGGTAGGCAACACGCCGACCGCAGTGGCCATCGCCGACTTCAACGGAGACGGCAAACAAGATGTCGCTGTCGCCAACTCCCAGGATGCAACGGTTAGCGTCCTCACCGGAAATGGAAATGGCACGCTGAATGCCGCCACCACTTGGCCAGTAGGCAGCGACCCCATCGGCCTGGCCGTGATCGGAGCGACGACTTTTCCGACACCCGGAAACGCCAGCCTGGTCACGGTGAATGGCAATGCTAGCAGCAACTACGCAACGGAATTCACGGTGCTGCTCCAAAAGCCAGCTCCCACTCTCACCTTGGCTTTGACTTCTCCGTCTTCCGGTCCCGTGAACCTCAATACCGCGGCTACCTTTACGGCAACCCTCGGAGGCATCCCATTCACTCAGGGCAATCCCACCGGCTCCATCAGCTTCCTGATCAACGGAAGCGCTATCGCGGATTGCCCGTCGGTGACAATCGGCGGAGGAACCTCGACTGCCACCTGCACGACTTCGACGCTGGTTGTTCCGACGGATACGATTGCCGCTTCGTATTCGGGCGACATCAACTACGCGCCGGCCACCGCCTCCCCAATAACGCAGAACGTCACGAAAGCCACTCCCACGCTCACCCTGGCTTTGACTTCTCCGTCTTCCGGTCCCGTGAACCTCAATACCGCGGCTACCTTTACGGCAACCCTCGGAGGCGCCGGTTTTGCGCCCAACGCTCCCACCGGGACGATCAGCTTCCTGATCAACGGAAGCGCTATCGGCGATTGCCCGTCGGCGACAATCGGCGGGGGAACCTTGACCGCGACTTGCACGACTTCGACGCTGGTTGCTCCCACGGATACGATAGCCGCTTCGTATTCGGGCGACGCCGACTACGCGTCGGCCACCGCCACCCCAATCACGCCGTCAGTCACGCAAGCCACTCCCACGCTCACCCTGGCTTTGACTTCTCCGTCTTCCGGTTCCGTGAGCGTCAATACACAGGCGACGTTTACGGCAACCCTCGGAGGGGTCACGTTCGCGCCGGCCGCGCCCACCGGGACGATCAGCTTCCTGATCAACGGAAGCGCTATCGCCGATTGCCCGTCTGTGACAATCGGCGGGGGAACCTTGACCGCGACTTGCACGACTTCGACGCTGGTTATTCCCACGGATACGATTGCCGCTTCGTATTCGGGCGATGCCAACTACGCGCTGGCCACCGCCACCCCAATAACGCAAACCGTCACGAAAGCCAGTCCCACGCTAACCTGGACAGCTCAGCCTTCCGGTCCCGTGAACCTCAATACGGCAGCTACCTTTACGGCAACCCTGGGAGGGGCCACGTTCGCGCCCAACGCTCCCAGCGGGACGATCGGCTTCCTGGTCAACGGAAAAGCTATCGCGGATTGCCCGTCGGTGACAATCAGCGGGGGAACCTTGAGTGCGACCTGCACGACTTCGACGCTGGTTATTCCCACGGATACGATTGCCGCTTCGTATTCGGGCGATGCCAACTACGCGCTGGCCACCGCCACCCCAATAACGCAAACCGTCACGAAAGCCAGTCCCACGCTAACCTGGACAGCTCAGCCTTCCGGTCCCGTGAACCTCAATACGGCAGCTACCTTTA
>CAZMHC010000025.1:23954-34103 GCA_964565955.1 uncultured Occallatibacter sp.
GGATTGCCCATCGGTGACGGTGAGCGCGACAACGTTAACCGCGACCTGCACGACTCAATCCTTTGCGGTCGCTCCAACCCCTTACTCGATCGTGGCGACATACAGCAGTGGAGATGCGAATTTCAACGGAGCTACTTCGACCGCGATTTCCGAAACCGTTACTCCGGCTACGGCTAAGATACTCACCGCGCCCGCTTCCTCGTACGTCAACCAGTCGGTGTCCCTCACGGTTACCGTGCAGGCGCCGGCGGCTGGAACGCCGGAGGTGTTCCCAACAGGAACGGTGACGTTCACGCAAGGAGCCGCGTCTCTTTGCACGGCAACGATCTCTACAACAAGCGCAACCACCGGCCCTGGAAACGCGAGTTGCAGTTATGCCTTCGGCAGTGCCGCGTCTTCAAGCACGATAACAGCGACCTACAGCGGCGATACGAACTTCGTGGCCGGAACTGTCGCAACCTTCCAGCAGACTGTCAAACAGGATTCGAGCACAGTCGCGGTCGTTTCCGCCAGCCCGACAAGCGTAGCCGCCCAATCCGTTGTCTTCACTGCGACCGTTACGCCTCAATATTCAGCGGGGACAACTCCGACGGCTCCCGGCGGAACAATCTCTTTCAGCGTCAGCAATAATTTCGCGTGCAATGAGACGATGCCGGAGACGTTAACTCCGTCCGCAAGCGGCGCGACCAGTACCGCAACTTGCACTGTTGCAATTCCCGTCACCTTCACCAGCGGTTCCTTCACTGTCGCCGCCGCTTACTCGGGCGATAGCAACTTCTTGCCCAGCAGCAGCGCCGCCGCCACGGAAACAGTGCAGAATTTTTCCGTTGCTTTCTCCACTCAACCGGCAAACACGAGCCTCATTTATCTCACGCAGGGCTATGCAAATACCGCTGACCCGTTCAAGCCGGTTGCCGTCAATATGACCTTGACTCCCATCAATGCGTTCAATGGGGCGCTGACAAATACTTGCCAGGTTCTCAACGCTTCGACGAATGCTCCAGTCACCGACCCATCCTGCCAGGTTTCTCAGTCGCCAGAGAGTTCCGGGAGCGGCAATTACGCGGTTACGGTGACTGCGTCGTCTACCGCAGCCCTTGGGGAATACTTCGTAACCGTCACGGCTACCGACTCGATGAATCCGAACTTGCATCAGTCGCCGCCGCCGAAGTCGCTATTTGTTTACGTAGTGGGCGCGACTTCTGCGCTGACCCTGGCAAATGGGGCGGTGGCGACAAGCGCGAATGCAGTGTTGTTCGATACCGCAACGCTCCCGTCCGGGACGGCTCCCGCAACCCTAACTCTAGGTACGTCTCCGTGCGGCCCCATCTACGACTTGACCGCCGGAACGATATTGAAGAGCACGACAGTATTGTGCTATGGCCCAAGTACCGCTACGCCAACGACAAATCCGCAAACGACAGTGGGTCCGATTACCATCATTCCCGTGGGCGCCGCCGCTGCAAACTCGGCAGCTCAACGGTCCGGCGATATCTATGCGGCGGCGCTTCTCGGCATACCGATCCTGGCGCTGTTGGGATGGTTCGGAAGAATGAATTCGTCGCGCAAAAACTTCTTCCGATTCCTCGGCTTGATCCTGATGCTGGTGGGCGTATCGTGCGCGACCGGCTGCGGAGGCAGTTTCACTTTGGCATCCACGGGCGGCGGCGGCGGACTTACGGCGGGCCATAACTACCTCATTCAGGTCACAGCCCAGGGCGACAATGGCGCAGACTACTATGCGGTGGTGCAACTGGACGTAGCCAACTGAGTGCATAAGCAAATTGACGTTGTTGTTGGAGCGACATCGAAATTCATGATTTGCGCTAATTGCGCAAGGGAGATTTTGTGAAAGCCAAAGCGTATTTGCCGATTCTTTTGTTCGTCCATGCCTCGGCGGTCAGCCTGTTCGGCCAGGTCAACTACTGTGCGCCCGGCACGGGAATATTCTCGACAAAGTTGGTATGCGAGCTTCCCGAATCCGCCGCATACCTCTCGCCGTTCGGTTCGAAATCCACCAATACTCTGAACGACAACTTCATCAACACAGCGAATGGGATTACCTCTTCGATCGACGCGGCTATAGGCGTCCAGTTGACTCAACTTCCCATCCCCGGCGCTACCGTCGGAGTCGTATCTCTCACGCAGAAGGGAAGCGATATTGGAGTTCCCTTCGAGAACCTTGGTCCTATCCTCTCCGACCGTCCCGATATGGTAGGCAAAGGCCATCTGTTCATGGGATTCAGCTACCAGCACTTCAATTTCAATGCGGTCGACGGTCTGGACTTGAACACTCTCCCTTTTGCCTTCTCGGTTGCAGTGCCGGGCGCCGGGCAATTCTATAGCGCTGACACCAACAAGATCGGCCTTCAGCTCGACCAGTATGTCGGAGTGGCCACGTACGGTCTTACAAAGAGCACGGATGTGGCTGTAATCGTGCCCTTCAATTCCGCGACTCTCTCCATTCGATCGTCGAATTTTCAAGAGTATTTCTCACTTGGCTCTGGGTATACGGGAAACCTCGGTCCGAGCGGGCCTGTGAATACCCCCGGCTCGGCCGACGGAATAGGGGACGTAACCGTGAGTGTGAAGCAGTCGCTGAACGGAGGAAAAGGCGAACGACTGGCTATAGCGGCAGGGGGCTCGTACCGGTTCTCGACGGGCGATGCCCTCAACTATCTTGGATCCGGCGCATGGGGCGTCAACGCCTACGGCCTCTTCGAATACCGTGCGCGCCTGGCTCCGCATCTAAAGCTGAATTATCAATGGAACGGCGTATCGGAACTGATGAATCTGACGGCGCCGGGAACGAACCGGCTGCCTGGCGGACTCCAATACGACGCCGGCGCCGACTTCAAGATCGTTCGGTCTGTGACTGTAGCCGCGGATATTTTGGGAAGCCAGGTCATCGATGCGCCTTCGGTCGTTGCAAACACTATATCCTTGCCGGGGGCTAGCGGATCGATACCCACTTCATTGTCCGGCTTGTCGTCTTCCACCAATACCTATTCGACCATCAATGTAAGCGCCGGACTGAAATGGTCCCCACTCCCGCATTTTCTCGTCTACGGCAACGTTACGATGCAAACGAACAACGTTGGCCTGCGCAGCGATCCGGTGCCGCTGTTCGGCATCGCGTATAACCTCAAAGCGAGACGGTAGACGAGAGCGCTGGGTCCGGGCAAATCCATCACCACGCCCGCGACCATCGCGGGCCGGCCTTGGTCTCGTCGCGCAAGCGCGAATCCACTCCGCATTCAACTTCTATCTGCCGCGCGAACAGCCAAATCAGATCGGAGAGACGGTTGATGTAAGGAAGCGACTGCGGATCGACTTTGGCACCGCTTTCCATGAGACGAACCACGCACCGCTCCGCCCGCCGGCAGACCGTTCGGGCCACTTCAAAGGCGGCGGACTCGGCGTGGGCGCCGGGCAGCGACCAGTCCGCGAGAATCCCCTCCTTCGCCTCTATAGCATGAACCGTCTCCGTAAGCCGGTCCACATCCTCCGCAGTCAGCGCCGCCTTCCCGCTCTCGGCCGTATGCCCCAAAACTGGCGTCGCCAACGCGGCTCCCACACGGAACAATGTTTTCTGTATCTCGTGTACCGCCGAGCGTATCTCGGCATTCCCGCAGATGCTTCTTGCAAAGCCCAGCGCCGCATTCAACTCGTCGACGGTTCCATAAGCCTCGACTCGCAAATCCGCTTTCGAGACGCGGGCGCCCCCGACAAGGCCTGTATGGCCGCCATCCCCTGTCTTGGTTGCAATACTCATTCTCCCTCCCGTCCTGAACAACCGGTCAGCGCCTGCTTTCGTATATCTGAGTTTGCTCCCGTAGCCTGTGGCGATGCCGAGTCGGGCAATGGAAGGCTCTTTCAAGAACTTCGGGGCGCAGCATCTCTTCGGGCGTTCCCTGACGCATCAGCTCATCCTGACTCATGAGCCACACCGACGAAAACGTTCCCTCGATCAGCGCCAGATCGTGCATCGAAGCAATGACCGCAATCCCTTCGCCGCGCAACAACTCGATCAAATCGATGGTCTCGAATTGACGCCCTATATCCAGGTTCTGCATCGGTTCGTCCAGCAGCAGCAATTGCGGCTGCTGCGCCAGCCCCAGCGCAATCTTCGCGCGCTGACGCTCGCCGCCGCTTAACTCATTGAAGATCCGCGACCGAAGCGCCCATGTATCCGTCAACTCCATGGCTCGCCTCATGGCCTCGCAGTCACTCGCTTGCAATCCGCCGAATAACTTCAGGAATGGCGTTCGCCCCTGCTCCACGAACTGTTCCACCGTGAATGAAAATGGAATCTCGACGTTCTGCGGCACAAAGGCCACCGATCGCGCAATCTCGCGTTGTTTCAAGGAGCGCAGCGTTCTGGCCTTCAAGTAAACGTCACCGCAAGCCGGAGTTAGCGTACCCGCCGCCAGCCGCAACAAAGTCGTCTTTCCTGAGCCGTTCGGGCCTACAACCGCGACGCATTGTTTCTCGAAGATCGCGGCGTCCAGATCCCAGAGGACCTGTCGATCCCCGTAGCTGAAACTGACTCCCGCAAACTCGATCAGAGGCTTCATAACATCGCCTCATGCTTCGTTTTCCGCAACAAGTACAGAAAAAACGGCCCGCCGATAAAAGCGGTCAGCACCCCCACCGGCAACTCCGCCGGCGCGATCGCTGTCCGCGCCGCCGTATCCGCCACCAGCAGAAACAGCGCACCAGCCAACGCGGTTGCCGGCAGCAGCCTAACATGGTCCGGTCCCAGCGCCATGCGCAAGATATGCGGAACGATAAGTCCCGCGAATCCGATGAGTCCGCCCAGAGCTACCGCCGCCGCAGTCAATATCGACCCGATCGCGATCGCGGATATGCGTATCCGCTGCACGGAAAGGCCGAGATGGGTTGCATACTCCTCGCCCAGCGCCAGCGTGTTCAGGTTGCGGGCCAGCGGCATGGAACCCGCAAGCCCAATCGCCAGCATTCCCGCCACAATGCCCAACTGGGTCCAGGTCGGTTGCGCGATGGTCCCATGCAGCCACGAGGTCAATACGCGCATTCCCATCCCGAAGTTGCGGTCCAGCACCTCCAGAAAATACGACGAGTAACTCAGCATGGCGCTCACCGCAAATCCCGCCAGCAGCAACGCCACCACTGGCGTTCGCCCGTCAACGTTGGCCAGCCAATACACAAGCGTTATGGAACCGAGCGCGCCGGCAAAGGCCAGTAGCGCTGTTGCGCCGAATCCCGCTAAAGATACCGCGGGCAGCAGAAACACGCCCAGCGAAGCTCCCAGCACCGCACCGCCCGAGGAGCCGATCACATAAGGATCGGCGAGCGGATTGCGAAAAAGCCCTTGAAACAGCAACCCGGAGACCGAAAGCGCGCTGCCCACCAGCAGCGCCGCCACGATCCGCGGCAGCCGGATGGTAAAGAGAATGACGCGCTGATCGGCGGAAAGCGCGCCGCCGCCCATCATGCTCCGCGCCACTTGCGAGACGGGCAAATGCACCGCGCCCAATCCAGAAGCGACAAGCACCGCAACAGCAACCGCGACAGACAGAATCGCCAGCAGCCAGCGCTGGCGGCGATCCCGCGCCCTGCCGTACACAAAGCCCGTGTGTGTCTCGGTCACTTCCACGGCCACGATTCGCCTCCTAAAGAGAACTTCATGCCCAACCGAAAAGTGAACGGCGGCGACGGATAACCGAAGGCCTCGCTGTAGCGCTCGTTCAATAAGTTCTGGGCATTCGCCTCGATAGCAACGTAGCGGTTCGCCCGATAACTGGAAGTCAGGTCCAATCGCTGATACGCGCCGTCGAGATTGCGATTGGGCAGCAGCAGCGTATTGCCGTAATTGGCGTCGGAGTCCTCCAGAAAATCGGTGTCGTCCCTGCGCGAGACGAGCGTTCCACTCAAGGCGGCGAAGAGCTTTGCGTGGCGATAGCCTGTTTGGAAATATCCCGTGTGCGGCGCGATGCGGAATGGCCGCGCACCAACGAGAGGAGAACCCGCTCCGATCTGGATCGAAGGAAAAAGCGGGTTATAACAGGAGTTGGGGATAAGCGGGTTGTAGGGCGGAGGGGGACAGAGAGCCGAGCCTGACAACGACTGTTGAATCCGCGCATCCACGTAGGCATACCCGGCGCGAACAAACCAATTCCGCATCAGCCTCGCCTCGATTTCAGCCTCGACTCCCTGTGCCCGATAGGCCTTTGAATTCACATCCGCCCCGTCAGGCCAATTCAGCAGAGCCGTTGCGAGGTCGATGGAGGGGTCAAGAATTGGCAGCTCTTGCGGCGGAACGTATTCAATTCCGTGCGTGAACTCGTTGTGAAAAAGCGATAAACTCAGGCGGCCGCGGCCATTGAAGAGGGATTGGTCGATGCCTCCATCGTAAGTTCTTGAGTCCTCAGGCCCGATGGGAGCGATATGGTCTTGCGATATGGTCCGGCTTCCGCCGGGCTGGTTCTCGAGAGTTTCAAAGAGCGAGTCAAGCTGATCGTAAAGCGCCGGTTCCTTGACGCCCTTGCCGAAGCTGGCGCGCAACTTTGTGCCGCCCGCAACTTGCCAAGCGAGCGAGGCGCGCGGAGTGCCGGCGAAACCGAAGAGTCCGTTGTCTTCCAGCCCGCCGCCCAGAACGTAGAAAAGACGGTTGCGAACGTCTCCCTGAATCTCGAAGGTATAACTGGAATTTCCGCGCTCGATCGAGTTATCCGGCGGAAGCCCCGCATAGCCGCGTTCGTTTTCATATCGAAACGCAACCAGCCCGAGGATGTGCGGATTGAAACGATAATCCGACTGCGCATAGACGAAGTCCTTGTCCGTGGAATTTGGGTAATTGTATGGATAAGGCGGTCCGTCGTTGTACTCTTGAGCCTGACCGCTGACGGTATATCCGTTTGCCCCTTGAATAGTTACCGGCGCTCCCAGCGTATAGCCCGAGATCGGAGTCCCAGCCGAAGCGAATTGCGCATACTGCCATCGCAGTCTCACGCCGCCGTAGCGAATCAGGCTGTTCCATTTCGCCGTGACCTTATCTTCCCAAGTTACGCCAAAGTACGCATCTTCGCTGGTTTGAGCGGCATCGGTTGGAAGGCCGTACAGTTGAATCGCGCCCGGTTGTCCGCTTGCGACCTGGTCGTGGCGAACCGTCGCGCGCAGGCTGGATGTGGGCGTCAGCGCCCAGCCGAAGTTACCCGCATACGTGCCGTTGTGATACTCGTCGTCGGCAATCGAATTGGAGCTCTCGAAGCGCGAGTAATCCGAAAAATAGTCTAGATTCCCGTATCTTCCCCCCATTGCTCCTTCCTGCCGATAAGTCCCGAAGTTGCCGCCGTCAACCAGGTAAGTGAACAGAGGCAGCGGCGTACTTCCTCGCGCCGTCGTCAGACTTATAACGCCGGCCAGAGCGTCCGATCCGTAGAGGACGCTGTTGGGACCGCGAAGAACCTCAACCTGCGAGATGGCCGCGCTGGCGAGATTGGCAAACTCGACAGAACCTCCAATGTCGTTCATCGGAATTCCATCGATCAGCACCTTATTCGCGTCGCTGCCGCCGCCGCGAATGAAAACCGAGGTCAACCCTCCTGCCTGCCCCGTCTGCGTGGCCTGCACCCCAGGCACAAACCGCAGTCGCTCCTGAACGTCGCGCGTTCCCTGGTAGTCGGCCGCGTCCAGCACGGTAACCGCCGCGCCCAACTGCGCCTGGGGCGTGGGAGAGCCCGTGGCCGTAACCGTAAGCTGCTCGAAAAGAGATGCGACCGGAAGAACAATATCCACGGACGTCGCGCCGTTGTAACTCGCCCCTTCCATCGTCTTATCCACCGTGGCGAATCCCGGAGACGAAACTCTCAGCCGCGCGCCGGGGCTGGGATTCCGCGCTAGAACATACTGCCCTGTTGCATCTGTAACTGCCTCCGCGACGGGCACACCGTTTTCAAGCAACTCCACTTGGGCGTTGGCGATCGCCGCGCCCGAAGCGTCGAATACCGCGCCATGAACAGTGGCGCTTTGCGCGGCCGCGGCGATGGCGGTGAAGGCGAAGACAAGACTGAAAGTCCATCTCAATAGACTTATGAGCGAATATCGGAACATGGTTTTCCCCTCGGAAGCGATCGCTGAACCGGTCTCCTGACTCGCGCCTCAACGGTCGACGGCTGCCTTCCCGGAATCGCTTCCAGTGGCAAACTAGCCGCGCCTCTTCGCTTACAGTTACGGGGTAGTGGCGGATTCTCACCGCGCTTCCCGGGCATCCAGCGGTTACGGTTGAATGTTTAGAAATGGAGCGTCCATCTCAAGGGTGAAGTTCTTTGGCTAACTCCTCCAGCGCATCGAAAGCTACCGGACTCGGAAGCTCGATCCGGTCGTCCGCATAATACACTCGGTTGTTCTTCACCGCCGGCAAGTTACCCCATCCCGGCCGCCCACGAAGCTGTTCCAGCGTCATCTTCGATCCCCGCTCCAGCAGCAATGCTTGCGGCGCCCTGGCCAGCACGGCCTCCAAACTCACTTGCGGCCACTCCTGCTCGATGTCGCTTGTCACCGATCGTCCTCCCGCAATCTCTATCAGCTCCGTAATGAATGCGCGCTTGCCGACGGTGACAATCGGGTCGTACCAGATAGGCATCAGCAGGCTCACCGCAGGCTTGCCGCTTGCCCGTTGCCGCACTGCCGCCTCCCGTGTGCGCAGTCGCTGTATCAACGAGTGGGCCTGCTCTTCCCGGTTGAGCGCGACTCCCAGGCTGGCGATTGAGCGATAGATTCCTTCAAACCCATGAGGCGCCACCATGAAAACGGCAATGCCTATCTGCTCCAGGCGCTTGATGGTCTCGGTGTCGCGCGTCTCGCCGAATCCCAGCACCAGGTCGGGATGCAGCGAGACGATCGTCTCCATCGAAGGGCTGAGCGGCAATCCCACGCTGGGTTTGCTTCTCGCTTCAGCCGGATACTTCAAGTAGTCGGTCACCGCGATCACGTCCCCGCCCGCGCCCAGCGCGTAAACGTCGTCCACTACGCTTGGCGCCAAACAAATCAGCCTGCGAGGATGCTCCGGCACGGTAACAGCGCGTCCCAGTTCGTCTGTAACTGTCCGCGCGCCGCATACCGGAAGCGCGATAGCCAAGACCAGCAATGCAGCCAACCGCCTCATGGTCGCTCTCCCGCATCCATCGTCTTTGGCTGCGGAGCGCTACTCCGTCGCCCACAGTGGGATCGAAAAAAATAGAAGGCTTTCGGCGCCGGGACTCTTGCCCTCGGCCGAGATCGCTCTCCAGCTCTCCCATCGAAGCTGGATCAAGCCCGGGTTGGCATCTGGCCGGTCTCCTGACTCACGCTTCAACGAACCTGAACGGCCTTCCCGATAGATTCCTCAGTGGCCGGAGCGCACTCCATGTTCAGTTCTCGGCGATTACAGTTACGGGGTAGTGGCGGATTCGCACCGCGCTTCCCAAGCACCAGATGCTCGATTTATAGACGTTCCAAGCCGCAAAGTCAAGCCTCGCCCCTGCGGCGTTGCGCGCTTGAGCGTCAATGGGAACGGCTTGTCCATCGACTCCACGATACTTATCGGCGCGGCGTCATTCTTGTTATGCTTGAAGGCGTCGACGAAGTATCGCCGCGCATATGCCCAACGGGCCGCATGCACCACGTTTGTCCCGCCCACGCCGCGGTCGCGGGCGACATAGCCGTCAGTTTGTAGAATTCCCTAGAAGTTATCCTGAAAACGCGCCGGGCCTTCGCGCCGGCGGCCCATGCGAAAATCAAAAGACGATTCCGCCTCCTGGTGAGCTTTCCGCTCAGACGGAATCGGGACGCTGAACAAATACCTTTCAACTGCGCGCGGGATATGCTTGGATTTTGCAATGCGCTCCCTACGCCATACAATGCTTAGGAGGCTTGGGGAATCGGGAGTGGACGCTTTCACCATCATGCGGATTGCCGATCACGGCAGAGTCGGGGTTTCGCAGCGGTATATCCATCCAACCTCGGAGGCAGTGAAGCGGGCTTTTGAACGGCTCCAACCGCCCGGCGACTTCGCCGTAATCGAGCCAAAACGACTCCCACCCGCTACAGTATCCGCTCCACTCACGCGGGCTGTTGCCGTAAGTCATTGAAGGGCCTGTAGCTCAACGGTTAGAGCAGGGGACTCAT
>CAZMHC010000026.1:0-33939 GCA_964565955.1 uncultured Occallatibacter sp.
TGGCGGGATTGGTGCCGAAGGTCGCTGTAACTCCACTGGGCAGGCCGGATACGGATAGAGTTACGCTGCCGGTGAATCCGTCCACGTCGGTTACCGTAACGGTGTCAGTGCCGCTGCTGCCGGGATTTACGGTCACCGCCGAAGCTGCGAGCGTGAAGTGGGGGGTGGTTACGCACGCGGGGCAGGGGGTAGTTGAGGTCGCCACCCCGAGTTGGTAGGGAATCTGACTGTAAGAGCTAGAGTTATTGTTGGGGTTGACGCCCTGGTAGACGAATTGAAAGTTGCTGAGGTCGATCGTATCGGTTTGGTCGCCGCCGGTGATGACTCCGCCGCCGCTGCTGAAGTCGTCGGTCCAAGCACTGACGCCGGAATTGAAGGTGACGTTGTCCTGTCCCAAAAATGGGGTCGCATAATTCAATGTATTGCCGAGCGGTTGCCAGGTGCCGTTGAGGCTGGTGGCCCACAAGGCGCGGAAGTAGCGATGCGGTCCCATGCACTCGACGTTGGCCAGATATTCGCCGAGAGCCGGGACCCAATAGACGTTGTCGGCTTCGAAGAGATTGGCTTCATTGGATTCATTGTAGGCGAGGACGGGAGTGCCGAAGCCGTTGGGAAAGTTCCCGATGGGGGTCGAGGCGTGATACCATTGCCCGCCGTCGTCGCAGAAGAACAGATAGCAATTGGCGGAATCGCAGATAATCCAGTAATCGAGCCAACCGGGGATGTTCGGGGGCTGCGAGGCGTAGAAGTTCGTCGGAGCGGTCCAGTTCTTGTACTGCGTGGGATCGCTGTTGGTGGAGTACTGCGGCTGGCCGCTCTGGTAGATCAGATACCACTTGTTTTGAGGGGCGAAATAGAAGAGTTGCGGCGCGCAGTGATAGCCTGAGCCGATGGCCGATTGATCCAGAAAGTATTGCGTTGCGGAATTGGCGTCGGCCCAGTCGGTGAAGTGCAGGTATTCCATGCTCCATCCGCCGGCGGTGTTGGCGGTGGTGGCATAAACGAGATATTGGCCGTTGTAGTAGACGGTCGACGCATCCTTGACGGAGACTATGTCATGGGTGGCGTCAGGTTTGGCGGTGACTACAGGGCCGGTCGATGTCCACGTCCACGTGGTGGGAAGAGTTTGGGCGGCAGCGAAAGAGCTGCCGACCACAAGCAGGCCGCACAACGCGACTGCAAGGCGAACGAGAAATTTCATCTTGGAACTCCTTTTGACACTAGTGCATTTCATGGATCAAGCCTCTATAAAATTTAGAAGACGATTGCGGCACTATTATCCTTGTCCGACTTCACACTGTCAAGGGCCATTTTGGGCAGGGGAAGATTTATGGACTGGGGGCAGTGGGGCGGTTTGGAAGGAATCCGCTATATTGCGTTATATTGTTTATTATGTATTATTTACGAAGCGTCGATCCCTTCTCTCCGAAGCGCGTATCTCGCGGGCTGCAAGCTCTTATCCTTCAAAAGCGGCCTTCCAAAGGGTCGGACGAAGCATTTGCCCTGCACGCCGCGGACGCGCGAAGGGCGCGACCTGACGGTCGCGCCCTTCGCGGTTGAAGTGGAAAGTTCCGTTTAGCTGGTGGTGTGAATGTTGGCCCCGGACTGTTGCTCTTCGAGAACGGCCTGGGCGGCCGCCAGCCGTGCGGTGAGCAACCGGAAGGGCGAGCAGGAGACGTAGTTGAGGCCGATCTTGTGGCAGAACTTGACGGATTCGGGATCGCCGCCATGCTCGCCGCAGATGCCGACCTTGAGGTTGGCGCGGGTGTTGCGTCCCTTGGCCGTGGCCATCTTCACCAGCAATCCGACGCCGGCTTGATCGAGAGTGGCGAAGGGATCCTGCTTGAAGATGCCGTGCTTCATATAGGCTGGCAGGAAGTTGTTGATGTCGTCGCGGCTGATGCCGAAGGTGGTTTGGGTCAGGTCGTTGGTGCCGAAGCTGAAGAACTCGGCTTCTTCGGCGATCTGATCGGCGGTGAGGGCGGCGCGGGGCAATTCGATCATGGTGCCGACCATGAAATCGACGGATTGGCCCTTCTCCTTGAATACATCGGCGGCGATGCGCTTGACAATGGCCGACTGGTTGCGCATTTCCTCGATGGAACCGATGAGCGGGATCATGATTTCGACATGCGGATCTCCACCGGCGTTCTTGACATCGACGGCGGCCTCGATGATGGCGCGCGCCTGCATCTCGGTGATCTCCGGGAAGGCGATGCCGAGGCGGCATCCGCGCAGGCCGAGCATGGGATTCATCTCGTGCAGTTCCTCGACGCGAGCCAGCAACTTGCGCAGTTCGTTGAGGCGAGTCTGCACGGCGTCTTCAGCAGGCTGGGCTTGGCTGGCTGGGATCGCGCTCTGCTTGTCGGCATCCGGCCAGTGGAACTGCTTGGAGGAACCGGGATTGCGCTCTTCCAGACGGGCAATCTCGACCAGCAGATCTTCGCGCTTGGGCAGGAACTCGTGCAGCGGAGGATCGAGCAGGCGAATGGTGACCGGCAGCGACTCCATGGTCTGGAGCAGGCCCTCGAAGTCGGCGCGCTGCATGGGCAGAAGCAGCTGGAGTGCCGCGCGGCGGTCCTTCTCGCTTTCAGCCAGGATCATGGTGCGCATATGGCCGATGCGGTCCTCGGCGAAGAACATATGCTCGGTGCGGCAGAGGCCGATGCCTTCAGCGCCGAACAAGCGAGCATTCTTGGCATCGCGGGGGATGTCGGCGTTGGCGCGAATCCTGAGCCGGCGGATGGGATCGACCCAGCTCATGAACTTGACCAGATCGGGATCGTCGGGCTGCGCGGGGAGGGTCTTGAGGCGTCCGGCGATGACGCGGCCAGTGGTGCCGTCGAGCGAAATCCAGTCGCCCTCCTTGAATGTCTGTCCCTTGACGCGGAGTTCCTTGGCTGCTTCATCGACCGTGCAGTCGCCCGCGCCGGCCACGCAGCACTTGCCCATGCCGCGGGTGACGACGGCGGCGTGAGAGGTCATGCCGCCGCGTGAGGTCAGGATTCCAGTGGCGACTTCCATGCCGGCGATGTCTTCCGGGGTGGTTTCGCCGCGAACCAGGATGATGACCGGATAGCTTGCGTTGGCGTGGCGCTTGACTGCCTCCTCGGCGGTGAAGACGATCTGTCCCACAGCGGCGCCGGGCGAAGCGGGCAGGCCGGTGGCGAGAACTTCGATCTTCTCTCCCTTTTCCACCAGGCGGGGGACCAGGAAGTCGTAAAGCTGATTGGGTTCGACGCGTTGAACGGCTTCTTCTTGTGTGATGAGGCCCTCGCGGACCATGTCGATGGCCACGCGGACGGCCGCCAGGCCGGTGCGCTTGCCGTTGCGGGTTTGCAGCATATAGAGCTTGCCATCCTGGATGGTGAACTCGAAGTCCTGCATATCGCGGTAGTGCTTTTCCATCTTGAAGGTGATGGCGCGGAGATTGTCGTAGACCAGAGGCATGGCGCGCTCCAGCTCGCTGATCGGCAGCGGCGTGCGCACGCCGGAGACCACATCCTCGCCCTGCGCGTTCATCAGATACTCGCCGAAGAAGGCGTGTTCGCCGGTGGCGGGGTTGCGGGTGAAGCCGACGCCGGTGCCGGAGTTGTCGCCCAGGTTGCCGAAGACCATGGCCTGCACGTTGACGGCGGTGCCCAGCCAGTCGTCGATGCGGTTGATGCGGCGATAGGTCTTGGCGCGGTCGTTCTGCCAACTGCGGAATACGGCGTCGCGGGCCTGGACCAGCTGATCCAGCGGAGCCTGCGGAAACTCCTTGCCGGTCTCATCGAGCACCAGCTTCTTGTAAGCGGCGATGATCTCCTTGAGCGCGGCGGGCTGTATTTCATAATCGAACTTGACGCCCTCGCGCTGCTTGATGGCGTCGAAGATGTGCTCGAACTTCTTCTTGGGAACATCGAGAACGACATCGCCGAACATCTGGATGAGGCGGCGATAGGAGTCGTAAGCGAAACGGGGATTGTTGCTTAGCTTGGCCAGCGATTCGACGGCCTGATCGTTGAGGCCCAGATTCAGAATGGTGTCCATCATGCCGGGCATGGAGAACTTGGCGCCGGAGCGGACTGAAACCAGGAGGGGATTCTCGCTGCCGCCGAGCTTCTGCCCCTGGAGCTTCTCCAGGCGCTCCAGAGCCGCGTACATTTCAGCGTCGATTTCGGGACTGAGCGAACCGCGCATATACTCGCGACAAGCCTCGGTTTGAATGGTGAAGCCCGGAGGCACCGGCAAACCGGCATTGGTCATCTCGGCCAGACCGGCCCCCTTGCCGCCCAGCACGTCCTTCATCTTTCCGTTGCCGTCGGCGTTGCCTCCGCCGAAGAAATACACGTACTTGGTTGGGGTTGACATCGTGCCCGCAATTCCTGCGGACGCCTGATCCACCACGCCCTGCGTCATGGGTTACTTCCTCCAAATGTAAGATTCCGCTGCCACGGTCGTGGAGAAGGAATGCCGAAAGCGGGCTCGAATCCGCGACGAAATTGCCGCCCTGGGGCCGAGCGTCTGTCAGTCATCCGTACTCAAGACCGCTTTTTCGCGGCACTGATGATTCGTAAAACGAATATCGTCTCCAGCATACGTCTGCCTGTGCCGTTCGTCACAGACGATTCGCTCGGCAACGAGTTTCGTTGTACTGCTCGTTGAGTATTATCGCATTTTGAGGCGCGGGGGCGCTCAAGACGATTCAGAGCGGGTCCGGGCGGCTCTGGCGGATGAACCGGCCATCTCTACCGCTTCTTCCCGCGCAGACGATAGCTCAATCCCCCGGTGTAGGCCATCACGTCCAGTCCGGGATTGCTGGGCACCATAAAGGCATCCGAAAAATGAATGTCGCTGTAGCCTACCCGCAGGTCGAGCCGGTCCGTCAACTTGGTCTGCACGCCGATTCCCAGCTGAAAAAGAAAGTTTTGATAGGCCGCGTCCTGCGATAGCGCCTTCTTGGCGAAAACGATCGTTCCGCCCTTGACGATGAAGTAGGGTCTGAAAGACTTGTCGTTCCGCCACATCATGCGCAGGCCGATCGGCGAAATCGCCGCCCCCGGCACAAGCTCGTGAGCCTTGCTGCGTGGATTGCCCCATACGTCAGTCTGGGCCGGCTGTAGCAGAATCGCCACGGGTAGAACCTCCGCCACATAATCCATGCGCGATTTCCCAAAGTAGCCCCAGGAATGACGGTCGTACTCAACCCCTCCCGTGTAGAGGTAACTCCACCAGGAGTTGGCGAAGATGTGGTAATGGCCGAAGGACCCCTCTCCCTCCGCGATCACTTCGCTATCCAGCCGCGGCTTGGCCGCTTCTCCCGTTGCCGCCGCTCTCCCCGATTCCTGTGAATGCGCGGTACGCGGCGCGAGCGGCCATAACGCGACGAAGACGATAAGGCAGTTGAAACGCATACGGATGGCGACGCTACGCTTGGACCGTCGCGGAACGCATGAAAACTCATTGAGTAGATAGGCGGACAACGATCCTCCTGGCAAGCCGGCGCGGATATACCCATCCAAACGCTTTGAAAGGTGAAGTGACAGTTGACCAATTCTGCCTCAATTGATGGCCTGACGCAACAAATCCGCGCTTGCCGTCGCCCGCTCGCATACACTGGACGCTTCGGGGTTTGCGTCATGCTGCCCGCGTGGGAGAAGAAATCGATGAGGATTTGCGGGGCTGTGGCTCTTGGGATTGCTTGCGCCGCGGCAGTGGCCGGCGCGCAGGCGCGCTTCGACGCCGAGGCGGTGCGGCTCAACGATCGTGGCGTGGCTGAGATGAGCCAGCAGTTTACCGAGCGCGCGGCGAAGGATTTCGCGGCGGCGTTCAAAAAAGACCCCAAGCTGGCTCAAGCGGCCATCAACCAGGGCATCGCGCTGATCTATTTGCAAAAGATGGAGGAGGCAGAAAAGGCATTGCAGGCGGCCCTCGCTTTGAATCCCGCCAGCGCCCAGGCATGGTACAACCTGGGGCTTGCGCAGCACGGGGGTTACGAACTCGACGCGGCGCTGAACAGCTTCGAGCAGGCGTACAAAGCCGATCCCAGAGATGCGGATTCCTACTATTTTGCGGGCGATTGCTACGTTGAGATGAAGAAGTACGATCAGGCTTTTCCGATCCTGCAAAAGGCGCTGGAGATCGATCCATTGCACGCCTCGGCGGAGTTCGTGATAGCGACGGCCTATCAACGCACCGGCAACAAGGCCGAAGCGCAAACGCATTTTCATCGCTTTCAGCGCCTATCCAGCGCCAAGATCGGAACGCCGATCGGCTCGGCCTACGGCGAGCAGGGCCATTATGCGGCGGTGCTGCCGGTGGAGGAACCGGAGGCGGGCACAAGGAAGATGATTCCGGTGCGGCTGGTGGCGCAGCCGTTGATCGCTGCCGCCAAAACGAATGAATGGACGACCACGGGCGGCGCCTGCATGATGGATGTTACCGGCTCGGGAAGCATGGACCTGGTGCTCATGCAATCGGGCCCGCGGGCGATTCGCGTGCTGCATAACAAAGGCGACGGCAACTTTGAGGAGTGGGATGCGGCGACGGCGGGGCTGAAAGCCGGCGGCAGCGCGGTGGCCTGCGCCGTGGGCGACTACGACGGCGATGGGTTGAACGATCTGGCCGTGGCTCTGGACGATGCCGTGCTGCTGTTTCGCAACTTAGGCAAAGGCAAGTTTGAGAACGTAACTGCCGAGGCTGGGCTTGCGCCCCGCAACCAACCTTCCGGCATTGCATTTGTGGACTACGATCACGACGGCGATCTGGATTTACTGCTGACGGGAGCGCCGCTCAAGCCCGGCGATGCGCCCAATGTGTTATGGCGCAACAATGGCAACAAGACCTTTACTGAATGGACAGAACCGACTGGGCTGGGCGGCCGCGGCAGGACGGCCGCGGCGATTTTGACCGACTTCAACAACGACCGCGCCGTGGATTTGGCTGTAACCGGCGATGGAGCCGCGCCGCTGATCTATGTGAATCCCCGCGAGGGAAAGTATCCGACGCAAGCGCTCTATTCATCGGATGGAGGAGTTGGCAAGTCACCGGGCGCGCAATCCGATGCATTGGCCGGGAAGAAGGCGGAAAACCTGCCGCCAACCGTGGGCATTGCCGTGCTCGACTACAACAAGGACGGATGGATGGATATTGCCGTGACTCATGCGGGCGAGCCGGGAGTTACCTTGTGGCGCAATATTGAGGGGCCCAATCGCGTAGGCCGCCGCTTTGAGAGAGTCGACCTGCCAATCCACGGCGCATCGCGGGGATGGGGAGTTACTCCGGTCGATATTGACAACGACGGATGGATCGATCTTGCCGCGATTTTGGACACCGCCGCAGGGCCGCGAGTAAAGGCGTTTCGCAATCGCGGCGACGGCAGCTTTGACGATGTGAGCCATGCGCTGGGCTTGGATAGCGTGAAGTTGCGCGCGCCGCGCGGGCTGATCGCCGCCGATGTGGATGGAAGCGGCGCGGCGAGTTTGATTGTGACGCAGGTGAATGCGCCGCCGGTACTGTTGAGGAACGTTGGCGGAAACAAGAATCGCTCCGTGCGCCTCGACCTTGCAGGATTTGCCGATAACAAGACGGCGATCGGAACCAAGGTGGAGGTTTTTGCGCGCGGCCACTGGCAGAAGTTCGAGTTGGCCGGAGCTTCGGGTTACCGAACGCAGGGGCCACAGCAGCTATTGGTCGGCCTGGGCGATGCGGAGGGAATCGACCTGCTGCGGATGCTTTGGCCGACGGGGGTTTTGCAGGATGAGATCGACCTGCCTCGTCAGCCCGTGATTGCGATGAAAGAAGCCGACCGGCGCGGCAGCTCTTGTCCTGTATTGTTCGCGTGGGATGGGCATAATTATAAGTTAGTGACGGATGTGATCGGCGCCGCGGTTGTGGGCCACTGGTTCACTCCTACGCGGCGCAATATTCCCAATCCCGGCGAGTGGGTCAAGATAGATGGCTCGCGGCTTGCGGCGGTGAACGGTCGATTGAGTCTTCGCTTCATGGAGCCGATGGAAGAGGTAAATTACATCGATCAGTTGCGGCTGGTTGCGGTAGATCATCCAGAAAATGTGGAGGTGAATCCCGATGAGCGCTTTCTCGACGACCCGCCCTTCGCATCGGGGCGGGTTATAGCCTCGCAGGGCGCGCGTCTGCCGGTCGGCGCATGGGACGGCGACGGACGCGATGTGCTCGACGAGTTGAGCAGGCGCGATCATGTGTTCGCCGGTGGATTTACCCCGCTCCCTTACGACGGCTTTGCCAATCCGCACACGCTTACTCTGGACTTGGGAGAAGTTAGACCGAACGCGCCGCTGCGGCTGCTGCTGACCGGTTATGTGAATTACTTCAGCGCGACCTCGCTGTATGCGGCTTGGCAGGCAGGCGTGAAGCCCATGTCGCCGTATGCGGAGGCGCAGTTGGCGGATGGTTCCTGGAAGCGCATTGCCGACGATGTGGGCTTCCCCGCGGGCCTGGAGCGCACCATCGTTGTGGACCTGACAGATAAGTTGCCCGTCGGAGCGCGGCGCATCCGCTTGGTGACCAACCTTGAGATTTATTGGGATCAGGCGCTTATCGATAACAATGCCGAGGCCGAGGCGCGCACGGCGGAGGTGCCGCTCGCAAAAGCCACGCTGCATTTTCGCGGCTATCCGAAACAGATAGAAAACGCAAGCCCTGGCGATCTCGATTACGACTACGATCTTGTAAGTGAGACCGGGCCTTTCCAGCGTCAGCGCGGCAGCTACACGCGCATGGGCGACGTGACTGAGTTGCTTAAAGGCATCGACGACCGTTTTGCGATCTTCGGCAGCGGCGAGGAGATTGCGGCTGAATTCGACGCCTCCAATCTGCCCGCGCTGCCTCCGCGTTGGAAGCGCGATTACTTCTTTTACGCCAACGGATTTGTGAAGGATATGGATTGGTGGGATGCGTCGCCGTTTACCGTGGCGCAACTGCCATTCCATACGATGAGCGGTTATCCATATCCGGCGAGCGAGAATTGCCCGGAGGACGGCGACTCTCTCGATTACCAGTTGAACTGGAACGATCGCTTCGATTCCGGCGAGCCGGTGAGGTCCTATCGCTTCGACTATAAGTTGCTTCCTTCCACTCCGTCTGAAGATGCGGCGCCTGTCGCAACAAAGGCGGCGCGGCCGTGAACGAACTGGTATTGTTGCCTGCCTTTCGCCAGCTTGAGCTTATGCGTTCCCGGGAGATTTCTGTAACCGAGCTAGCCGAGGCGCACATCCTGCAGATCGAACGGCTGAATCCTAAGTTGAATGCGTTTGTGGATTTCGATGCGGAACGGGTGCGCGCGCAGGCGCGGCGGTTGGAAGAGACTCCATTCGATGGCTCACGGGGGCCGCTGCATGGTTTGCCGGTTACAGTGAAATCTTCCATCGCAACGAAGGGCTATCGTTGCGAGATTGGAAGTCTATTGCATGAGGGTGACGTGCCGCGCGAGGATGCGGTTGCGGTGGCGCGGCTAAGGGCGTCGGGGGCGTTGATTCTGGGAACGACTAACTGCCCGGAGTTTTTGATGGCCTATGAGACCGTGAACCTGCTGCACGGGCGAACGGTGAACCCCTGGGACATTGCGCGCACACCGGGCGGATCGAGCGGCGGCGAAGCGGCGGCGATCGCAGCCGGGCTTTCGGCGGCGGGGTTGGGCAGCGACAGCGGCGGTTCGGTGCGGGTTCCCGCGCACTTCACCGGCATCTGTTCGCTCAAACCTACGCCGGGCCGCATTCCGGGGCGCGGGCATCTGCCGCCGTGCGTGGGTCCGTTCTCGACGCTTGGCGCGATTGGACCGATGGCGCGCACTATGGAAGACGTTGCGCTGTTATTCCGCATTTTGAGCGGCCAGGACCCGCATGATCCAACAAGTCCGCCGATAGCTTTGCGAGAGCCGAGTTTCAACCGACTGCGCGCGAACGCGGTAGGCTTCTTCGAGGACGACGGGCTGGCGCCTGTAACTCCAGAAACGCGCGCCGCGGTGCAGTCCGCGGCCGACGCCTTGCGCTGCGCGGGCTTTCGCGTGGAGCCATTTCGGCCGCGCACCCTAGAGTTGTTGCGGCAGTTATGGTGGAAGTTCTTCGTTCAGTGTGGGGCGATGTTCTATGCGCCGGAGATTTGCGGCAGAGAGCATCGACTCAGTCCGACATTCGCCGAGTTTCTTGGCTTTTCCGAGGCTGTGCCTCCGCTGACAGCCAACCAATTGCTCGATGCGTGGGCTGAACTCGACCTCATGCGCTCGAAGACATTGGAAGAGATGAGTGAGCATCCGGTGCTGCTGTGCCCGGTAGCCAGCATTCCCGCATTTTTTCACGATGAGCGCGCTTGGATCGTCGAGGGTCGCTCGGTGGATTGCCTGGATGCAATGCGGTATTCGCAGTGGTTCAATGTGCTGGCCGCGCCGGCCGCTGTGGTCCCGGTGGGGCGGTCGCCTGAAGGACTGCCGATCGGTATTCAGATTGTCGCTCGGCCCTTCGAGGACGAGATAGCGCTGGGCATCGCGGGCATTGTGGATGCGGCGTTCGGGTATGCCTCTCCGCCCATCGCTAACTCGTGAGTTCCGCCGGTTAGTCGAGTTCTCTGGCCACGGGCATATTTTGACAGCCTTGCGGGAATGCGGCGGGGAGGCACGGGGAACGGAGCCCCGCCTCCACCTTTAGGTGGAGGCGCGGTGGGGACGGCGGCGCTAGTCTATTGCTTCCGCTTCCCCAGAAACGGAGCGCACAGGGTGCGTAAGAATTTGCGCGAGATCGTACAGGCGCACAGCGAGTGTGAGCTATCGCCGAGTCATTCGAAGCGGTCGCGCTTCCTGAAACGCGACTGGATGAAGTCGCTCGCCGGAGTTGCGACTCTGGCCGCGTCCATCGCATTGCTCCTCCCACTCTGCGGGTTCTCTCCCAATCCAGCGCAGGCTCCAGGCATAGATACGATCATAACTGCCGCGCCTGTTTATGAGCCTCTGGCGGCTTTGCGCGGCGCAGGCCAAAACATGGAGCGGTTTCCTCAGGGAGCGCAACTGCTACTGGTTCACGCCGGCAAGGCGGAACCGCTGGTGACGGGGTTTGCGGCAACTGCCGACGCAAACGTTTCCTTCGATGCGAAGTCTGTGCTGTTCGCGGGCAAGAAGGATGCCGGCGATCCGTGGCAGATTTGGGAAGTTACTCTAGCGGATCGGTCTGTGCGCAAGTTAGTCGCGGGCACAGCCGATGCCATTCGCCCGCTGTATCTGCCTGCCGGCAGGTTTGTCTACGCGCAGCGAACAGGACAGGGGTTTCAGCTGGTAGCCGCGGGCAAGGACGCGCAGGCGTTGCTGGCGCCGATCGACGCTAACGCGGGCTCGGAGCTACTTTCGCTCTCCTATCTCCCAGCCGGCGCAATTCCAGCGGATGTGCTGCTGGACGGGCGTATTTTGTTTGAAGCCAACTACCCGCTGGGCGCGGGATCGACGCCGGAGTTATTCCTGGTTTACTCGGATGGCAGCGGCGTGGAGTCTTATCGCTGCGACCACGGCAAGGCGCGGTGGGGCGGCCGGCAGTTAGTCTCAGGCGACGTGGTTTTCACGCACGGATCTTCGCTGGCGCGGTTTACCTCGCCGCTGGCGACCGAAGTGCCGATTGAAGCGCCGCGCGCCGAGTATGCGGGTGCGATTGCCGAGACGAATGCGGGAGCGTGGCTGTTGAGCGAGCGGGCCTCGCCTAGCGCGCACTATGCACTGAAGCTATGGAAGCCCGGCGCGGCCGCGCTGCAAACGCTGCTGGCGAGAAGCGGCGAGGACATTGTCGAGCCGGTCTTGATCGAGCCGCGCGCCAGGCCCAAGCGTCATCCATCGGGACTGCACGATTGGAGTTATGCCAATTTGCTTGCGCTCGATGCCAGACAATCGCGCGAAAGCGATCTCAGAGTTACTCCAGCCGCGGTGCGCCTGGAGACGCTGGATGCCGATGGCCACGCGGTCGTCAACGGCACGGCTCAGGTCGAGGCGGACGGTTCCTTCTTCGTGAAATCTCCGGCGGATAAGCCAATTCGCTTTGCGCTGCTCGATCGGAGCGGCGCAATTCTTCGTAAGGAAGATGGATGGTTCTGGATTCGGCGAGGCGAGCAGCGCATCTGCGTGGGTTGCCATGTGGGGCCGGAGCGAGCATCGGAGAATCGCGTGCCCGCCGTGCTGCTGCGCACCACGACGCCGACCGACTTATCCGGCGAAGGCATTGCCGGCTCCATGCCGCAGAGATCGCCGGGAGGAAATTGAGATTATGTTTCGCTATTCAATGTTATTCTGCATCGTTTCCGCGGCGGCGGCTCAAACTGTTGCTCAACAGCCATCTCATCCAGCGCCGGTCTCGCAAGCGGCATCCGCTCCATTGCGGACGTCAGCCGCACAGAAAGCTCCGCGCGATTCAGTCATTCGCTTTGAAGATGCGAGCGAAAAAGCGGGGATCGACTTTACGCATAGCTTCGGATCGCGCCAACTGGGTTCGCTGCTGGAAGGCACGGGCGCGGGGTGCGTGTGGTTCGACTACAATAACTCCGGCCGCCCCTCCCTTTATGTGGTAAATGGACGGCCGCTCGACGACTCGATGCATCCGTATCCGCTCAAGGCGAAGCCCGCCGTGCCGCCGCACAATCACCTCTACCGAAACGACGGCAACGGTCACTTCACCGACGTGACGGAGCAGGCCGGTCTCGATCCGGATATGTATGGAATGGCGGTGACGGCCGCGGACTACGACAACGACGGTTACGTGGACTTACTGGTTACCGGCTATGGAAAGACGATTCTCTATCATAACGACGGCAATGGGCACTTTACCGATGTAACCGCGAAGGCTGGCATCAAGGTGGACGGATGGGCCATCAGTTCCACTTGGCTGGACTACGACAAGGACGGCTGCGTCGACTTGTTCGTGGGTCGCTACGTGAAGTTCGACCCCAAATATCGCGCATATTACGCCGCGGACAACTACCCGGGACCGCTCGACTACGAGGGCGAGACAAACAAGCTATTTCATAACAACTGCGACGGGACGTTTACGGATGTAACCGATAAGTCCGGCATCGGCGCGTACGTGGGACGCACCATGGGCGTGACGGCCGCGGATTTCGACAACGACGGCTGGGACGATATTTACGTTGCCAACGACCGCACGGAGAATTTCCTCTTTCATAACAAGCGCGATGGAACTTTCGAGGAGATAGGCAACGAAACCGGCACGGCCTTCGGGCAGAATGGCGAGTCCACTTCGTCCATGGGTCCGGTCTTTGCCGATTTGGAGGGGCGCGGACTGCTCGATCTGTGGGTAACCGACGGGCACTATAACCGGTTGCTCCATAACACGGGAAAGATGGGTTTCGAAGACATCGGCGCGGAGACTGGAGTTTCCCAGGTGAATGCGCAATATGTAAGTTGGGGCACTGGAATTTACGACTTCGACAACGACGGCCGACTCGATATTCTCATTTTTCACGGGGGACTTATCCACCTTTACCCGCAGGAGCACACTCTGTTTCGCGGCATGGGCAACGGCAAATTCGAGGATGTTTCGCGCGAGGCGGGCGCGGTGCTGAGCGAGCGAACCACTGCGCGCGGGGCCTGCTTTGCGGACTACGACAACGACGGCAAGGTGGATGCGTTTGTGGTGAATCTAGGCGGCAAGGGGACGCTGCTGCATAACGTCTCTACCGATGCCGGACACTGGATTGAGATCAAGCTCAAAGGGACCAAGAGCAATCGCGACGGCATTGGCGCGCGGGTTGAAGTGTTTGCCGCGGGCAAGCGGCACACAGCGGAGCGTGTGGCCGGCTCCGGTTATCTTTCGCAAGACGACGATCGTCTGCATTTCGGACTGGGGGCGACAACCGCGGTAGAAAAACTCATCGTTCATTGGCCGAGTGGACGCGAGCAGACTTTGGAAAAGCTGGGTGTGGACCGCGTTCTAACCGTCGAGGAGCCTAAGTGAGCAGCCGCCTCCAAAACGCAGTGGGCGCGGTTCTGGCTATCATGGCCGCCGCGTCGATCGCCGTGGCGCTTTGGAGCGACCATACGGCGCGTGCCGCTTCGGACGATGGGGAGAACTACGCTTCGCCGTTGGAGGTGCTGCTTTCGCCCGATGGCGCGCGTCTCTACGTACTGTGCGAACAAAGCGATGAGGTGCGGGTGCTCAATGCGGCGAGTTATGCGTCCATCAAGAACATATCGGTAGGCCGCGCGCCGCGAGGGTTTTCGCTTTCCCCTGACGGAAAGCGTCTGTTTGTAACCAACTCATGGGACGATACGCTTTCGGTGATCGACACCGCAAAGCTGAGCGTGGCGGCAACGTGGCCGGTAAGCGCTGAGCCGTCGAGCGTGGTCGAAGATAGGGCGGGCAGGCGTCTCTATGTGGCCAATCGCATCAGCAACGACATAGCTGTGTTGGATGCGGCGACCGGAGTGGAAGAGAAGCGGCTGCTGGCCGGGCGCGGCGCAAGTTATCTTGCCATTTCCCCGGATGGAAGCCGGATTTATGCGACGCATATCTATCCGAATCCGTCGCCGGTAAGAACGGGGCTGGAAAACCGCATGGCTCCCGAATCGGAGATTACGGAGATCGATGCGGCGCGCGCTGTCGTAGTCGAGCGCATTCCGCTGCACTCGATCGCGGGAGTCTTTCATGTGGCGATCTCGGGCGATGGAAGGCTGGGCGCCGTGGCCGAGTACCACCCCAAGAATCTTGTGCCGCTGGCGCATCTGGAGCACGGAGGCGCCTTCGCTTACACGCTTACGCTTTTTGGCGCGGACGTGGGCAAAACGGTCGAGGTTTCTCTGGATGAGTTGGAACGCTACGCCTCTCAGCCCTTCGGCGTGGCTATCGCGCCGGATAAGTCGCGCATCTATGTGACATGCGGCGGCTCGGAGATTGTAACTGTTCTCGACGTTGTGAGACTTCTGCGCTTCATTCGCGGGCACAAGGGACCGTTCACGCGGGACCTTTCCGCCAGCGCCAATTACGTGGTAGCTCGAATTCCAGTTGGGCACAACCCGCGCGGACTTACTTTGTCGCGGGACGGCCGAAGGCTGTTTGTGGCCAACCGCCTCGACGATACGATCAGCGCTATCGATACGAAGACCAATCTCGTAACTGCGACGGTCAAACTGGCCGGGCCAACAACTGTCTCAGCGCCGCGCCGCGGCGAGCAGACCTTCTATACGGCGCGGTACTCGTTTCAAGGCCAGATCGGCTGCTCCAGTTGCCATATAGACTCGACTTTCGACGGTCTCACCTGGGATCTGGAACCGGACGGATTCGGGCGCGATATCGTGGACAACAAGATGCTCGAAGACATCAAAGATACCGAGCCTTATAAGTGGAACGGCGGGAATCCGGACATACCCACGGAGTGCGGTCCGAGGACGGAAAAGTATTTCTGGCGTTCGGAGACTTACGACAACCTTACGCTGGCCAATCTCGCAGTTTACGTTCGCAGTTTGCCGCCGCGGCCCAATCGCTGGTTGCAGGCAGGCGGCGAATCGACTCCGGCGCAGGAGCGCGGCAAAGCTATCTTCGAGCGCGACGTGGACAAATTCAAGAAGCCGATCCCTGAGCTGAACCGCTGCTCTTACTGCCATAGCGGGCCGAAGGGAACGAGCCAGAAACTCTTCGATGTGGGAACGCGCAAACCGACCGACAATACAGGAGTTCTCAAGGCTCCAATGTTGACCAATATCGCGCTTACTGCGCCTTATCTTCACGATGGATCGGCGCGGACGCTGGAAGAAATATGGACCGTTTTCAACCCCGATGACAAGCATGGCCGCACCAACGATCTGACCAAGGATGAACTCAACGACCTGATCGAGTATCTGAGGTCTCGATAGGAGAGGATGCGATGAAAAAGTTATATGCGATCGCTCTGCTTCTGGCCGCCGGCACGCTTGCATTCGGTGCGCCGCCCAAGATGCCGGTTTTTCGCTTTGAGAATTTCACGACGGCCAACGGTTTGCCGGACAATCACGTCTTTACGGTGCTTGTGGACGGAGACCGCGTTTGGGCGGGCACGGAGAATGGGCTTGCCGTCTACGAAAATCATGCCTGGAAGAGTTACACCGCGGCGGATGGCCTGGCGCATCGCGCCGTGCTTGCGCTGGCTCTTGACAAGCGCACCGGCGACGTGTGGGCGGGCACCATGGGCGGATTGAGCCGGGTCTCCGGCGGGCGAATCGAGAGTTATACGCAGTTGAACTCAGGGTTGAGCAACGATGTGGTCTACGGCGTCTCGGTGGAGGGAGAAAACGTGTGGGTGGCCACGGCGGCGGGCGGTTGCAGGCTGAACGTTCGCACCGGACAGTGGTCGCTTTACAACGAGCGCAATACGCCGATGGCGGAGATATGGACTTATGCGGTGTCCGCCACGCCGACCAAGGTCTACTACGGAGTGTGGGGAAGCGGCGTTCTCGAATTCGATCAAAAGACCGGACGCTGGGACAGGTACGACGACCCGGACGGAGAGAACGAGATGGTGCTGTTCAAGGACCAAGGGCTTATCCACGAAATTGTAACTTCTGTGAGTTATGTGGACAACATACTCTGGGCGGCGACGTATTTTGGCGACAGCCGCTACGATGGGCGCTATTGGCATAACTTTCTTGCCAAGGACAGCGGACTTCCCTCGAACTTCACCAATGTGGTGAAGGGCGTGGACGGCAAGCGCGCCTGGTTCGGCACCGACAAAGGGCTGGCATTCTACGACGGAGAGAACTGGGCGGTTTATCGGCCTTCGCTCGCCGACGGCAAACCGGAGATGACGGTGCGCGACGCGGCGGGGAAGATAACTTCGGTCGCGGTCGCCACCGCGCCCGCGCATAACTACATACTGGGCATCGACTTTCAGGGCCGCGATATCTGGGTTGCGACGGCCAAGGGATTGAGCCACGGAATTCATCAACCGTAACGGAACAAGGAGCTGACAACATGAGCGCATTCGCGGAACTTCTGGAGACCATCGGGTACGCGCCAATTCAAAAGCGCGCCATAACCAATCGCGGGGTACTGAACGAGGCCTATCACTATGCCAAGCCGAGTTCCTTCTCGCGCGGCATGAGAATCGATCTGAATGGCATTGCGGTATTGATCGTCTCCGGCACGGCTTCGATCGACGAGAACGGAGTCAGTGTGCATATAGGCGATTTCGCCGCGCAACTGCGGCGCACCTTCGATAACATCACCGGCTTGCTGGCCAGCGAGGGAGCGACCTGGAAGGACATCGTGAAGACCAGTTGCTATCTGCGCGACATAGACCGCGACTACGACGAATTCAACCGGATTCGCACCGCCTTTTACAAGGAGCAAGGACTCGATCCCGTTCCCGCTTCCATCGGCATTCAGGCGCATCTTTGCCGCCCGGAACTGCTGGTCGAGATCGAAGCGGTCGCACTTATCCGCGCCGATACGGCAGTCGGCGGCAAAGAGTAGTTGGCGGGAGCGGTTTCGATGCGCAAAGGATTCTTGTTGCTTTCGGTTTGCATTTGGTCCGCGGCGGATATTGCCGGGCAAGCACCCGCCGCGGCGCCTCTCTCGCTTCCCGGTGCGAGAGTGTGCGAGTGCGGCGCGCACCCGCCGGGACCGCCGAGAGACCGCGCGGTTGCGCCCTACGCGAGGGAGCCGGAGGATCTAAGTCCTTACGCGAAGTTTGCCGAGCCTTACTATCGGAATTATATCCATCCCAATATCTACTCCGGCGCGGGGCGAGAGGTTCCCGATCCGCTGGATTTGACCGAAGTGCGCATCGGATTCATCGCGCCGATCGAGCGCAATCCGGAGTCTGTCTTCGGACTGCGGATGCTGCACGGGGCGCAGTTGGCGGTGGAAGAAGCCAATGCCCGCGGCGGCTACGGGGGCAAGCCCTTCAAGCTGATGCCGCACAACGACTACGACAACTGGCAGGCCAAGGCGGTCTACGGCGACGACCGTCCCACCGACCCGACCATCTGGGGATCGGCTTCGAATGAAGCGGTAAAGATGATCTACGACGAGAAGGATTGGGCGATCTTCGGCTCGATAAGTTCTGAGACGACGCATATCATGCTGCGCGTGGCGCTGCGCGCCGAGATACCTATCGTAAACTCGGCCTCTACCGATCCCACGATTCCGGAGACTTACGTACCGTGGTACTTCACCGACCTGCAGGACGACCGGGTGCAGAGCTTTACGCTGGCGCGGCGCATCTTCAGCGAATTGGGGCTGAAGCGCGTGGCGCTGCTGAGGGTGAACAATCGCTATGGGCGGTTTGGCGTTCCCAATTTCCGAGACGCGGCGCGGCGGCTGGGCCATCCGGTGGCGATCGAGCAGAAGTATCTTCCTGGCGACCGGGATTTTTCCAGGCAGTTGCAGGTGATCCGTTCTTCGCGGGCGGATGCGATCGTGCTGTGGACCGACGAAGCGCAAGCCGCGCTGATCCTGAAGCAGATGCGGGCGGCGGGCATGAAACAGCGGGTCTTCGGCGCATATCGCACTCTGGGGCCGACGCTGCTGGCCGACGCCGGAGACGCGGCCGAGGGCTTCGAGGCGGTCTTTCCCTACGATCCTACCCGCAACGATCCGCGCTGGGTGGAGTTCAACCGTCGCTTCGAGGCGCGCTTTCAGGAGAAGCCGGAGCAGTTCGCGTCGCTGGCTTACGATGCCATGAACGCTTTGCTCGATTCGATCTGCAAGGCGGGGTTGAATCGCGCGCGGATTCACGATGCGCTGGCTAACATCGAGGAATACGACGGCGTGACCGGGCACATGGTCTTCGACCCCAACCAGAAGAACGTGGCTCCGATGTATCTGGGCACGGTGCATAACGGCGCGATCGCCTATCGCGTAGCTACCATGGAACAGACTCCCGCGGCGGGTCCGGCAACTTCAGTTTCTCCTCAAGCGCCTCCCGCCGCGCCTGTGATGTCCGCTCCAACGCAGACGCCTTATGCGCGCGTAGGGGAGAATGGAGTGGACTATGCCGGTCCGCGTCGCGAGAATCTGCCGACGGGGCCGCTGCGCTTGATTCTCTTCGGTCCGCGGGCCAGTGAGATTGCGCAGTCGCCGGAGGCGATGAGTGAACTTGCGGCAATAGCGTCGAAAGGCCAAACCTGGCGGTTTGTGCCGGTCGAGAGCGGTCAAAACTGGGGCGCAACGTCAACGCAACTGGTTCATGCGCTGATGGACGAACCCGCGTTGGCTATCTTGGCGCTGGACCGCGATTCCAGCCACTTGGCCGAACAACTGGCGCTGAAGAGCTTTGTGCCGGTGGTCGCGTTGAGCGGCGACAAGACACTGACGTCAACCAATGTTCCGTGGATCTTCCGGCTTCCGGTCGAGACCGCCCCGGCCGCGGCGTTGCGGTTGCTGGGTGCGGCCGTCGACCGCAGCGGAGCCAACCCTGAAAAGCTCAGGGCGGTGCTGGCATCGGGAGAGTCGTTCTCTGGAGTGGCCTTTCTGCAGACCGGCGAGCCACGCCTGCAATGAGATGCAAACCGCGGACCGTTTTCCGCTGCATGGCCGCCTGCCCGGTGCCGCTGCGGCGACTCGACGGCCCATTCTTTTTCCCTCTTTCCTGACGATCCGCGGGAAAATCCGCCACAATGCGACAAATGCCGGGTAGAATCGTCTTTATAGAGTAGGCGGTGTTCTTCGTGATGGCTGCCTGCACTGCCTTGCGACTTGACGGCGCGGAGCGTTCCCATGTTCGGCGGCTGGAAAGGCGTGGAAATCTCAGGATGATGAAGACTGGAATTCATTCGCTGACCCTTTCACTTTCGATTGCCGCGGCATCCTTGCTTCCGCTGCCGGCAGTGGTTGTCCGCGCCCAAACCGGATCGGCAAGCCCCGCCACCGAACCTCGCCCCGAGATACCGGCTCCGGCCAAGCCCTCCTCGGTCAAGGCCTCCAAGATCGAAATCGCGCCCGTCAAGTCCGTCGCAACCGGGAGCGAGGCCTCGCCGCCCGATCGCGCCCTTGCCTACCTTCACCTGGCGCTGGCCAGCATCGATGAGGAACAGGCCGAAACCCTGGGCCGGCAGGACTATGCAAGCAGGGCCGTCGAGGAGTACAAGCTGGCGCTGAACGCCGATCCCGATTCCCCGCAGTTGAACGACGGCCTGGCCGATCTCTATCTTCGCTCCGGCCGCGTCGCCGATGCCGAATCCACGGCCCGCGAACTGCTCAAAAGTTCGCCCAACGACCTGACGGCGCACAAGCTGCTGGGCAAGATTTACCTGCGCCTGCTCAGCGAAGGGAAGAATTCCAGCGCCTCTCCAGCCTTGGCGAGCGACGCGCTGGCAATGGCCATCGCCGAGTTCGAGAAGATCGTCGCCCTGCAACCGAAGAGCGTCGAGGACCGCATGGTTCTGGGCCAGCTCTATACCGTGAGGCACGATGCCAAGAAGGCCGAAGAGCAGTTCAAGTTGGCGCAGAGCATGGACCCGGATTCCGAGGACGTTGTGCTCAACCTGGCCCGCGTCTATGTCGAAAGCGGCGACGTTGCCCGTGCGGCCAAGGTTGTCGAGGCCGTTCCCGCGGCCTCCCGCAGCCCCAAGATGGAGCTTGCTCTGGGCGCTGCTTACGACCAATTGAAGCAGCCCAAAGACGCCATTGCGGCTTATCGGCGCGCCGCCAGCCTGGACCCCGACGATCCGCACACGGTGGAGGCGCTGGGCCAGGCGCTGCTCAGCGACAACCAGCTTGACGAGGCGCTCAAGCAGTTCCAAAAGATGGCCGAGGACGATCCCGATGATGCCGGCGCCCTGATTCATATCTCCGAGATTCAGCGCCGCCAGGGGAAGTACGCGGAGGCTCTGGCCACCATCCAGACGGCGGTCAAGAAGGACCCCGACTCGCTGGAAGCGGGGTATAACCAGGGGCTGATTCTGGATGTGCTGGGCCGCTACGAAGAGGCCGTGGCGGTCTACGAGAAGATGGTCGATCTGACCTCCCACGCCAATGGAGCCTATACCGCCGAGGAGAAGAACAATCGCGGCATCTTCCTGGAGCGGCTGGGAGCGGTCTATCAGGAGCAGGACAAACTGGATCAGGCGCTGGCCACCTTCCAGAAGATGATCGATTTGGGTGGCGATACGGCGGTCAACGGCTACCGCGGCCAGGTCGGCGTCTTGAGCGACGCGAAGCAGTTCGACAAGGCCGTCGAGACCGCCCGCAAAGCCGTTGAGTCGAACCCCAAGGACCGCGATCTCAAGATCATGCTGGCGGGCGAATTGGCCGACCAGGGCAAGACGGACGAGGGGCTGGCCGTGGCCAGGTCGCTTCTCGCCAACACCGCCGAAGACCGTGCGGTGTGGCTGGAATTGGGCCAGATTTACATTCGCGCTCGGCGCTGGAAAGAGGCCGAGGAGGCCTTCGACAAGGCTGAGCCTCTGACCGAGAAGAAGGAAGACCGGATTTATCTGTTCTTTCTCCGCGGAGAGCTTTCCGAGCGACAGAAGCGCTTCGAACCGGCTGAGCGGTACTTTCGCCAGGCCCTGGATCTGGACCCCTCCAGCGCCATGGCCCTCAACTACCTGGGCTATATGCTGGCCGACAAGGGTATCCGGTTGCCCGAGGCTTTGAAGATGATTCGCAAGGCGGTTGACCAGGAGCCGATGAACGGAGCCTTCCTGGACTCTCTGGGTTGGGTCTACTTCAAACTCGGCGAGTACGAGCTGGCCGAGGAAAACCTGAGTCAGGCCGTCCAGCGCGACCGCGGCGATCCCACTGTCCACGACCACCTGGGCGATCTTTACGAGAAGACCGGGCGCATCCGGCTGGCCGCCGCGCAGTGGGAGCTTTCGCTGGCCGCCTATGCCAAGTCGGCCCCCGCCGACCTGGAGCCGGGCGAGTCGGCCAAGGTGCAGCGCAAATTGGAAAGCGCCCGCGTCAAGCTGGCCAAGCAGGAGAACGCGGCCGGCATCGCCAAGCCCGAGTAGCTGGCAAGGCATTCAAGCGGGGCCAAAGGGATCGATGCGCTTGGAAATCAAGCAGGACTCGGAGATCGAGCCGCCGACCGCGCTCCCCGCGGGTCTTGCCGTCCGCGGCGACGGCAATATGGCGCGCCGCGCTCATCCGGAAGCCGCTCATCCTTATCGCGCTCCCTTTGCCCGCGACTGCGCACGAATCCTGCATTCCCGCGCCTTTCGCCGTCTGGCCGGCAAGACCCAGGTCTTCGCCCGCTTGCCGGAAGACTCTCTCTCCGACCACTTCCGCAGCCGCCTCACCCACACTCTGGAGGTCGCTCAGATTTCCCGCACCCTGGCCGGAGCTTTGGGGCTGAATGAGGATTTGGCCGAGGCCCTGGCGCTGGCCCACGACATCGGCCACCCGCCCTTCGGCCACGCCGGAGAGAAGGCCCTCGACCGTTCCCTGCGCCGCTTCGGGATGAGCTTCGACCACAACCTCCACGCCTTGCGCATCGCGGTTTGGTTCGAGCGGCGCTATGCCGCCTTTCGCGGCCTCAACCTGACTCTGGCGGTGCGCGAGGGCATTGTCAAGCATTCCCGCGACTACTCCGCCGCCGAGCAGCCGGAACTGGCCGAGTACTTCCTCGATCGATTCCCGCCTCTCGAAGCCCAACTCATCGACCTGGCCGACGAGATCGCCTACCTGACCGCCGATCTCGACGACGGCCTCGACTCCGGCATCCTCAGCCTCGATCAGGTGAGGGAGGGTGTGACGCTCTTCCGCGATTTCCACGATGCCGCGCTCCGCCAATATCCCGCCGCCCCGCCCAAACTGGTCGCATACGAGGCGCTAAAGCGGGTTCTGAACTTTCTGGTGACCGATCTGATGGAGCGGGTGTTGGCCGGCGTGGCCGCGCTTGGCGCCACCACGCTGGAGGAGATTCGTTGCGCGCCCCGGCGGCTGGCCGCGTTCAGCCAGCCGGTCGAGCTTGCCCGCGCCAATGCCAAGAATTTCCTCCTTGCCAATCTCTACAACTCCTCCGGCATGGAAGAGGCGCACGCGCACGCCACCGAGGTGGTCGCCGGACTCTTCGACGCCATCATCGCCGATCCCAGCCTGCTCCCCGAAGACCACCGCGCCGAGATTCCCTCCCAGAGCCTCGCCCGCACCGTCGCCGACTACATCGCCGGCATGACCGACAGCTACATCGAGCAGGCATGGCTGCGCTGCGCGGCGCGATGAATGAGTCGGTTTCGCTCTTTTGACTTGGCGACGGCATCGAGTTGTCCGATATAGTAAGCCTGAGCCATGAGAGAGTCTCGATCCATCGACCTGCATAACCGCACCGTTGCGGAAGCCATCAGGGAGTTTGTGCGTTTCTACAATGACTGTGTGCGCGGCGGCTACACCGGACGCATCGAGGTCATTCATGGGTACGGATCGAGTGGAGTGGGCGGGAATATGCGCCAAGAACTGCGCAAGTATCTGGCCGCCCATGCGGAAACCTTCGGAGAGTATCTTGCCGGAGAGAGCCTGCGCAACCCTGGAGTTACGATTCTCTACGCCAAGGAAGCGCCGGCGACGCGAGGCCCCGGAGCCATGCCCTTGATCAACGCCGCCCAAGATGCGATTCGTGGATTCTGCGCCGCGCCCAAGTCCAAGGAACGGATTCTGGTCAAGCTTCGGGGGCGCTTCGGCGACCGGGTTCTGTCCGCGGAAATCCGAAATATGACGGGCAACGGCTCTCTCCAAGCGATTCGGACCGGCGATGGCACGGTCCTGTACAAGGCCGCATGGAAGCCGTGAAAGTGCCGCCGCTTCTTATCGGGCCGATAAGTGCCCGGCGCTCGACCGAGCATATCGAGGAGCTATTCGCTCTGTCCTGTATCCTTGAAATGGATTGCTCCTCGGTGTCCAACCTCCCTTATGCGCTACACGATTCAATTCCTGTTGTCGGCGATGGCGGCGGAGCAATTTCCGCCGCCGGATGTGCCGGAGATTGCCTTCCTCGGTCGCTCGAACGTGGGCAAATCGAGCTTGCTGAATACGCTGGTCGGAGAAAGGGCGGCCAAGGTCTCCTCAACGCCGGGACGGACGCGGGCCATCAACTTTTTTGCGCTTCTGGACCCCAGCCAGCGCCGCAAACTGCTCTTTGCCGACCTTCCCGGCTATGGGTACGCCAAGATTTCCAAGTCCATCTCGGCTGGCTGGCCGGCTTTCATAGAGCCTTATCTGGCCATTCGCGCAACGCTCAAGCTGTGCGTCTGTTTGGTCGACGCGAACGTGCCGGGGCAAGAGAGCGACCGGCAGTTGATCGACTGGCTGAGAGCCGCCGGACGCGAGTTTGTGGTCGCGGCCACAAAGATCGACCGGCTGAGCGGCAATGAGCGAACCCGCAACCTGCGGGCGTTGGAGAATGGCCTGAATTTGGACGGAGTGTTGCCCGTCTCGTCGAAGACCGGCTACGGCGTCAGGGAACTCTGGCGAATGATTGAGAACGCCGGCGGCGGGGAAGGCTAAACGCCTTCATGGCTGGAATCGACGGATGTCGTTTCGATGTGCCCGAGGCCCGCGCATCGTCGCGGCAGTCGAGATTGTTGCCCTTCATCAATCCTGGAGACTGAGCGCAACCCACTTATGGAACCTGTAACTCATTTTCTAACTGGAGCCTGCATCGGTCGCGCGGGGCTGAACCGCAAGACCGGATATGCGACGCTGGCGGCGGCGCTGGCCGCCGAGGCCGCGGATATCGATGTGCTTTGGGGGCTGCGCGGGCCAGTCGAGGAGTTGAAGCATCATCGCGGCATCACGCATACCTTTCTTGCCGCGCCGCTGGTGGCCGCGGCCGTGGTGGGAGCGGTGTGGCTGCTGGATGGCTGGCGGCAGCGGCGGCGCGCGCGTAGGACGAATACTCTCAACCAAAGGGAAAAAGCTCCCACGGCACCCGCGCCGCTCCGCTGGGGCTGGCTCTATCTCACGGCGCTGATTGCGGCACTGAGCCATCTGCTGCTGGATTGGACCAATAACTACGGAGTCAGGCCGTTCTTTCCATTCAATCCCCGCTGGTATGCGGGGAGTTTTGTGTTCATCGCCGAGCCGGTGGAGTGGGCGCTGCTGCTGGCCGCGCTGATCGTTCCCTGGCTCCTCGGCCTGGCCGACGCGGAGATCGGCGCGCGGCGCGCACCGTTTCGCGGGCGCGGATGGGCCATCTTTGCATTGACGGGAATGTTTGCGCTGGGTTGCTTCCGATGGGCCGAGCACGCACAGGCGCGCGCCATGCTCGACAGCGCCCAGGTGACTGCCGCGCCGGTGCGTCGCCTCGCGCTGGAGCCTTATCCCATCAACCCCTTTCGCTGGCACGCGACTCTGGAGACGGCGGAGTTTTATCAGACCGCTGAAGTCGATACGTGGAGTGGGGAGATTGACAGCGACGCAAAGACCGATGTGCTCTACAAGCCGCCCACGACGGCGGCCGTCGAGGCGGCCAAGCGCACGCCGCTAGGGCAGGTTTATCTGGACTGGGGAGCGTGGGCGGTGGTGCGCGACGTGGGGCAGGTGGCCGCGCCGGGGATGGCCCCGCCGCGGTTGCCTGCAAATCGTCAATGGACTACGGTCGAGTTCGACGATCTGCGCTTCGATTATTCCTATCTGGGCGCGGAGCGAACCCCCAAGCGATCGCCGCTGAGCGGCTGGGTCTATATCGTGGACGGGCGCGAGGACGCGGGCGAGGCGATGAACGGGCGGGAGCAGCGATAATCGCGGCCCACACAGCGAGGTTTGTTTCATCGATCAAGCTAACGGTGGTGGCGTAGAGGCTAGCGATGGTAGAAGCCGTGGACCACTCCGCCATCGGCGTCAAAGCAGTGCTCGATGATCTCAAAGAACTGCGAATCGTTGTGTTCAAAATGTCTAAAGATCGCAAAGGCGATAAGATCTGCCAACTGAATCAGTCTTGAGGCCTTTGAGTCAAGAAAGACTGGAACCTCTGCGTAGTTGCGAATCACCCCGTACTGGTGGCCTGAGTATTTGAACTCTCGTGCCAGCGTCTGGATGCGGGCCTCGGTGCTTGACTTGTCGAAGATTATCAGTCCACGCTGCTTTTCCGACTTGACGCGATAAATCCTCATCAGAAACAGATCGAAGCGGCTGCAAAGCTGTGTAAATGCTTCGTGCGCAATATCTTGTCCAGAGAAGTTCTGCTTGCAAAGGGCTGCTGCAAAAAGACGAACGTCGCGCGGGTAATGGCGTGGAATCAAGGTTAGCGCATCCTTGATAGCCTGTAGGCGACTGGCCACAGTGTGCGTCCTCCATTCTCCTCTCCCATTTCGCATCGGCGATGCATGCAACTCAATGTCATAAGGGTGATTAGGGTCCAGTGCAAACCGTAACGCAATTTGATTCAACTCCTGCTCAATCCAATGGGTCGAACGTTCAAAAACGCTGAGGCCGGCAAGAACGAAGTATCGTTGGCCAGCATCGGAAACCGAACCAGACTCATCAAGATAAAGAAGATGCATACGTTCCTCATGATTGGAATGTCGATATATCTGTCGTAAAATACGAGGGGGCTGTCTGTGACAGCCCCTGAAGGGTCGGCCGGGAGAGCATATGCTCAAAGCACCGAAAAGGTCAGCGCACCCGCCCGAAATTTAAGTTTACCACGGCATTGCGTCCTGTCAACTTGTTTTCTTCCCTTATACCGAAATCCAACGACCATTCAGGCCAGCTTACGAAGGTTTTCCGATTCTCGTTCAGCCTTCATCTCCACCCGACATTCCGCAGCCAGACGCTCACGTTGTCCTCGGTATATCCGCTTGGGTTTCTTGTGGCCGCATACTTGCCGATTTCATTGAAGAAGGCTCCAATCCGCTGGGAATGATAGGCGCGAAATGCTTCGCCTAGCAGTTCGCTCTTGGAGCGATTTTCTTGTTTGGCAAGGAATTCGGCGGAAGCCGCCATCTCTGGCGGCATACTGACAGATCGAGGCTTCCCACCCTTTCGCCCAAAAGCGCGGCGAAAGGATGGGGCGCCGAATCACTGGCGATCAGACTGAATGGATTGAAGCTATTCCGCCCAGCGGCGCATGATGAGCGTGGCGTTGATGCCGCCGAAGCCGAAGGAGTTGGATAGGCCGATCTCGAAGTTATGCAGGATAGCCTTGTTGGGCACATAGTCGAGGCGGCACGCGGGGTCCACGTTCTCCAGATTGACGGTCGGCGGAAGCTGCTGGTTGACCAGCGCCAGCACTGTGATGCCGGCTTCGAGTCCCCCGGCTCCGCCCAGCAGATGGCCGGTCATGGACTTGGTCCCGGATATTTTGAGCCTGTGGCTAAGCGCGTGCTCGCCAAAGACCAATTCGATGGCGCGCGACTCGTTGCCGTCGCCGGCGGGGGTTGAGGTGGCGTGGGCGTTCACGTAGCCCACCTGCTCCGGCTGAATGCCCGCATCCATTAGGGCCGCCCTCATGCTGCGCTGCGCGCCGGTGCCGTCCGGGGCGATGCCGGTCATGTGATAGGCGTCGGCGCTCATGCCGTAGCCGATCACCTCGGCCAGAATCTTTGCGCCGCGAGCCTGGGCAAATTTCAATTCCTCTAAAATCACGATGCCCGCGCCCTCGCCAATCACGAAGCCGTCGCGATCCTTGTCGAAGGGACGGCTGGCGCGGGTGGGTTCGTCGTTGCGGGTGGAAAGCGCCCGCATGGCGGCGAAACCGCCCACCGAAAGCGGCGTCACCGCTGCCTCCGCGCCGCCGGCGATCATGGCATCCGCGTCGCCGTGCAGAATCATGCGCACCGAATCGCCGATGGAGTTGGCAGAGGTGGCGCAGGCCGTGGCGGTGGCCGAGATCGGTCCCTTGGCCCCGTAGCGGATGCTCAGATGGCCGGAGGCCATATTGACGATGGCGGCGGGAATGAAGAAGGGCGAGATCTTGCGCGGGCCGCCCTGCAAGAGGTTGGCGTGTTCGCGCTCGATGACCTCGAAGCCGCCTATGCCGGAGCCGATGAAGACCCCCACGCGGTCGGCTATATCCGGCGTAATATTGAGGCCGGACTGAACGATGGCTTCATGGGCGGCGGCGAAGGCGTAGTGCGTGAACCGCCCCATCTTGCGCGATTCCTTCTTGTCCACGAAATTGAGGGGATCGAAGTTCTTGACCTCGGCGGCGAAGTTGACCGAAAAGCCGGCGGTATCGAAGCCCTGAATAGGCCCCATGCCGCTGGCGCCGGCCAAAAGCTGCCGCCAAACTTCGGGAGCGGTGTTGCCCACACCGCACATCAGACCGAGGCCAGTGATAACGACTCTGCGGGGCGAGAGAGACAAGGGCTACTTGCCGCCTTTCGCGTTTTTCTCGATGTACTCCACCGCGTCCTTGACGGTCTTGATCTTTTCGGCGTCTTCGTCGGGAATCTCCAGATCGAAGGCCTCCTCGAACTGCATCACCAACTCAACCACGTCGAGCGAATCCGCTCCCAGGTCTTCCTGAAAGCTCGCCCCGGGGGTGACCTCGGCCTCGTCCACTTGCAACTGCTCGACGATAATCTGCTTCACTTTCTCTTCTACAGCCATGCTTGCCTCTCCTCGTTGGTTTCAAAACCGGAAATCTCTTCGCGGGCGATGCTCATTCCCATTTGCGCTCCGTCAGCCTACAATACTTTCATGCGGCAGGGGAGCACAACCTGTACGCTATAAAAATGCGCGTAGCCCCGAAATTTCAAGTCTACCGGGCCGATGAGGGTGTGTAAAGGCTCACCGGAACGGGGAATAAGGAATAGGGAGCCGGCACTGGAAATCGTTGTGCATTTCCCCCCGAAAATGCACCGTGAAGCGGCGTGGGTCGAGCGAAAAGAGAGGGGATAGGAATGCTGAATCTGATTGTTGGAGTCTCCGTTGCCATGGCGGCTGTCCTTGGGGTGTTGCTCGGAGTCTGGCTTGGAATGGAAACGGGAAAGGCCGAATCCAGAGCGCATGCCGAGCGAATCGTCAGCCTAGACGCCGAGAAGAAGGGTCTCGAAGCCTCGCTTGCCAAGGAGAAGGAACTGAGCAAGTACGCGGGTGAAAAACTGGCCCGCGCCGAGGAGCGCGAAAAAGCGCAAGAGGACAAATACACGCAGATGCGGGCCGACCTGGAAAAGGCCTTTGGCAATCTTGCCGCCGAGGCGTTGCGCGCCAACAACCAGAGCTTCCTGACTCTCGCCAAGCAGGAGTTGGGCGGCCAGGCATCCGAAGCCAAGCTGACGCTGGAAGCCAGGGAGCAGGCCATCAAGACGCTGCTGGAGCCGCTGGGGACCGCGCTCAAGGGCCTCGACGAGCAGACTCGCGCCATGGAGACGCTGCGTTCGGGCGCCTATTCCGAAGTGAAGACGTTGGTCGAGACCATCCAGAAGACGATCCCCGCTTCGCTCGAGGCGCTGAAGACCGAGACCGCGCAGTTGGTAACGGCGCTGCGCAATCCCAAGATTCGCGGCAACTGGGGCGAACTGCAACTCAAGCGCTGCGTCGAGTACGCGGGAATGGTGCAGCATTGTTCCTTTTCCGAGCAGGTGACCGCGCGCGACGAGAACGACAATCCACGTCGCCCGGATATGACCGTTCACCTGCCCAATGGCCGCGAGATCGTGGTCGACGCCAAGACTCCGCTCGACGCCTTTCTGGATGCCGGCGCGAATGCCGACCCGGCCGCGCAGCAATTGCTCTTTGAAACCCACGCCCGCAGCGTGAAGGAGCATCTCAAGGAGCTTTCCAGCAAGGCCTACTGGAAGCAGTTCGACAAGGCTCCCGATTTTGTGGTTTGCTTCCTGCCCAGCGAAGGTCTGTTCAGCGCGGCGCTTGAAGCCGATCCTTCGCTGATTGAATTCAGCGCCAAGAACCAGGTGATTATGGCCACGCCGACGACCTTGATTGCCCTGCTCCGAGCCGTCGAGTTCGGTTGGCAGCAATCGGAGATCACCAAGAACGCCAAGGCCATCCACGAGACCGGGCGCAGAATCTACGATAAGTTGACGGTCGCCCAGGGGCATCTTGAAAAGCTGGGCGGCGGACTGCGAAGCAGCGTGGATTTCTATAACAAGTTCCTGGGCACCGTCGAAGGCAAGGGCGGAGTCTTCTTTCACGGACGGCAGTTGGGCGAACTGACTCACGGCGACGGAGAGTTGGAGGAGATCGAGAAACTGCAAGTCGAGATCCGCGAGATGGAATCGCCCGAGTGGGAGAGGCAGCCGCTGCTGGCCATCGTAGCCAGCCACGCCGAACCCAGCGAGCTGGAGTGACGGGAAGATAACTTCAAAATGAGCGTAGACTTGGCTCGGGCACACCTGCAAGTTAGGTAAGGTTCAATAATAGTGGATGCGGTCGCCTGAAATTTCAGGGAGTGCAACTTATGTTTGAACTCCCTCCAGCGCCGCCAATATCCGCGCCGCCAACTGGCTGACGCTGCCCGCGCCCAGGGTCAGAATCAGGTCGCCCTCTTGGGCCTGCGCGGCCACGTAGGCAACGGCATCGGCAAACTCCGCGACGAACTGAACCTTCGGGCCGACGATCTTTTCGGCCAGCCGCTCGGCGCTTACTCCGGGTATCGGCTCCTCGCTGGCCGCGTAGATGGGCAGCACGATCACGCTATCGGCATCGTTGAAGGCCGCTGCGAACTCCTCCATCAAATCCAGTGTGCGCGTGAACCTGTGCGGCTGGAAGACTACGTGGATTCTGGCATGGCCGCACTCGCGGGCGGCGGCAAGGGTGGCGCGAATTTCGGTGGGATGGTGGCCGTAGTCGTCCACCACGGCAACCCCTCGCGCCGCGCCGCGATGCTGGAATCTCCGGTCCACGCCGCTGAATCCGCGCAGCCCCTCGGCGATCTTTGCTGGATCGACTTCAAGCTGATGGGCGATGGCCACGGCCGCTGTGGCATTGAGAACGTTGTGGCGACCGGGTACGCGCAGTTCAAATGGCCCAAGCGGCCCGGCGGCAACCTTCACCTGAAAGCGCGAAAATCCCGGCCGGATCGCATCCAGAAATTCCACCCGGTAGTCGGCGGCGGCGGCGACTCCGTATGTGAAGACGCGGCGGTGAACGCCCGGCAGAATCGCCGCCAGACGCGCATTGTCCAGACAGGCGGTCACCGCGCCGTAGAACGGCACCTTGTCCATGAAACTCAGAAATGCCTGCTCCACGTCGGCCATATCGCGATAGCAGTCCATGTGTTCGCGATCGAGATTGGTGACCACGGCCAGGATCGGAGAGAGCTTGAGAAAGGAGCGGTCGCTTTCGTCGGCCTCGGCCACCAGGTAACGGGAAGCTCCCAGCCGGGCGTTGGAGCCGAGCGCGTCCACCCGTCCGCCCACCACCACCGTCGGATCCAGCCCCGCCGCGGCCAGCACCGAGGCCACCATCGACGTGGTGGTGGTCTTGCCGTGCATTCCCGCAATGGCGATGCCGTACTTGAGGCGCATCAACTCGGCCAGCATCTCCGCGCGCTGGATCACGGGAATCTTGCGCCCCCTGGCCGCGACGATCTCCGGGTTGCTGGCGGGAACCGCCGAGCTGGTGACGACCACCGTGGCGCCCGCCACGTTCCCCGCCTCATGCCCTTCGTAGATGGCCGCGCCAAGTTGGGCAAGACGGTCGGTCACCGGGCCGCGGCGCAGATCGGAGCCGGAGACCTTCATGCCCAGGTTGAGCAGAATCTCCGCGATGCCGCTCATGCCGATGCCGCCGATGCCGATGAAATGCGCGTGCTGAGAGGTGGCGAACATGAAGGTTGAAACTTCACTTTAACACTCGGACGAGCTTGCGCCTCCCATGCGCGGCAAGAGGCGCTCGCGCCAACTCATTTTCAGCCTCATTCCGGCAAGCTGTAATCGAAGTCGTAAGAATGCTGCCCCTTGTCGATGTGAATCATAAAAGTCCCCGCGATGCCCTTCAATTCCCCGGTTCCCGAACCCGGCACCACGATCACCGTCATCGTGGGCCCATCCTTGTCCATCGTCGCCGAGTGCTGAAGCGCGAATGAGCCATGCTTGCCCTGGAGCGTCCCGGTGACCGCCTCAATGGCCACGTATCCGGCGGCTCCTTGCTTGGGATCGCCGCCGGAAAACATCTCGCCGTTGCTCGTCGCTTCCAGATCGCCGTGGATTTGCTTGTCGATGGAAAAGCGGCTCAGTCCCTCGGCAGGCGCTGGGGTGAGCGGTTCAACCTTCACAGTGAACGCGCCATGCGCATGATGCGTCATCGGGTCTCCTTTTTCTCGGCGAATGCAAGTTGTGAGTTCGATGCGAAGACGATAACCGTGGAAGCGAGTGGCCGCATCTCCAAGGATTCTACGATAACTCTTCGCGCGAAAAAAGAGCGTATCTCAGAATTTCGCCGGCGATGGAAGAGAATGTTTCCCGTTCTTCGGCGGCCATGCGCTCCTGTGAAGAGCCGCGCATAGCTTGCCTTGAACCCCGATTTTCGAGAAAGTTGCGCAACTTTATTTTCGCTTTCCGGCGCAACCTTTGCCTGCAATCTTGGTTAGATCGTTACAGATGCGGCGCTCCGGGGAGGCGGCAACAGACAAGCCTCCAGCGGATGCAAGCCGAGCGGGAACTGCCACGAGCGGCCCGCTGGAATGGAGGGATCATGGGCAGTATGCGGAATTGGATGCTCGGAGCGGCGGTGGTGGCGGCTGGATTGGGCCTCGGAGCGGTGCAGGCTCGGGCCGCGGAGTTTGGAGTGTATGTGCGCGGACCGGTCGCTTACGTTCCGCCTTGCCCCGGACCGGGTTACATCTGGGCGGCCGGTTACTGGGCCAACGGATATTGGGTTCCCGGACGCTGGAACTTTGCCGGTCCCAGAGAGCGCGGAGCGTTCGTTCGCTATGAGGGCGGCTGGGGCTGGGGCCACGATCGGTTTGCGCCCCGCGATCGCGGCTGGGGACGGGAGCGTTTTCGCAGGTAGCGCAAGACCGCTTGCCGGCCTCGTGGCGGCCTCTCCGTCTTGGAGGGGCCGCTTCCTGCAATCGAAGCTGCGCCCGTAAGTTCTGGGCAGTGCCCTGTTTCTCAAGTGGCTATCCAACCAGTTGTCGTTCTGAGAGAAGTCCGGCGCGGTTTTTTGCGCCAGACTGAGTCGATGAACCTGCGGTTTGCAATGCCCATGCTCAGTCTAGGGGCGGGTGGCGCAGGTCTGAGAGCATCCACAAAAGATTGGGTGCCCCAGAGCCTGCCCTGAGCTTGTCGAAGGGTCCCGCTTTTGGGGCCTGGGATACATTTCTCCCAACTCTGGACAGGTGGCCCGGCGGGTGGCCCCGGTCTCGATTTTGAAACCGGGGAGTGATCTACGACGGAGGTATCCACATCCATGACGATCTCCGCCGGGGTGCCCCATCTCCCGCTTTTGGGACATGGGAGTGTAGGATGTTAGTATCGAGTTGGACAGAAAAGGCGGGTGGCTCAGGCCGCGCGGTCGATGCCTGGTTTTGAAAACATGAACGTTCGACGATAGCGCCAACCGGTATCTCTACGACGGGGTCCCCGTTGACAGGTCTTCGTCAACGGGGTGGGACGCCGACGGCGCGCGCGTGGCCAAGGGCGGCATAACTGCCTGGAGTTGCAACCCGGCCGTCAACGGCTTCCAGACCACGAACGACTATGTTATCGGCCTGGGCGGCGAGCAAGTTACCGAGATGGGCGTAGACACGGCGGCCGGCAGCGGCGCCGCCACGCTGACATGGCAGCACACTAACGTCTGGGCGGGCGGCAAGCTATTGGGCACTTACGACAGGCAAGCCGCGGCCGCCGCCGGGCAGGTGGCCCGGTCATCGCCCCTGAAGAATGATTCTGATTTTCGAGAATCTGTGCCCCGTTCATCGCGTTCTTTGCGATGAGCGGGCGTTGCGCTACGATGGTGGGCGGTCGAGGATGGAGCCATGCCGAGCGGCCTGAAGCGGTTTCAGCAAGCGGAGTCTCTGCACTTTATCACCTTCAGTTGTTTTCACCGTCTGCCGCTGGCGGGTGCCCCAGGTCCGGATTTTCGGACCTGGGATAACTCGGACCCCAATCGTCGG
>CAZMHC010000027.1:0-33679 GCA_964565955.1 uncultured Occallatibacter sp.
CTCTGCCCAATCACTTTACGTAATATCAATCATTTATGCAAGTAAGCACTAGCCGTCATTTATACCGCGAACAGCGAAGCTTATGTCGCCGTCTTCTCCATTGACGCCTATGGCGACCTCGCGCCAGTTGCGACCTCTAGCTCGATCGGCGCCGCCTCCTTCAGCGGCGTGGCAATCAGCCAATAGCCAATCGCTTCATCCCGGTTTGCCTGGCGGGCACAGCTCGCCAGGCAAAACGGCGGATTGCGCCCTGCAAGTACTGGGATGGCCGAGGCGAAGCCCCGTCTCGCGCAAAAGCCGTCGCAACCCGCGGTTTGGCGATAGAGTAAAAAAGGGACCGAGGATGTGGCCGGGGGCGATTGCCGGTACGGTCGAAATCCGCCAATGGGGAGAAACGCATGGCCATCGAAACGCCTGGTGTGACGTTGGATCGGGAGATCAACCCGTGGGAGGCGCAGAACGCGCGCTTCGAGTTTGCGGCCCGCAAGCTGAACCTGGACGAGGGGCTTTGGAAGGTGCTGAGCGCCCCTTCGCGGGAGATCATCGTCCACTTTCCGGTGACCCTGGACGATGGGCGGATCGAGATGTTCACCGGCTTCCGGGTGCAGCATTCCATGGCGCGCGGGCCGGCCAAGGGGGGGATTCGCTACTCGCCGGAGGTGACCCTGGACGAGATGCGCGCCCTGGCCGCTTGGATGACCTGGAAGTGCGCGGTCGTCAATATCCCCTTCGGCGGAGCCAAGGGGGGGGTCGTCTGCGACCCGAAGAAGATGAGCTGCGGCGAGTTGGAGCGGATGACCCGGCGCTATACCTCGGAGATCATCGAGTTCATCGGGCCGGAGAAGGACGTGCTGGCGCCCGACGTGAACACCGACGAGCAGACCATGGCCTGGGTCATGGATACCTACTCGATGCATATGCGGCAGACGGTGACCAGCGTGGTGACCGGCAAGCCGCTGCACATCGGGGGCTCGCGCGGGCGGCTGGAGGCCACCGGCCGCGGAGTGCGCGCGATGTGCGACGAGAGCCTGCGCTATCTGCATCTGCCCATCGAGGGATGCCGGGCCGTGATCCAGGGCTTCGGCAACGTTGGCTCCCACGCCGCGCGGCTGATGATGGAGGCGGGCTACAAGATCGTGGGCGTGGCCGAACTGGACGGCGGCCTCTACAACCCTAACGGCATCGACATCCATCAGTTGACCGAATTCAGGTATCGCAACGGGACGATTCTCGGTTTTCGGGGCGCCGAGGCCACGCCAAGCGAGGAGTTGCTCGTCTTGGAGTGCGAGATTCTCATTCCCGCCGCCACCGAAAACGTAATCACCAGCCGCAACGCCGATGCGATCAAGGCGCGCATCGTGGTGGAGGGCGCGAACGGTCCGACCACCGCCGTGGCCGACGAGATTCTGGCGGGCAAGAGGGTTTTCGTGGTGCCCGACATATTGGCCAACGCCGGCGGAGTTACCGCGAGTTACTTCGAGTGGGTGCAGGACCGGCAGGGCTACTTCTGGAAGGAAGCGGCGGTCAACGAACAACTGGAGAACATCCTGCGCGAGAGCTTCGACGACGTGGCGCGCTACGCCGAGGCGCACAACGTAAACAACCGCATCGCTGCCTATATGCTGGCCATCGACCGCGTGGCCATCACCATCAAGCAGCGGGGCATCTACGCCTGAAGCGCGCGACAATTCGCATTGAAACTCGATAGTTCGCTTTCCCGCGCCGCGCAACTTTCCTTGCGCGGCGCGTTTCGTTTATGTGGGAGTTATTCGCATATGGAATCGATATCGATCCTGCAAATCGCGCCGTTTCAAGTTGCGTGGGCAATTTGAGGATTTGCGCTCTTCCGTAGCCTTCGTCGGCCAATTCCTTGCCGAACGCGCCGCCCATATGGAACTGCCGGCCCACGCGGAGTTCTACGCTCGGACGCCCACAGCGTTGCGTAGACTGAAGGGCCGAATTGAAGCAATGGGGCTGAGTTGAGTATAGTTCGGGCAGGGCCTTCGATAGGTCCGCGGAAGGAATAACATCATGGCAGTGGAGAACTCCCCCGCACGTATCGGCAAAAGCGTCGTGATTCGCGGCGAGGTAAAGGGCAGTGAAGACTTGATTGTGGATGGGCGCGTGGAGGGAACCGTCCTCCTCTCGGAGAGTCGGTTGACGATCGGCGCCAATGCCAGCCTGGCCGCCGACATCACCGCCAAAGACGTGCTGATTCTTGGCCAGGTGTTGGGCAACGTGGTGGCCAGCGGCCGCGTGGAGTTGCGCGCCGGCTGCGTCGTGGAAGGCGATATTCGCGCCCTCCGGCTGGCCGTCGAGGACAACGCCGTCTTCCGCGGCAAGGTGGACCTGACGCAGGCCGCCTCCAAGGGATACGACGCGGCCAACGCGCCGCAAGCCGGCGAAGCGTATTAGCCGAAGCCGCGCACCGCTGCGCCGATTGGCGGGCCGCAAGGGGATTGAAGGTTGCTGAGCCGTTGGTTTGGGAATAAGCAGCAGATTGCGCCGTCGCCCTCGGCATCGGGTTTCACGGGTCCGCGCGTACCGCGTCACTCCGGCGGATGGGCGGCGTTGCGTAAGTGCCTGGAGGCCGAGACGGGGCTGCGCATCCTGGATGTGGGCTACACGTCGCCCTCCAATATCAACTACCTTACCGGCCTGGGCCATAGCGTCTTCCTCGCCGACCTGGTCCACGACGCCTGCTCCGTGAACTGGCAGACCGGAATCGATGCGGAGGGCGGCGCGGTGTGGGATGTGGAAGGCTACCTGGCGCATTCGCTCAACTTCTCCGGACGCACCTTCGACGTGGTGCTCATGTGGACGGCTCTGGACTATCTGCCGGAGCCGCTGGTGAAGCCGGTGGTGGCTCATCTGTATGCCGCGATGAATCCCGGCGGCCAGGTCCTATCTCTCTTCCACACCCGCACCAAGGGCGAGGAGACGGTGCATTGCCGGTTCCACCTCACCCCAGGCGACGATGTGGAGGTGCAATTGGGGGAACCTTTTCCCATCCAACGCGCCTTTACCAACCGCAGCATCGAGCGGCTCTTTGCCGGATGGTCCGGCCACCGGCAGTTTCTGGCCAAAGACAGCGTCTCGGAGGTTATCATGACGCGGTAGTCGGCCAGAAGGCGGAGCCTCTAGCAAAGGAGGAATCGTGAAGATATTGAAGGGAACGCAAATTGCCTGGCTGGGCCACGCAACCGTGCTGGTTCAAACCGCCAGGGGAACCAACATTCTGATCGATCCGTTCATCGAGAACAATCCGAAGTACCCGAAAGAGTTTGCGCTGCCGGAGCGGATCCATTGCATCCTGCTGACGCACGGCCATGACGACCATATCGCCGACACTGTGCCGGTGGCCGCCAAACACGGTTCCACGGTGGTAGCCATTCATGAGTTAGCGGCTTACCTTGCGGGCAGGGGAGTTGCTAGCACCATCGGGATGAACCTGGGCGGCACCGTGCAACTGGACGGAGTGGCGGCCACCATGGTCGAGGCCAAGCATTCCTCCTCGGCCCAAGATGAACGGGGAATCCATTGTGTGGGAGTGGCGGCGGGGTTTGTGTTGACTGTAGCCGACGGTCCGGCGATCTATCACGCCGGAGATACCGCGGTCTTCGGGGACATGAGGCTGATTCGCGAGCTATACCGTCCCGATGTGGCGCTGCTTCCCATCGGCGGCCACTATACCATGGGACCGAAGGAGGCTGCGCTGGCGGTCCGCCTACTGGAGCCGGAGGTTGTTCTTCCTCTTCACTATGGAACCTTTCCGGCGCTGACGGGGACGATCGAGGAACTGGCAGGGTTGGTCGACGACCGCGTTCGTGTGGTGCATTGGTCGCCGGGAGAAACTGTATAGCCTGGAGTTCCGTCTCGCTGCGCAGAGGCAAGAAAAAAGGGCCGACCCGTAGGTCGGCCCTTTTTTCTTGCCTGCGATTTCAAATTACTTGGCAGCTGCTTTCTTCTGCTCTGCCCAGCGCCGCTTGACGGCCTCGGCGATGCGCTTCCGTCCTTCGGGAGAGAGATTTCTCTTCTTCTTGACGGACTTCTTGGCGGCTGTGGCTGCCGCGGCCTTTTCCTTCTTGGGCGTGGCGGCCTTTCCGCCACCGGCCAGCAGGGCGCGCGCCTGATGCAATTGAGCGATCTCGCGATCGATTTCTTCCAGAATGCTTGAAACTCCCACGGTTCCTCCTGTTAGGTCATCTAAGTGGCTAGAATTCCCGTTGTGCCTAAGTGAAAAAACGCGCGCGGGGCAACCACCTGTCTTTCATAACACAATACGCAACTGTAGACTCTTTTACAAACAAAAAATGCACGAAGTTGCCGAAATTGGAACATTTTTTCGAAAATTGTCGTCTTCGGGAACATATAGTCCCAGGGATGAGTGCCCGGTAGATTGCAGATAGCAGCGCAAGGGCCTTGGCTATAGGACCGCAGCCGCGTCACCTTCATTGCCGAGACGGGGAATTCGGATGGGCATAGAGCGTCGATGTTTGCGCGCGATCGCTACTCCGCCACAGAATCGCATTCCATGCCTGGAAGCGACGGCGGCGTTCCAGTTAGTTCCGAAGGTAATCCGATAAGAACGAGTTGTGAAAACTAAAGGTAGCGAGGCGGCTTGGGCGCCGGCAGCGGGCGGTCGGACGTGGCCGGAGCGCCGGTAAGATCGGAGCTGCCGAGGCCCCGCGCGGTGGGCGACTCCGCGGCCCGGTAGTTGCGCAGGTCGCGCAGTATCTCCTGTTTCTCGCGCGCATACTGGCCAGCCAACCGGGTAAGCGCATAAGTGATGATGTCGCTGTGGTGAAGGTCCTGCACGGACGGATCTCGGCGCATATTCAGCCATAGCCGGTGAACCAGTTGCACGTCGTCGGGGCGCAGGCTGGGCGCGTGCGGACCTATATAAAACACTTTGACTTCGCCGTTGGGATCGACAACGTAGAAGTTGAACTGCCGCTTGGGCTGGGGCAGCGCCTCCCACGCCTGCCCCATGTGGAAGGCCTGATCCTCGGCGGTCATCTTCGAGGATGCCCCGGATACCACCGAGTCCATCTCCAGAGAGTTTGCGCCTTGCACCAGCGCGGAGAACAGATCGCCGGCGGGAACCACCAGCAGCGATACCTTCTTGCCGAAGCTCTCGGAAACCGAGATGGCCTTGGTAAAGATCGTCCGCTCGTCCTCGCTGAAACTCTGGTCCTCCACGCTCACATATTCAGGGCCTCCCGCGCCCGTCAGCCGGACGCTTATCACCACCACATCCTGCTCCTCGGTGCTGGTGCGCGACAGCGTCCACTTGAGGGCCAGCGGATTGGCGGCGTCGCGCATGGTCACCATGACTCCGCCGGGACGAATGGAAGCAGATTCGCTGCTGACCGTGTCCTGATGCTCCAGTTGGAAGTGCTCCTTCATCTGGCGCGCGGTAAGGACGTGTTTGCGCCGGTTTCGGCGCTCCGAGACGGTGAAGACGATGTAGAACGCCGCCGCGAACGCAACGCCGCTCATGGTGGCCTTCGATTTGGTAAACAGATTGACGATGGCGATGGAAAGCAGAACCAGAAAGACCGAGAACAGGCCGATGGGTGCCTCGAATTTTCCCATGTGCAGGTTGGGCGGCACCTTCCAGCCCCGTTCGCCCTGGTATTTCCAACGCAGCACCAGCACCGCCAGGGTGTTCAGGGTGAACGACCAGATCACGCCGAAGGCATACGCCTCGCCCAGGGCAATCACATTCCCTCCGCTGACGAGAATGGCGAACATTTGCAGGGCGCAGACCAGGTGGACGATGCGATGGGTGGTGCCGAACTTCGGATGCGGCTTGCGGAACCAGTCGGACAGCGCGCCATCCTCCGCCACCCGCATCAGTACGCCGGTCGAGCCGACCATCGAAGTGTTGATGGCCGCGGAAAGAATCAGACAGCCGACCAGAACCACGAAGATGCGGAAGGCCACCCGCCAGAACAGCGGACCCACCATGTACATGGCCAGGCCGGCGATCAGGTTGTTCTGGTAGTGCTGGGTGCGCTCCGCATAAGGAATCAGCATGGAGGCCAGCAGCGTGGCGCCGCCGGTGAAGATCAGGCTGTAGATGGCGATCACGATGGCCGCGCGTTGAAGATTCTTCAGTTTGGGATGCTCGATCTCGCGGTTGACCTGCGCCAGGCTCTCTTCGCCGCTCATGGCCAGCACCGAGTGGCCGCAGGCCATGATAATGCCGAACCATCCCAGCATCGGCAGCAGCTTCGATCCATTCAGGAATCCCAGCGCCTCGCGGCTGAAATGCAGGTGCGCGGGGATCGGCGACGGAGGCAATTGCGCGCCGCGCATAAGCGCCGAGAATACCCCCCAGACCAGCAGAATCGCCACCATCACAGTGGTGATCTGCATGACCCGCAGCGTCTTGTCGCTGGAAGCCGGCGAGCCGCTGAAGTTCTTCCACCAAAAGAACAGGGTGAAGCCCGCGGCGAAGAAGACCGCGGTGTGGTTCATGTTGAACTGGAAGGGCAGGCCGGAATCGTCCAGCAAGGCGGGCGGAAGCCATTGGCTCTGAAACGCCAGATTCAACAGGTCGTTCATCAGGCCGGTAACATACTGTCCGGCCGCCACGCCGGAGATAGGCCCGGTAAGAACGTAATCGAACATCAGCGCGGAAACGCTGAGTTTGGCGAAGCCGCCGCCCAGGGCTTCTTTCACCACGCGGTAGACGCCGCCGCGAGTGAACATCGAACAGCTTTCCACGTAGACCGCGCGTACCGCGAAGCTGAAGAGCATGATTCCCAGGACGAACCATGGCGCCGCCGCGCCCACCGCGTGCTCCGCGATGCCGCCTGCATAGAAGGCCGAGGACCCCAGGTCGCTGAGTACGATGGCTGCCGCCCGCCAAAACGAAATAAACGTCAGCATCACCGAGGAAGCCACGATGAGACGGACGCGGTTGGACGAGGGAACGAGTGTCGTTCGGTTGGTGGCCATCGAGATTTTATAGGCGTACCCGACGAGGTTTTCCGCTCGGAAAATGAAAACCGCCGTCTGCGCTGCGCTGAGTTTATGTCCGAATCGAATGTATGTCAATAAGAATTGCCGACAACGATCTCAGCCGCGCGGCGGAGTCGGCTCGTCTTCGCCGAAGAGTTTCCTGCCGTCCTCAATGAAGCAGAGGAGCACGACCGCCGCGGAACCGGCCAGACCGACAAAGAACATCGTCTCCAACAGCCGCAGAGAAAAAATGGCAAGTTGCATGGCTGGATTGTAGCGCGTTTCCAGCCTCCGCGCAGCAAGTGCGTACGTCGCAATGGGACGCGCCTTGAGGCGCGGGCCGCCGGCATTGAGTTTTGCGCGGCGCCGCAAGCCAGATGCTATAAACTCGCCCTGTATGCAGCCTGCATCCAAGTTGAATGCCGCGAAGCCGGGAAGCTGGAAGCTGTGGGCCGCGGCGGTTCTCTCCGCCGGCTTGCTCGAATTGCCGTTTCCGCTAGCCGGACCGCTTCCCGTCTGGAGGACGGTCTTCGCCTGGTTTGGGTTGGTCCCGTTGTTGATTGCGATTCTTTCCCCAGCCTGCGCCGATGGGCCGCGCCCGCTGCGCCGCGGCTTTCTGCTCGCTTATCTCTGCGGCATCCTGTGGTACATGGGCAACTGCTATTGGATCTACGACACCATGCTGATTCACGGCGGATTGCCGCCGGCGGTCTCGGTGCTGCTGCTGATCGGCTACAGCCTGGCGCTGGGCCTTTACTTCGGGCTTTTCGGTCTGAGCGTGGCGCTCGCGCGCAGAGCTTCCGGCAGCGCCAAAATAGCTTTGCTTGCCGCGCCCATCCTGTGGACCGCGCTGGAGCTGGCCGCCGCCCGCATCACCTCCGTTCCCTGGGATCAGCTCGGCTACTCGCAGGTGGACAATGCGCTGGTGAACCAGCTTGCCCCCTGGACTGGCGTCTATGGAATCAGCTTTGTGCTGGTTGCCGCGAACGCACTTCTTGCTAGCGGCCGCCTGGTTCCATGGAAGTGGGTCACGCCACGGAAGCCGCGATGGAGGTTGAAGGCTCTGTTCGGCGGCGAGACCTGGCGTGTCTTCGGCCTATGTGTAATCGCAATCGCTTGCCATGGCACCGACGTGTTGCCGCGCAAGTCCGCGCCCACGGCCACCGCCGTGCTCGTTCAGCCCGATCTCGACGTGGCCCGTGTGAGCTACTGGACGGCCCCCGGCGAGTGGGACCGTCACATCGCCGAATTCATTCGTCTGGCCGGCGAAGAGTGCAAGACCTACATTGCCGGGATTCCGCAGACCGGGGCGCCCACTGGCGAGATCGTCTGCCCGCCCTATCCCACCCATCCCGATCTGGTGGTCTGGCCGGAGTCGCCCGCGCCCTACTTCGAGAGCGATTCCCGCTTTCAGAACGCCATGCGCCAGATGGCGGTCTCCGCGCAGGCTCCGCTGGCGGTGGGCGGCGTGGGAGTCGATCGCATCCAGGATGACCCCGGTTACCTGGCCTACAACTCCGCCCTGATCTTCGCCGCCAACGGCGAGCGCGTGGGCCGCTACGACAAGATTCATCTGGTCCCCTTCGGCGAGTACATTCCCTTCAAGAATCTGCTCTTCTTCGCCCGCAAGCTGACCACCCGCGTCGGCGAGACGGCGCGCGGCGCCGAGCGCAAGGTCTTCCGTCTCAACGGCCATCGCTACGGAGTCTTCATCTGCTACGAGTCCGTTTTCGCCGACGAGGTGCGCCAGTTCGCCCAGTTGGGCGCCGAAGCGCTGGTCAACATCAGCGACGACGGCTGGTACGGAGACACCAGCGCCCCCTGGCAGCACTTGAATATGGCGCGGATGCGGGCCATCGAAAACCGCCGCTGGATTCTGCGCGACACCAACGACGGCGTCACCGCGTCCATCGATCCCTACGGCCGCGTCCGGCAGAGCATTCCCCGCCACGCCGTCGATGCGCTCCCCGCCGGCTACGGCTTCCGCGACGACATAACCTTCTACACCGCTCACGGTGATGTCTTCGGGTGGGCTTGCGTCCTGCTTTCCTTGGGGATGATGAGTTGGGCGGGAAGAAAGCTACTGCGTCAGTGGATAACCGCCGCCTCCGATTGACGGTAAGCTGTTTGCGTGAGGATACCCATCGTTGCGGTTCCGCAAACTTCGCGGGCGAAGTTGCCGCGACTCAAAGCCGTATCTCAGGCTTGCAGATGCTCCCCGATTAGCCGGTCGATGAGTGGAGTCAGCAGTTCTCCAGTGCGCGGCAGCATGAAATCCTTGGCCACCGGCTCCCAGTCGAGCTTGAAGCTGGTGGAAAGCGCGGAGATCCAGATCTGCCGCACCGGCGCATTCGGCGTGATCACGAACTTGGCGGCCGGTTCCTCGAAGACCACGTTCAGCACACCGTTCTGCTCCTCGACCTCGAAGCCGGCCGCGGCATCCTCCTCGCGCAGAATAAGGCGCTGCTTGAGCGCGTCCAGGGCGGCCTCGGCCGCGCGGCGGAACTCCAGTTCATCCATCATGGCCCCAGTCTAACAAGCCGGGCCGCTATGCGCTGAATCGGGGCGCGCCAGTCGGTGATTCGGTCACGCCGGACGTATTCTTCGCGCGGCGTTGAGGCGTTCGTTTGCATCGAAAGATTGGAAATCCTACGGTAACTTCCGATTGACTCGCCGCCTGCAATATATTTGCGTCGGATGGCATATCCATCGAGATCGCTGGGCGGCGGATAGCGTCTGCAAATCGAACGAGCTTTGAAAAATGTATGCCGCCCATTCGAGTCGAGTCCCATCTTCCAATCTCCGCCCTCTCCCTTCCTGTAGCATTCATCTATGATTGCGGGCGCCTCATGGCTCTGGTGGCTTGGATTTCATGCGTCAGTGGCGGCATTCCTGGTCGCCGATTGCCTGTTGCAAGCGGTTCCCGACGACAGTTTTTCGCCGTTGGAGAACGACTCCGGCTGGCGCCGCCGAATGCGGCATCCGCGGGCCTTCGCATGGCTGTGGACAGGCGTTCTGGCGCTGGCTGCGGCCTGCTTTGCGGCATGGATTGCCGTGGCCAAAGGCCATCGACCGGCGCTGGAGTTCGTTGCCGGCTACGCCATCGAGACCTCGCTCAGTGTGGACAATCTCTTCGTCTTCATGGTCGTTTTCAAGGGCTTCCGCATCGGCCCGCAACGCCAGCGCGCGGCACTGCTCTGGGGCGTCGCCGGGGCGGTCGCGCTGCGGGCGCTTTTCATCGCCGCGGGCATCGCCCTGCTGCGCCGCTTCGACTGGATAGCTTGGATATTCGGCCTGATCCTGCTCTATGCCGCCTGGCGGCTGCTGCGCGGCGGCTCGGCCAACGCCGCCGTCCCGGAGTGGATTCGCCGGATGCAGCCCGCCAAAGGCTCCCTATTGCCGGTAATTCTAGCTGTCGAGGTCACCGACCTTCTCTTTGCCATGGATTCCATCCCCGCCGTGTTGTCCGTCTCCCACAATCCCTTCGTCGTCTACACCTCGAATATCGCCGCCATCCTCGGTCTGCGCTCCCTTTACTTTGCGCTGGCCTCGCTGCTCGACCGCTTCCGTTCCCTGCACTACGGGCTAGGCGCGCTTCTGGCGTTCGTCGCCCTCAAAATGCTCGCCGCCCGCTGGATCGAGGTTCCCATCGCGCTCTCGCTTGCGGTCATGGGCGGGATTCTCGCGGTCTGCGCGGCGATCTCGTGGTGGGCCGGAGCCGGAGCGTAGTACACCGCAACGGTGGTGAAATTGAAGCGGGTTTTGGGTTGCCCTGAGCTCAAGCTCAGTCAGGTTGTACGCGCTTTCCATTGTTTCCTTCGGCAGTTTCTGTGTTTCTGTGGCCGAATGTGGGTGCTGGCCGGTCCCAAGTCCGAGAATCCGGACCTGGGACCGGAGTAGTTGCCGTCAGCCGGTCGGCTAGTTGACGGTAACGGTGAACGCCTGCGTGTACGAGCAGGCGTTGGGATCGGTGTAGGTTGCCGTGTAGACGTTGGAGCCTTCGCTTAACGCGATGCCGTCTATCTCGCGGGCCGCGGAGGTGAACTTGTTGGGGCCGGTCCAACTCCAGCTTCCGCCGCTTGCTGGCCAGGGGCCGAGACTCACGGAGGTTCCCGAAGCGACCGTGACCGCACTTTCGGAAGTGGCGTTCCAGACGCCGTTCACCGCGATATAGGGAACGATGGGGTTGGCGGCGCCGCAACCGCCGACCGCAATGGTGAAGGCTTGCGTGTAGGTGGCTCCGTTGACGGTGTAGGTTGCGGTATAGACGTTGGCTCCCGCGCTCAAGGCGATGTTATCGATCTCGCGGGCAGTGGAAGTGAAGCCGTTGGGTCCGGTCCAACTCCAAGTTCCGCCGCTCACCGGCCAGGGGCCGAGGCTCACCGACGTGCCCGCGGCCACGGTGACCGCGCTTTCCGGCGTCGCGTTCCAGACGCCGTTCACCGCGATGTAAGGAACGATCGGGTTGACCGTGACGGTGAACGCCTGCGTATAACTGGCCCCGCCGACGGTGTAGGTTGCGGTATAGACGTTGGCCCCAACACTCAACGCGATGTTATCGATCTCGCGCGCCGTGGAAGTGAAGCCGTTCGGTCCGGTCCAACTCCAGGCGCCGCCGCTGACCGGCCAGGGACCGATGCTTACTGCCGTGCCCGCGGCCACGGTGACCGCGCTTTCCGGCGTCGCGTTCCAGACGCCGTTCACCGCGATGTAAGGAACGATCGGGTTGACCGTGACGGTGAACGCCTGCGTATAACTGGCCCCGCCGACGGTGTAGGTTGCGGTATAGACGTTGGCCCCAACACTCAACGCGATGTTATCGATCTCGCGCGCCGTGGAAGTGAAGCCGTTCGGTCCGGTCCAACTCCAGGCGCCGCCGCTGACCGGCCAGGGGCCAAGGGATACAGAGGTTCCCGCAGCCACGGTGACCGCACTTTCCGGCGTGGCGTTCCAGACTCCGTTTACCGCTATATAGGGCGCAATCGGGGACGGTAGCGAGATGGTGTAGGCGGCGGCGGCAACGGCGCTGCTGGAATAGCCGGAAGCGGTTGCCATCGCCCTGATCGTTTCGCTCGACGAGACGGGGATGGCGCCGCTGTACACCGACGAAGCGGTGGTCGGAGCGGTTCCGTCGGTGGTGTAGTAGATGGTTGCGCCGACGATGGAGTCGGAGATGGTTACGCTCTGTGCGGAGGCGTACGTTCCTGCCGGCGGATTGAAGGTTGGCGTGGCGGCGATCGCGTATGGCGAATAGACCCACAGATCGTTGAGCCAGCCCTCGGTGCCGGTGGCGGAGTAGCCTTGTCCCCCAAAGAGCCAGAGATTGCCAAGGCTGTCGGTCCAACTGCCGGCAAAATTCCGGCCTCCGGGGGTGTTTCCCGCTGCCGAAGTTCCCAACGCGCCGTACACGCCCGGCTGGTTGGGCGAACTGCTTCCGTCCATCCAGGCCCATTCCTTCGTGGAGGTACTGAACTCCCAGAGATCGTTGAGATAGTTGTTGGTAGGACTGCTACCGGCGTTGGTATGCCAGACAAGGCTGCCAAAGAGCCAAAGATTGCCGCTGCGATCGGTCCAACTGCTGGCGCCGGACCGGTCTCCGGGGATGTTTCCGGCGGCGGGCACACCGATTGCGCCATAGACTCCAGTGGCCGGACAGGCCTCACTCGACCAGCAAGTTGCCGCGCTGCTCCCGTCTATCCAGGTCCAGAGGCTGGTGGACGGATTGAACGTCCAAAGATCGTCTAGATAGCCGCCTGTGCCGCTTGCGTCGAATCCATAGCCCCCATTGAGCCAGAAACGTCCGCCGCTGTCGATCCAACTGCTCGCGAAATACCGGCTTCCAGGCACGTTTCCTGAAGCGGGCGTTCCCAGCGTTCCGTACACTCCGGGCTGTTCGCCTCCGCTGCCTCCGCCGACCCACGTCCATTGATTCGTTGATGGATTGAACTTCCAAAAGTCGTTGAGATAGCAGCAGGCCCCGCCGGCGCCATAGCCATAGCCTCCGAAGAGCCAGAAGTTGCCGCTGCTGTCGGTGGAAGCGGTCGCGCTATAGCGGCCCCCGGGGATATTTCCGGCGGCCGCCGTGCCCCGTGTGCCATAGACGCCCGGTTGGCCGCAATAATCCGGCGACGGCAGCGCACAGGTCATGGTGCCGCTGCCGCCCATCCAGGTCCACTCCAGCGTGGAGATATTGAACTCCCACATATCGTTGAGAAAGACGTTGCGGCCGGCGGCGTCAAAGCCCTGGCCGCCAAAGAGCCAGAGATTGCCGATGCTGTCGGTCCAACTGACAGCGGCGTCTCGGCCTCCAGGGACGTTTGCGGCGGCAGGCGTTCCCAACGTGCCGTAGACGCCGGACTGGCCGTTGTTGCTGCCGACTGTGCTGCTTCCGCTCATCCACGCCCATTCGCCGGTGGAAGGAATGTACTCCCACAGGTCGTTGAGGGAGCCTACCGTGCTGGTGGAATCGGAGCCAAGCCCGCCAAACAACCAGAGATTGCCGTTCTTGTCGGTCCAGGTCACCGCGCCCTGCCGCCCTCCCGGCACGTTTCCGCCGGCGGGCTTTCCCAGTGTGCCGTAGACGCCAGGCTGGAAGCATCCATCCCCATTGCAGGTCACCGTGCTGCTTCCGCCCATCCAGACCCAATTGCCCACGCCGCTTGGCTGGGCATTCACTGTCTGGATCGCCGTATTCGACGCGCTGCCGGCAAAGTTCGCATCGCCGCTGTATACCGCCGTGATCGAATCCGTACCGGTTGGCAGCGCGGCGGTTGTCAGGCTGGCTGTGCCGGCGCTGAGGGGAGCGGCGCCAAGACTCGTGCTCCCATTGCTGAAGGTCACCGAGCCGGTGGCCGTGCCGCCAAACTGGCCGGATACGGTTGCCGTCAAAACTGTGGATTGTCCGAAATTCGATGGGTTCGGCGACGAGGTCAGCGCTGTAAATGACGCGGCTTTGCCGACCGTTTGACCGATCGCCGCCGAGGCGCTGCCGGCAAAGTTTCCGTCGCCGGCGTAGACCGCGACGATCGCGTCTGTGCCAGTTGGCAGCGCAGTGGTGGTTAGGCTGGCCGTACCGCTCGTCAAGGTTGCCGTTCCCAGCGATGTTGTGCCGCTCATGAACGTTACGTTATCGCCGTTGGGAGGCGCGCCGGCGGCGGAAGAGACCGCCGCTGTCAAAGTCACCGGCTCTCCGAATACAGACGGATTGGGCGTGGGCACGGGCGTGAGCGCGGTCGTCGTCGCCGCCAGCGTGGGGGCGTAGATGAAGCCGTGCAGCGCGGAATTGCTGTCGGAGTAGGTTCCGGCAATCGCGATTCCGCTTGCAGTCGATGCGATGGCGATGCCCAGGGTTCCGGCGAGCGTTCCCGTCGTGGCTGCGCTCGGATCGCTGAAAGCGGTGACGATCCCAGTTTCAGCGGGACGCACCAAACCATGAATGGCGCCGTCCGAACCTACGTAGCCTCCTGTGAAGTCGCCGACCGGATCGGTTGCAAGGCCCAAAAATGCGGTGCCGCAGATTCCATCGTTGGCGCCCGCGATTGCAGAGCACGGACTCGTGGCTGCGCCGGGAGCATCGATGGAAGCGATCGCGCCGCTCGCCGATCGTACAAAACCGTGCTGAACGCAGTTCGTATCCAGATAGTGCCCTCCCACATCCCCTGCCGCGTCGATACTTCCAGCAGTGGTGCCGCCAAAGTTTCTCCCATGGCTGTTGATGCACGTTCCCAATCCCACCCCGGGCGGGTCGATAACTGTGTATGCGCTTCCGGAGAGAAGGAAACCGTGATGCTCGAAATTCGAATCGGTATAGCCTCCAACAATTTCGCCAGAAGCGTTGATTCCGTAGGCGATTGTGCCTTGCTTGAAACCGGGACCATCCCCGGGGCCCGCATTTGGGGCGACAATGTTTGTAATTGTGCCGCCCGCGGAGCGTTGAAAACCGTAATAAACGGAGTTCGTGAGATAAGTCCCGGTGGAATAAAACCCAACGATGACGCCGGAGTCGTTGATGCTCAAAGCCGAGGTTCCCCTGTCTTTGGTTGCGGTGGGCGCCCCGGGAGCGTCGAACGTCGTGATCGTGCCGTTGGCGGCGCGCACAAAGCCGTGAGAAGCGTTGGTTGAGTCGGTATACGTTCCCGCTATCGTCCCGGATGAGTTGATGCTGGCGGGCATGGTCCCTTGACCCGCGCCCGTGCCCGCGCCTGCAACGCTGAATGTGGCGATCGTTCCTCCTGCCGGGAGTACAAAGCCATGCTCGACGTTGCTCGAGTCCGTGTAGACTCCAGTTATATCTCCGGCCGCGTCGATGGCGGAGATAGCGGTTCCCTGTTGCGCGCCCGTGCCCGCGCCTGGAACATCGACGGCGGTGAAGGCGGAAGCTAACGTACGAGCGGGGAAGGTCAATGCGAAGAGCAAGCAGAGCGCGAGAAGAGCGCTTGCGGATACCTGTAGGCCACAAGTGCGCGGCGTGGGTTGCAAAGCGGACGACAACTGCAACGTTGCATTCTTCATCTTCGTTCTCCTGAATTTGTTTTCCTGGATTCGCTTTCCTGGACCGGGCGGACGCGCAAGGGGGCCCGTTTCGCGCAACGCTGAGTAAGATTAAGCGACCGCTGGAAGTCTATATCCTTCTCCGTTCGTTTGTCTCGCGGGTGCTGGGATTCTCTATTTATCGATGGATAACATCGTATCCAAGGGAGCGGGTTCGATGTTACCGGCGTTGTGAAGTCAGTACCCTGTGAATCGTTGTTTGTAGCTGGGCCTGTTGCCTGAGAAGAGCGTCAGTTCTCCGCCGAATGCAGCCCGCCCGCGCCGGCGCGGAACTAAATTTTGGCGTACTCGCTGTCTGGGGATTGAGAGCGGCGCGGGTTATAAATCAAGCATCTCCAGAAGTTTTTCCACCGTCAGCCGGTGGTGAGCGGCGATTCGCTTGAGGATGCCTGCGAGGGTTCCGGTTTTGATCGGCTGATGTGAGGGAATCACCTCATGGTTTTCTCCGTCCCGCTGAGAGGTCACGCGAATGTGCGATCCCTTTTGCCGTGTAATCTCATAGCCCAGGACTTTCAACGCCCTGGCCAGTTGCGCTCCGTCGATGTCGCGCGGCAGCCTCATCAGGCCAGAACTTCATCGCGCACGAAATGAAGGCGGATAACCGAGGGCCGTTGCATCGTCTCGTCAAAGTAGCAGTTGACGGCATCCTTGACCATGGCGCGCAACTCCTCGAGCGTCTCGCCTTGCGTATGAATTCCATACCCCAAGGCGCTGGCAACGTAGCCGCCATCCGCCTCGTCCTCGCGCACATCGAAAATGATCTCATTCATCGCGGAAGGTTCCTTCCTGTCCAATCAATGTTACACCGGCAGTATCTTCGCAGCAACCGGACATCGGTGCAAACGGTGCTTCATCCCTGCTCAGTTCTCAGCCGAGTGCAGCCCGCCCGCGCCGGCGCGGAACTCGATGTTCGAGCGCTCGCCGTCGGCCGATTGGCCGCAGTTCCATAGGCAGGCGCCGCAATGAACGCACTTTTCGCGCTCGAAAGAGGGCGCGCCGTCCTCTCCCAGCGTGAGAGCCTGGCCGGAGCACATGGCGATGCAGGTCTTCTCCCCGCACCTCTTGCAGACGGCAGAGTCTCTGAAAGTCACGTGGTCCGAAAAGCCGGGCATGGCTTGCACCTTGCCGCCCAACAAGAGCGCATCTTGCTGCGTAACCAACAGGCGGCCATCGAAGGGAATCTCCGGCCAGCCGCGCGCGGACAAAAACGCATCGTGCAACGGACGGCCGTCGGCCAAGGCCAGCGCCGCCGCTTGCTGGAGTTTGAGGCCATCGGCTGAGCGCGCGGGGAAGCGACGAATCTGCTTGTGCGCCGGTGGGGGCTGCGCGCCCAGCCAGAGCTTTCCATCTGTCAATCCTGCCAGCGCCATGCCGATCATGCCCTTCACAAGACCGCTGTGGAAGCCGTTGCGGGCATTCTCGGCTTCATGCGCGCCGCGTTCCACCCAGCTTGCGCGGCGGCGGGTTTCATACGTTGCCGCCAGATTCTCTTGCGTGAAGGGCTTGCACGCGCGGAGCAGTTCAACAACCGCCTCGCCCAGTTGCGCGCCCGTGGCCCAGGCCTCGTCCACGCCGGAGCCGGTCAGCATATTGGTCGAGCCGGAGCCTTCGCCGATGCGGGCGAAGCCGTCGCCGCTGAGGAACGGCTCGCCGCGCCGGCCTGACTCTTCCAGCGACTTTGCGCCCCAAGAGCGCAGGGTTGCGTCCTTGAGCGCCTTCCACAGGGCGGGATGCTGAATGTAGTGCTGCAAATAGCGGTAAGCGGTGCGGCTGGGGTCGCGCATCCACGAGGGAACGAAGATGCCGACGGAGACCAGCCGCTCGGGATGGACGTAGAGGAATCCGAAGATCTCCGGCTCCGGGAAGCCGAAGGTATGCCAGACCGCGCCGGGTTCAAGCCCCGTATTTTCTAGTTTGGTGTCTTCGGGAAGTTCAAGGACAAACTTCATGCCCAGCGCCCACTCGCGGCGGTGGTGGCCCGGCGGCAGGCCGAGTTTTTCATCGAGGGCCTGACCCACCGCGCCCACCGGCCCGTCGCCGACGACGGTGAGCAGGGCGCGAACGTCCATGCCGGGCATGAAGCCGGCTGGATTGCTTGGAAGCGGCGCGCCGGTTCGGTCCACGCCCTGATCGGCGAGACGCAGGCCCTCGACTTTTCTGTCGGAAAAAAGCGGAGCTGCGACCGGAGAGCCGGGCCAAATCTGCACCAGTCCGGAGGCCATCAACTGCGAGCCGACCCATTGGTTGAATTGGCCGATGGAGAGCACCAGGCCGCCGTGCTTGTGCAGAAAGGCCGGGGTCCAGGGTAACTCGAAGGCGAAGTCACTCACGCCCGCCAGCTTGCCGCCGAGGCGAAGAAAGAAATCGCCGAGGCGCAAAAGCGGGGAGCGGCGGCTGGCGCCGATGGGGTCGAGAAGATAGAGGACGCGCTCGCTTTTGACCTCTGCGGCCATGGGGATTTCGGCGGGATTCAGGTCTGGAAAGCTGGCGCGGATCGCCTTGCCGCGCGTTACAACGCCGCTAACTCCGGAAGAAATATCGTCGGCGCGCTCGTAGCAGAGGACTTGCAGCGGCATCCCCGGCGCGACTTTGCTCTCAAAAGCGGGGTCGGCGGGGTTTTCGCTCCAGGCGCGGGTGAGCGTGGTAAGAAAGCCGCCCATCGCCGGTCCGAAACCGGCGCAGGCTATGTCTACTTCCATCGTTTGGCGGTCTATTGCCTGCTCTGTCGAGGCATTGTCATCCTGTAGCAATCTAACTCTCCTTCAAAATCATGAAAAGGGCATCTTTGATTTCGTCTGGATATATCTGTCTTTTGGAATGCAGGATATATTTCCAGCATCCCGAATTCCTAACTTACGGCGTATCCAGGTAAAATCGAACGGCGCATAGTTGGATAACTTGTCAACAAGCCACACGCAAAGACGCGGAAAAATAAACCACTGAAAATAGCCAAAACTAAAGAATATTAGCCACTCTATTGATATCATTTGCGTGGTCTTGTACGACCAATTCATCCATTTCAGGATGGCAATAATTAGATAGAGTGGAAAAGCAGCGATCACGCATACAGGAAAACTTAGTAATATCATCCATATCTGTTCGCGCATCCTAGCATTTTCATAGCCCTTCGCACTATCATTCCCGTGAAGCAATGCGTAAGTCAGAACGGAAACACAAATCAGCGTCCATAATATAGAAAAAGTTCGCGCAATCCATCCGGTGGGGAATAACTTAGCGAATACTTTCGCATTGTTCATGTGGTTTTCTCCTTGAATTTGGCTCTGCATCCCAGGTATCAAAATCGAGACCTGGGCACCCAGTTTATACAAAGGTCAAGCTAAATGCCGATTCCCGCAGCACTATCCAAATCAGCCTACGAAGCCTGATCCAACTCCGCGAAGATCGCATCGAGTTCGATGCGGATCGGGGTTCCGGCCACGGCGATGACTTTGTTCGCCGACAGTTCGAAGCCCGAGCGAGTTACACGGTAAGCCAGTTGGCGCGCCGGGTCGAGAACCCAGACGTGCTCGATGCCGAAGTTCAGGTACTCGTCTGTCCGCTCGCTCGTGCGGCTCAAGCGGTCCTCCGGCGAGAGGATTTCTATCGCCATGAGCGGCGGATGGGTCAGAATTTGCTCCCTGGGGGCATCGCTGCGCACCACTGTCAGGTCGGGAATGCGGAAGCGGGTAGCGTTGACCTGCACCCGCACGTCGGTCAACGCCAGCACGCCCCATTCCCGGCGGTGGTTCATGATCAACTGGCCAAGCAGGGTTTGCAGCAGCGCATGATCGAACCCGCCCACGTTGCGCTCTTCGATCCGTCCGTCTACGTAGTCGCAGTCCGGCCGGTAGCTCGTGGCGAGGTACTCGCGCAACGAGATGAACTCGGTCGCAGGCTCGAAATTGGGCAAGGTCGCCATAGGACGATTATCGCGCCAAACGGCAGGTCGCGCCAGTGGAATCAAGGGCTGTTCGTTCCCAAGAACGGAACCGCCGCTTGAAAAGGATGGGTGGCCGACTATTCCGTAAGCTAGATAGGATAATCCAGCGCCTCCGGTATCATCACCTTGCTCACCGTTTCGGCGGCGCGGTCCTTGGCCAGGCGCGAACCGCTCAGACAGGCCGTGAGCTTGCTTTGCAGGCGCAGAAACTCAGCGGAGCCGGCGCAGCCCGCGCAAGGGCCGGCCTTCCGCGGATGCGCGCCGTCGGCGGAGACCACATCGAGCGCCATCGCCGAGATACCCGGCATGGTAACTTCCAGATCGTCGAGTTCGCCGGCGAGGAAGCAACTCGGCTGTTTCTCGTCTTCCCACGACGGATGGCAGTTATAGCCGAAGACTAACTCGGCGCAGATGCGCGAGACCTCGCCCGCCGCCGCCGCCGCTTGCACGTGGCATAAGTCGCTCAAGAACCGCACGGTCCCGGCCAGCCCCTCGGAGGCAACGGGATCGCTGGGGCCGCGCGCCTCCAACTCCATCACATCGAGAATCTGATAGCGCGAGGCGACCAGCCAGCAGAGCGCGTCAGCCAGCGGGAAGGTCACTCCCTGGCGCTGGCCGTGATAGAGCTTGCCGCCCTCGGCATCGGTCGCAGTTTGCAGATAGTTCAGCGTCCAAAGCCAGAGATTCATCGCCGAAGCCAGCGTACACGCGCCGGTGCCGGGCCGTTCGCCGGCGATGCGCCGCATCTCGCGCGTCCAGGCGCGGAACTGAGCCAGAAAGACCTCGCCGGTCATGGTCACCGTCAACTGGCGGCGCTGCACGGCCTCGGGGCCTTCGTAAGTGGCTTCCAGTTGCGCATCCATCCACTTCTGAGGCAGGAAGCCGGGGCAATCCTCGGTGATGCCGTAGCCGCCCATCAGGCTGACCGCCTCGCGCAGCAGATTCGCCCCGTGGCCGGTATTCCACAGCTTGGTAGCCGGGCAGATCACGTTGGTCTCGGCGTCCATGAGCACGAACTGGACGAGCGGATCGGCCTCCAGTTCGGCGCGGCGCGGATCGTCCGCCGGCAGGCCGAGCAACTCGATGGCCCGCTGTTCGCTCTCTTTGAGCGCCTTCATCTCCGCGCGTCCGCCTTGAATGCCGCGCTCTTTTAGAATCGCCGTCTTCCGCTTCTCGATCGGCTCCAGCGCGTCGAAGAGCCGCGCCGTGGCGAAGCCCAGGGAGGTCGCCGCCTCGCCGGTGGCCCACACGTCCACCAGTCGGTGCAGCGCGTCTTCCCGCTGCTGAATCCCCTGCTCGTAGCGCACCGAGCCGGGCTTGGCGCCCTCGGCTCCGCGAAAGCGCTGGCGCTGGTAGCGGATCACCGGCTCGACGGCGGAGAGCAGCTTGGCCGAGGTCATCAGCCCGACGGCGACGCGGGTGCGCTTGAAGACCGCTTCGAGCACCTCGCTGTGATTCCAGTTGGGCACGATCACGCCGTCCTTGACCGTGTAGCCGCCGACGATGCGGCTGGCGGGAACCTTCAGGTTGAAGATCGGGTCTCCGGTCGAGGAGAGCTGATGGACCAGCTTTTTGGTCGGCGTTCCGTGGTCGAAGATGCCCTCGTCGCCCTCCTCCAGAATCACCATGCAACTGCCCTTGATGCGCGCATCGTCGGAGTTGACGGCGGCGGTGACGAAGTTGGCGAAGGCGATATTGGTGATGAAGCGGCCGCGCTTGTCCACTTGCAGCCAGGGTTCTTCGCACTCCTTCCATTCCGCCACGCGCAGCTTCCCGCTCAGCATTCCGGTATCCACACCCACGTAGGGGATGGGTTCGGTGAGGACGAAGGCGCCGCGCCAGGGCTTGCGGTCTTCGCCCGGTTGCGGCGGCGCGGAGAGGCTCTTGTAGCGCGCGATCTGCTCCGGCGTACCGCGCTCGTGGATCGGCGCGAGAGCCAGAAAGCCGGCCAAGCTGGCCGTCGCCGCGCCGCCGTCCACCCAGGCCAGCTCGAAGGCCGCCAGCGAAAGCGCCAGATTCTTCGGACCGGAGATGAATCCGCCCTCTTCCGGCTCCATGAAGGCGGCGGTGATGCCGGCGCGGTCGAAGGCCTCCAGCATCTCGTTCTTGGCCGGGGTCCACTCGTGCGTATTGCGCTCGCCGGCGGCCACCAGACGCGCCACCATGCCGCGCGCCACGCCGCGCGCCGACTGCGCCAGCATTTGCAGATCGAAGCGGTCGGCAAAGCGCCATTGAATCTGGCGAACCGCGTCGCCGGGAAGGGTAAGCATGGTTCTGGATTCCGAAATAGCAAGTGTGGCCATTTATAAATCCTCAAGCAGCGGAGTTATTTTCAAGGACCGGGCCGCATAAGCAATGTGACCTGTATCACTTTGACGCGCGCACCTGGATGCTACTTTGAGGGTGATTTTTCCATGAAATTTGCTTTATAGCGGAGAGATTGCGCGGAAGTTGCGCCGGGGTTCCACCGGAGCTTGCATGAAGGCTGTTTTCCTCGTCGCGCTGTCTCTTTTTACCTCCGCGCTTCCGGCAGCGGGCGCCGCGCAGGCAGCCGTGGATTGCCTGGCCTGTCATGCCGACAAGAGTTTGCAAGACGGATCGGGACATAGCCTGACTGTGGATGCGTCAAAGTTCAGCGCCGGCGTCCACGGCGTCCTCAAATGCGGCGCTTGCCACACGGCCATTGAGGACTATCCGCACCCCGAGCAAGTTGCGCCGGTCAAATGCGAGGCCTGCCACGCGGAGCAGGCGGAGGGACTTGCGGGAAGCGTCCATGCAAACCGCGCCGAGCATCCCTGCGCCAGTTGCCACGGAGACGCCCATTCCATATTTCCCAAAAGCGATTTTCGGTCGGCGGTTTATCCGCTCAACGTGCCGCGAACCTGCGGCGCCTGCCACGGCAGCGATGCCATGGCCAAAAAGCACGGCCTGCCCAACGTCTATCCGCTGTACATGGACTCCATCCATGGATATGCGCTCAGCAAGGAAGGCCTGCTGGTGGCGGCAAACTGCAACAGTTGCCACGGATCGCACCGCATCCTCAGCCATAAAGATCCGCTGAGTCCCACGTACAAGTCCAACGTTCCCAAGACCTGCGGAAGCTGTCACGCGGGCGTCTCCGCCGACTATGCGAACGGAGTGCATGGAAAGCGGGTCGCGGCCGGCCATCTGGACGCGCCCGTCTGCTCCGATTGCCACACCGCGCACGCCATCGAGCAGCCCACCGCCGCCGCCTTTCGTATGCAGTCCACGCCCATCTGCGGTAACTGCCACAAGGACAAGTTCACCACCTATCGCGATACCTTTCACTCCCAGTTGAGTTCTCTCGGCGGATACGTCGAGACGGCCCGATGCTGGGACTGCCACGGCGCGCATGAGATCTTGCCCGCATCCGATCCCCGCTCTCCGGTGGCCCCGGCCAATCTGGTGGCCACCTGCGGGCGATGCCATGCCGGAGCAAACGCCAGTTTCGTCCAATACCAGCCCCACGCCAACGCCCGCAATCGAAAATTGAACCCCGCTCTCTTTTACATCCGCTTGTTCATGAATCTGCTCTTGGCCGGCACTTTGACTTTCTTCGTGATTCACACCGCGCTGTGGCTGATCCGTTCCCGTTGCGACCAGATACAGAAGCGATCCCCGGAAGGAGGAAAGAGTGCCCGATCCCGATCTGCCCAAGAATGAAAACCAGGGGACGAGCCGCGCCGAAGGCCGGTTTTTCATGCGCTTCACCGCCGCGCAACGATCCCTCCATGCCGTCCTGTTCACCGCGTTCCTCGGACTGGCGGCCACCGGACTGCCCATGCGCTTCAGCGAGAGCTACTGGGCGCGCCGTTTCGCCGGACAGGTGGGAGGATTCGGGGCAATCATCTTCTTTCACAAGCTCTTCGCCCTGGTCCTGACCCTGGCGTTTCTCTCCCATGTTAAAGACGTCTTCACCCGCGCCCTGCTGCATCGGGAAAAGGGCATCTTCTGGGGAGCGACCTCCATGGTGGCCAACTGGAAGGACGCCCAGGACCTGTTCGGCCATCTGCGCTGGTTTGTCGGACTGGGGCCAAAGCCGCGCTTCGAGCGCTACGCCTACTGGGAGAAGTTCGATTACTGGGCGGTCTTCTGGGGCATGATCGTCATCGGCTTCTCAGGATATGCCATGTGGTTCGCCCCGTTCTTCGCGCGCTTTCTGCCCGGATGGGCGTTGAACGCCGCGCTCGTGATTCACAGCGAGGAAGGGCTGCTGGCCATTCTCTTCATCTTTTCCATCCACTTCGTCAATACCCATCTGCGCCCAGGCAGTTTCCCCATGGATATGGTCGTCTTTACCGGCGTCGAGAGCGAGGAAGAATTCAAGACCAAGCGACCGCTGGAGTACCAGCGCCTGGCCGCCCAGGGAAAACTGGAGGCAAGAATCGCCCAAGCGCCGGGAACCTGGCAGATCAATTTTTCCAGAGTCGTCGGATTCACCGCCATTCTCATCGGCTTGACCCTGCTGGTTCTCACCTTGACCGCCTATTTCTGACCCTGAGCGCGTGGCGTAGAACAGCCTCTCAGACCCGCCAGTTGTCCGCGCGCCAGTTCTTGACCCGCTCCTTGATCTGCTTGCGGTTCAGATTGTGCTCCAGCGCCTGTTTGGCCAGTTCGACCACTTCGTCGTCGCCCGCGAAGCGCAGGCCGATCAACTGATCCTCGCTGAGGCGATAGATTTGCGCGTGCCACTCGGCGGGCGCCAGCGCCTGCAAGCGCAGCCGCTCTTCCAGCCGAATCACGCGGTCCTGCACCCTGATCGGATACATCCGCACCCTCACTACGAGGATGAAAACGGCGACCGACAGCACCACCAGCCAAGTGGAATAGAAGTTGAAGCGGTGGACCCAGTGAACGGTCGCCACGATCAGATTGGCGAACAGTACGGCGAAAAGAATGAAGTGGAACGGAGGATCCATTCGTCCATGCTTCTTGAAACTCTGCGGCTTCGACTCGCTCATTGTGCTCCTTCATCTTCAACTGGCTGCCGTCTGCCTTCGCGCGGAGCCGTTCGCGGCATCCCGGTGGGGGACTGCTCACCCGCGCTACCGAAATTCTCTGCGGCAAGGGCGCGAACTGTCAACGGAGAACTTGGAGGAATATCGTCTTTACTGCAGATGCAGAGAGCGCCAGCGGAGGGAGCAGGGGCTTCAGCCCCCTGAAAAAAGTTGATCCGCTTCAGCCGAAGAACGGATACTCCGATTACAATGCAAGGGAACCGGAACTCAATAGAAATTTTGGTCTAAGCAAAGGAGCAGTATGCCCCGTACCCCGCGAAGTCTTTCCTTTTTCCGCGTCGTTCTTTCGTCTCTTCTTGCCTTTAGCGCGTTGTCATCCTGGGCAAAGGACAAGGAAGCCGCCGGCTACCCTCTGAGCGGCAAGGTGCTTTCCATCTCCTCTAAAAACGCGCATTTTTATCAGATTGCGACTGACAGCAAAGTCTACCTAATGATGTGCGAAAAAGTCGGAGGCTTTCGCTTCGGCCTGCCCGAGTGCAAACTCAACGACAAGCCGATTGCGGCCGGCGATGCGGTGCAGTTTCGCGTGGATGGCGATTGGGCCTATATGCCTGCTGCCAAGGGCAAGGAGGAAGGCCTGCGCATTCTCACCACAGAACTCAAAGCGATTCCCCCGTTGGAGCCGTCAGCGGCGGGTGACAGCGCGAAGGGTGCTGGCGATGAACGCGGCATGGTGATCGGCACAGGTATCCATATCAAGGGGCAAAAGCGAGTAGGTTGGTCCACTGACCCGTCCGCTGTCAATCGGCCAGCCTTTGGCGGGGGCGCTTCGGGCATTGCGATGGCCACTCCCTCCGCTCCTGTGATGGCAACTGGGCCGGTCATGGCGATTCCTGTGACAGGGGGCGCTCCCGTGATGGTCACGCCCGCGGGCCCAACCGGCGGAGGCATGGTGATGGGGATTCCTGTGACCGGTGGCCCGCCGGTGATGGGAATGGCGACCGGCCCGGTCATGGGCGTTCCTGTGGGCGGAGCGAGAACGGGCGCGCCTGTCGGCGGTGGTGGTGGAGGCGGTCCAGTCTGGGTTCATTTGCTGCGCGTTCGGTCAGGCGACAAGATTTATCAACTGGAGTGCGGAACCAAGCCCTGCGATGTGAACAAGAAAGAGATTGAACTTGGCGACACCATCCTGGTTCGCGCGGAGAAGAAGTGGGCGTATCTTTCCTTTGGCAACGAGAGTGGAGTGAAGGAGCAGAAGTTTAGAATACTGGGTGAAACGGACGAAGATGAAGCCACGGATGCCAAAAAGTCCCCGGACGGGAAACCAGCCTCCGATGCCAAATAGAACTAAGTACTCGCGTTCCGTTCTCAACCCTCCCGCGGACTTGCCAATAGCGACCTGCCGCGCCGGGGCCTTGAGTTTCAGAACCGGCACCCCTCGCAAAAATCGGTGCGGAGATTCTGCGGATGCTCGGTGTCCGGTTCCGGCCGCGTCAACGCCGTTCGGTCCCACGCATTCGATAGCCAATGGCGCTTTTCCCGTGGCCCCGTCGATACTTTGCCACTCCCATCCGATGACCTCCATCCCGTCGTATTCGGCAAGCCCAGACTGCCACGGGCGAAGAAAAAGCCCTCCTTGTGCCACCTCCGAAAAAGATGAGTTCTAAGTCCACGCAGCGATGCGAGTCGAGCGTTTCAATCTCATTGGGCGGATGGCGCTGAAACTCAACGCCTCTGACCTGCAAGGATGGCGTCCACAGCCTCGGCGGGGGTGATCGTGTCGACGCAAATCGAGAGGTGGGCGGCGCGATAGAGCGGCAGGCGATGCCGGTAGCGGCTGGCCAGGTTGGCCTGGTCGGCGAGGATGGGCCGAGTGCGCTCGGTGCCGCGGCAGCGGGCGAGCGTGGTGGCCAGTTCAACCTCCAAATGGACGAGAAGTGTGCCCGGAGTAGCAGTGAGCATTTCGCGCGTGGCCGGGTGCTCGATGGCGCCGCCGCCCAGCGCCAGCACCAGCGCGTCGCCGGCAGCCAGCCGGGCGATGGTGGAGTGTTCGCGCTCACGAAAGTGGGCCTCGCCGTGGCGGGCGAAGATTTCAGCTATGGGGATGCCGGCTTCGGCCTCGATGACTTCATCCGCGTCGAGAAAGCTCCAGCCCAGGCGGGCGGCCAAGAGCGGGCCGACGGTGCTCTTGCCAGAACCCATGAAGCCGGTGAGGACGATGCGGCGGGGCGGGGCGGATTGCTCCATGTATTGGGTAAGAATCGTCATTCGGATTCACTGGATCATGAAATCGAGATCAATCGTTCGCGGATAACTGTCTCCGCAGCTTGCGCAGATCGCCAAAGTTGATGACGGGAACGCCTTGGCTCCGCAAGACGTTGGATAGCCGGTAATCCTCCGTTACAACAAGCGCATCGGAAGACACTTTGGTCAATGCGGCATCGGCGATGCCAAAAGCCACAAATTCAGGCATCGCGGCCAACTCGAGGGCCGATGTCCAACGCTCTCGAAGACTGGGCGTATCCTGCTGCGTTGCTATCAGCGCCGCGATATTTCGATGCCAGTCCTGCTTGAACTGTTCCGGCATGGTGTTGGCTAAGTTGCTGACCTCGGTCAGAATGTGCGGCGTCGTCAGCAAGACGGTAAACGAGCCGAGCATGCGAACAAGCAAGTCATAGTCGTCGCGTGTATAGGCGCTAACTCGCTTGAAGCTCCCAAAGAGACGCGAATTCATGGAACCTGCGAGAAAAACAAGCAGGAGGTTGGAGTCGAGAAGAATGCTTTTTCCTCGATGATGCGCGAAGAGTTGTTCTTCCAGTGTCATGGATTGCACTTAGAATGGAGGGGGATTTCTTACGCCAATCAAGGAGCCGTCGTCGGCGCCAACGGAGACGACCTTCTTGATTTTGTGGGTGCGAAGCAGGCCCGCCAATGTCGCGGCGCTTGTCTTTTCCTCGCCGTCATAGGTATAGAATGTGATCTTCCACTCGGAAGAGTCGGGAGCCAGCACCATTTCCTCGACCTTCGGCTCCATAGCCGCAAAATCGGGAATTATCTCGCCTAAGTAGATGCGTGCTTTCACCAAGGCCTCGCTCGGGGCAAGCATATTGAATCCTCCACGAATATGTATCATACCGCAAACGCAAACTGTGCAATAAGGAAGTTGTCCGTATCTGTCCGCTCACCCCAGCGCGATGACCACAGCACCAGCCGTGATGAGCAGGCCGCCGAGGAGGGCCGGGACGGTGAGTTTTTCGCCCAAAAGCAGCCATGCGAAGAGCATCACCAGGGGAACGCTGAATTTATCGAGCGGGGCCACGCGCGAGGCCGGCCCCAATTGCAGAGCGCGGAAGTAGCAGAGCCAAGATAAGCCGGTGGCCAACCCGGAGAGGGTTAGAAAGAGCAAGGCGCGACGGTCCAGGAAGCGAATCTCGCCGTGCTTGCCGAGCGCCAGGGCGATACCCCAGGCAAAGACCACCACCACTGTGGTACGCAGCGCCATCGCCAGATTCGAGTCCACTCGCGCCACGCCGACTTTCGCCAAAAGCGCGGTGGCGGCGGCAAAGATCGCGGAGAGAAGCGCCCATCCAATCCAACTCATGGATGTATGGTACGACCGTCCGCCGCGGAAATGGCCGCATCGCAAAAAATCTCGTGCTTCCGTGCGCGCTGTCGTCCCACGGCGAGGAGTTGGAGAGCATACGAAAGGTCTGGGCGCTTACCGCACCGGCGCGCTTGAAGCCGATCTACCGTCCAAGGAATGACCCGCGCAGTTCATTGATCGAATGTCGTTGGAAATCTGAACCTGGGCCAGCAGCTTTTTGCTACGGATGTTGCTCTACAGCTTGCAAAATAAAGGGACGGCAGTCGTCAACATCTTGACAGTCCGTTCCAGCCTGTTGAATTTCATATGATCCCTTTTCTAGCTGGATCAAATCGGCGCTTTCAGGAGCGAAAACAATCTTTCGTGCGCCACTAATTGAATCTACAACCAAAATGGCAGGAAGATCGAGCTTTGAACCGTCAGACAACTCTATGCGTTCTCTTCCAGCATCAAGAGCACCCGCATCAACCATAATATTTGCACCTTGCTCAGGGGTGAGAGAAATACCGCTCTGAGTTTTTGACAATTTGGCAGTATCTGCGCCGTAGCGCACGAAGTGCGTGTGCGGAATTTGTGTTATTGAGAAGGATGTGAGACCGGCATTTGCAGTAGAGAGTTTCATGGCACTGATAGACTTCTGAAACGCAGTGTCGTTGGCTTTTGTACCAGAAATTCTCGGAAATGTTACGCCGGAAAACGCCCCGATTACCGGAACTATTTCGTCATTAGTCACCCGATAAAGCGAGGAAACGTACGATACCCCGCCCCATGCGGGGTGGCCAACAGCATAATTGTGTTGAATTACGGCCGTACCATCTAAGGAAATACCTATCTCCTTGATTTCACCGTTGATTACGCTAAAGCGTCCTGTTGCAATCCAAGGAATTGGCTTGCCCGCGGTATTGAATAGAATGACAGTCAAGCGCGCATCGTACTCGCCTCGACTTCCGATTCCCGGAGTGACAATAAGTAAGTCATGTTTTCCATTCCTATTCAAATCGGCCTGAAATATCTCGCATCCTGGGCCGTTAAACGAAGACTGCGCTATCCATGGCTTCAAGGATGAATCCAGACCTTGGAACACTATGTCTCCACCATGAGTGGAGACACTCATATCCGCTGACTGATAAATAGTTCCCTGTCTGTCACATTCTGCTATTTTGACCTGAGGGAAAATGCTATTATGCAGTTGCGCGTGATTTCTCTGTGATCCGTTGTCCGATCCCAGGGAAGATGTTTGCGCAACGCTTGCCGTTGGCAAAGCGATAAGGCTCAGCACGATAAATGAAAACAATCTGAATTGATCTTTCAACATTTGATGCGCTCCGTAAAAACTGTTAATACAACGCTTAGACAAACGGTCGAGAAATCTCGTCCGCAATTCGATCTACTGCAGGAACGCCGGAAAGCCCCCGAATGTCGTAGCATCGGTAATTGTCCAGAAATACCACGGGTACGATCCGGATGGATACCGAGGAGCGTTCGCCAAGCCCAATTCTCGAAGGTTGGGTTTTCTGGATGCTAGGACGCTTGGAGTACTTCCATTGGTATTGAAAAATAAGGTTCTTGGAAATATATTAGTCGGATTGGCAGTTAACGAAACATTTGTGAAACCATAGGGTACCGCATATCGATTATAGGAAGCGATTCCCATAGCCCATGAATACATAAGACCGTCGCAATTCTGTGTATGCGGAGGCCCGCTTAGAATGGATCCAAGCAGTGAATTAAAAGTAGACTTGAGACCTCCGGTTCCCTGTTTATTCGTGACCCATATACTTGGGCTCTGATCTTTTGCGGCCATGGTGAGCCAAGGATCGTCGGGATAAACAGTCATGTCAATATTATTCGACGACGAGCGGTTAATCGCAGTAACGGCGACACTCGCCATAGCTTCCGATCCGCCATACGTGGCGGAATCATAGACGTTTTCATATCCGTATGGCCGAACTTCAAAGAAAATCTCAAGCCCAAGTATTCCCTGCCCCGTGTTTGCAAAGTTGGTTGGAGCGTTGACATCGTAGACCAAATATGAGGCGTTCCCATTGGGCCATAGAATATCTGAATACATCTGCGCCAGACAGGTCGGTGCGCTTCCCATGGTTACGGGGATATTTACCTGTGCATGAGCAAAACCAGTAAAAAACGACGGAAGCAACAAGAGCGAGATTGTTAGTCTCTGGACAAGGCCTTGCGATGACATGAATCCTCCTATTAACGCAAACAAGAATCGCGCCCGTCATGTGCCTAACTGCAGGGGTGACTCCAACAGCGTTCATTGCGACGATAGCACAGATCAACTTCATGTCAACCACAAAGTTCGATGTTAATACAAAATTCACATATCCCGTTAAGTTTCTTGGTGGCCTTCCAGGTACGTAAAACGGGCATCCCTTCTTCCGGGATGCCCGCGCGTTCGCTCAAATTGTCCGGCGTTCAGCGCCAGTAGTAGCCACCGCCGACGGCGTAGTACGGATAGTAGTGGACCGGCGGGTAGCCATACGGGTAGCCCGCATAGGCGTATGGGTAGCCGTAAGGCGAATAGCCGCGCCGGTAAAGGGTCGGGCCGCCGGGATAGAGTCCCTGGGCCAGCCGCGAAGCCTCCTGCCGGCTTACTGGCGTTACAGTAAGCGGCGATTTCAAGTGGAAGGATACCTGCGCCTCAGCGGGTATCCAGACGCCCGGTCCATGCGAAGCCGCTGAAGCCGCGGTGCCTGCCGCGACTCCCGCTCCCGCGCCTACAGCGCAGCCCAAACCGCGGCCCGCCGCGCAGCCGATGATGGTGCCCAGAATTCCGCCGCCGAGGGCGCTGCCAACCGTCTGCCCGGCCTTGCCCGGTCCCTTCACCTTGAACTGATCGGAATCGAGCGGGTAGCTTTGCCCGCCCAGATCGAGCGAGGTGAGCGTGAGAGCCAGCTCCGAATTGCCGGCCAGGGTGCCGGGCTTCTTGACCTCGGTAACCTCCCCATGGACGGTTGCCCCGCGCGGAATCGCCAGCACTCCGCCGTAGCTCACGTCTTGAATCACCGTGAACTGAACCGGCTCGCCGTCTTTGGCTTTCTTGCTGCTCACCGGCTCACTGGTGCGCAATTGCAAAAGGGTCCCCTGGGGAACGGTCACCGGGCCTTTAGGTTCGTCATAGGCCTGCGCGGGAGGCTGCATCGGCGCATAGCGGCGCCGCGCCGACGGAGGCGCTTGATCCTCGTCCTGCGGCTGAGCTTGCTGCGGAGCGGCTTGTGTTTGGGACTGCTGCGGAGCCGGAAGGGGGCCGTCGCTGATGGATGGGGAGGGAGCCGGAGCGGCCTTCTCGTCAGGCTGGGCGTCGCTGGCCATCTGCTGCGCGTTCGCGTCGCCCGCATTCGCCGCTGCCTGGGGATTGCCTACATGGAGATTGTTGTGAACCGCGGTCACGCCCTGCACGTGGCTGGCGATCGACTCCGCCAGCTCGCTGGAGGCCTCGCTCGAAACCGTGCCGGAGAGCGTGACTTCACTCTGAATGGTGGCCGCGGTGATGAGGTCGTTCTTCAGCGACCTGGATGCATCGAGGGCATGGACCACATCCATCTCGATCTGCCCGTCGGTGCGCGCCTCGGCCGCCACCACCGGGGCCGAATCCTGGGCCAGGGCCAGGGTCATCGCGCTGCACAATGCAACCGCTCCGGCCCAAGCCAGAGTCCTTGGGAAAAACTTGCCGATCGTTGAAAGTTTCATAACCCTCTCTCCTCTGTCTGAGGTCTCGCTTCCCGCCTCATGCCGCCGTCGCTCGGTTAGACAGCGCGGGGCGGAAGCTGTCACTCCTTGCAACCCAGCTGCCGGGAAATAGTTGCGCGGGGCGGAAAACAGTGGCTATGCCTCGAAGGAAAGCTGAGAGGTTGCAAAAAGCGGCGAGGCGGGCCTCGGCTCGGAGGCCAGATCGTAGACCAGCCGCTCCAGCACCAGACGCTTGTCGGGCGGCGAGGAGCGCAGTTCGAGGTCGGCGCGGGCAATCAGCCGCAGGGCGCGGGTCAGGGCGCGGCGGCTCTTGAAGCGGCGGGCCTGGCGGATCAGATCGTCGGCGGCGAAGGGCGGCATTCGGAAACCCTGCCAGAGCGCCTGCCAGATGGCGCGCGAGTCGCGCACGTTCTTCTCCTGAATCACCAGCATCTGCCGGAAGGTCTTGGCCAGCATATAGAGGTGACCGATGGCCGCGTCCTCCCCGCCGTCGGAGCTGTTCAAGAGGCCGTGCAGCAAGCCCAGGGCGCGCGCCCGGTCGCGGGCGCTGATGGCGTCGGTCAACTCGTAAAGCGAGCGCTGCTTGGCGCCCAGCACCATGGTCTCCACGTCGCCCAGCGCGATGCGCCCCCGCCCCAGTGTATAGAGCAGCAGCTTTTCCAGCTCCGAGGCGATCGGCATCATATCCGCGCCCAGCGCATCCACCAACTGGCGGGCCGCATCCGGGTCCACGCGCACCCCCTGCTCCTGCGCCGCGGCCACAATCCAGCGCATGGCGTCTTCCTCGCCGGCCCGCGCCAACTCGACCATGCCGCAGTGTTCGCCCAGAGTTTCGGTCAGCCGCTCGAAGCGGTTCTTGTCGTCCATCTCCATGCGCCGCGCGTCGGAGGGGATGCGGATGAAGTCGGCAACGAAGATCAGCAGCGCCTGGGGGTTGGGCGACTTGAAATAGCGGGCGAGCGCCGCGAATTCGTCCTTCTTGGCCCCGCGCGTGTAAAGCTGGCGAACGTTGCGCACAAAGATCGCCTGGAACGGGGCCATCAACGAAGGCGATTGCGCGCGGTCCAGCGCCTCGAAGATCGACGTGTTCGCCAAATCGAGATCGGAGAGGGAAAAATCCTTCAGTTCGGGCGGGACAAAGGCCTTGATCACGGCGTTGCGGCAGCGTTGCAGAAGAAATATCTCGTCCCCGGCCAGCACATAGCCGGGGCGCAGCGGCCCCTTGCCGGCCGCGACCGCCTCGATCTCCGCCACAAACCGGTCCGCCGCGGCAAATCCCGCACCCCAGCGCGCGCCGCTCATCGGATCGGCCTCGGTACGGCGCTGTTTGTGCGTCTATCGATCATGCGGCTCCAGAATACCTTCCCCTGCGCGGTACAACCAAACGCAAAATCGAACCGGGTAAAAAATAGCCTCGCAAATTCAGGATTTGCTTGACGCGGTGGCAGGTGGCCCGGTCATCGGCCCTGAAGAATGATTCTGATTTTTGAGAATCTGTGCCCCGTTCATCGCGTTCTTTGCGATGAGCGGGCGTTGCGCTAAGATGGCTGGTGGCCCAGGTCTGACTCTCCACAAATAACTGGCGGGTGGCCCCGGTCTCGATTCTGAGACCGGGGAGTGATCTACGACGGAGGTGTCCACATCCATGACAATCTCCGCCGGGTACCCCCTGTTCCGCTCTTGCCGGGGTGCCCCAGAGCCTGCCCTGAGCTTGTCGAAGGGTCCCGCTTTTGGGACATGGGAGTGTAGGATGTTAGTATCGAGTTGGACAGAAAAGGCGGGTGGCTCAGGCCGCGCGGTCGATGCCTGGTTTTTGAAAACATGAACGCCCCACGATAGCGCCAACCGGTATCTCTACGACGGGGTGGGACGCCGACGGCGCGCGCGTGGCCAAGGGCGGCATAACTTCCTGGAGTTGCAACC